>JAZQKP010000015.1:0-46930 GCA_045542275.1 Eubacteriales bacterium | reverse complement strand
ATTGCACTACCGCTTTTAGTGGTGAGTAAGTGCGCACTTCCTGATAGTTTTTAGTGATATACTGACGTTCGTCAGCGTGATATTTTCGCTTTGCGAAAGTGATATTAAGTCCGTTGGACTTAGTGATATTCCATTCGCCTTCCAAACTTGCAAAGCAAATATCACTTGGACGAAGTCCAAATATAACTGCGAAGCAATATAACTCGCTGCAGGCGAATAGAGTTGGCGTTGTGTCCTCAAGAACACAACGCCTTTCTCGTCCGTTTTTTTGTTATAAAATCAAGCAGATTAACGGGACAGTCACTATACTTGTCATTGTGCCGAGCAGCACCATGTTCGCCCCCTTGTCATTTCCCTGACCGATAATCTCCGCATAATTCTGCACCATGCTTGCCACAGGGCAGGAGGAGAGAATTACAACAGCTGTTTTTAAAATCGGTGAAATAGGGAGAAAGTACATAATGCCAAAGGCGATAAAGGGCATTGCAATCTGATTAAGCACAACTGCAAGATACTGACGTGGGTCGCAGAATACCTGCTTTATATTCGCAGTAGCCAGACGCATACCCATTATAATCATACAAAGAGGCGTTGACATTCTGCCAAGAAGAGTAAGCATGGAGTCAAGCTGCATAGGAAGCTTGATGCTGAAGAAATACATAACAAGCGCCACAGCAAAGCCCACAGTTCCCGGATTTAAAAGCATCTTTCTTGGCTTAATGTAGCTTTTGTCAAGGGAAATTATGTACATACCCACGCTCCAGCCGATAAGATTCATGGTAATGGCGAATATGCTGGAATAGGCAAGCGCTTCGGGGTGATCGGGTAAAAGCGCCTCAAGAACGGGAACACCGAGAAATCCGCAGTTTGAAAGCACGGCTGCAAGATTGATAATCCTCCAGATTATATCATTTCGCTTTTTTCTGAAGAGGAAGAAGTACAGCATTATCATTCCAAGCTGAAGAACAAGGGTGATAAGAAAGCAAATGCCAAGATTTTTTAAGGATTCAAGGGAAAAGCTTACCTTGCCGAAGGAATATATGGTAAGGCAAGGCTGACACACGAACAGTAAAAGCTTGGAAAATGAGGGGATATGCTCTGATTTAACAAGCTTGGTTTTTATAAGAAGAAAGCCCGGTACAGCATAAAGAAGCATAACTGCCACAGCTGTCAGGGTTACAGTAAAGCTCATATAGTCTCCTTTCGTAGGGGTTTTAACTATTATACTACAAATTAAGCTTTATTTCAATAAAGCAGGTAAAGAAAAATAAATTTCCAATTCTGCATGGGATTTTACGGTTTCCTACATTAAATTATATATCATTAAATATTTATAGACTGAAAAATCGTGAAAGTATACAAAAAATATACAAAAATTCAAACTGCTTAATGCCTAATTTTGTGCAAAAAAGAGAAAATTCAAGGTAGAAAGACTTTAACTTGACTTTGAATATTTCAAATGTTATAATGTTGTCGTGCGAAAATGCCTTAAAAAGGTATAACTGCGCCTATTTTAGGCCACGCACCTGAAAATGATACATCATGTCGCAACTCGACATAGAGGTATAAACATTTATTTCTTAAAGAAGGAGGAGAAAAATGCCAACCTTTAACCAACTTGTTAAGCAGGGTAGAACAGACAAGACCTACAAGTCAAAGACTCCTGTTCTCCAGACAGGTTTCAACACCTTAAAGAATAAGGCAGTTGAGCAGAGCGCACCTCAGAAGAGAGGCGTATGTACAAAGGTTACTACAACTACACCTAAGAAGCCTAACTCAGCTCTTCGTAAGATCGCAAGAGTAAAGCTTACAAACGGTATGGAAGTAACATCTTATATCCCCGGTATCGGACACAACCTTCAGGAACACTCAGTTGTGCTTATCCGTGGCGGTAGAGTAAGAGACTTGCCTGGTTGCCGTTACCACATCATTCGTGGTACACTTGACGCACAGGGCGTTGCAAACCGTAATCAGAGCCGTTCTAAGTACGGCGCAAAGCGTGCTAAGAAGAAATAATCTAGCACATAACAGGTGAAAAAGTTAAATTTATCGTATTTCCGAAACTTGTTTAACTGAAATAAATGTTTATATCAGTGACACTTGTGCGGACATGACGGGAGATTTTCTTTCGAGTACCAATGATATCATATTTTTAATGAAGGAGGGAAGTAAAGTGCCGAGAAGAGGTCAAATTTCCAAAAGAGATGTATTGCCGGATCCGCTTTACAATTCAAAGCTCGTAACTAAGCTCATCAACAACATCATGCTTGATGGTAAGAAGGGTGTAGCTCAGAAGATTGTTTACGACGCATTTAAGATCGTAGAAGAAAAGTCCGGACAGAATGGACTTGAAGCATTCACACAGGCTCTTGAGAACGTAATGCCTGTATTGGAGGTTAAGGCTCGCCGTATTGGTGGCTCTAACTATCAGGTACCTATGGAAGTAAGAGCTGAAAGACGCCAGACACTTGGTCTTCGTTGGATAACAACATATTCAAGAAACCGTGGTGAAAAGACAATGGCGGAAAGACTTGCAGGCGAAATCCTTGATGCTAAGAACAGCTTGGGTGGAGCTTTCAAGAAGAAAGAAGAAACACACAGAATGGCAGAGGCTAACAAAGCATTTGCTCACTACAGATATTAATCGCTGTCCCATTAGACGAAAGGAAATAAACAGATGCCAAGAGAATATTCACTTGAAAATACCCGTAATATTGGTATTATGGCGCACATTGACGCAGGTAAGACCACTACTACAGAGCGTATCTTGTTCTATACAGGTAAAACACACAAAATAGGTGAAACTCACGAAGGTTCTGCTACAATGGACTGGATGGCTCAGGAGCAGGAAAGAGGTATTACAATTACTTCCGCCGCTACAACATGCTTCTGGTCCGGTTCAGCAAATCAGTTCCCCGCTACTCGTATCAACATTATTGATACCCCTGGCCACGTTGACTTTACCGTTGAGGTACAGCGTTCACTTAAGGTCCTTGACGGATCTGTTACAGTTTTCTGCGCTAAGGGTGGTGTAGAGCCCCAGTCAGAAACAGTATGGAGACAGGCTGACGAGTACAAGGTTCCTCGTATGGCTTACGTAAACAAGATGGACATCATGGGTGCAGACTTCTTCAGAGTTGTAGGCATGATGAAGGAAAGACTCCATGCTAATGCAGTACCGATTCAGTTGCCTATCGGCGCTGAGGACACATTCAAGGGTATTATCGACCTTTTTGAAATGAAAGCAGACGTATATTACGACGTGCTTGGTCAGGATATGAGAGTTGAAGATATCCCTGCTGATATGCTTGATAAGGCAGAAGAGTACAGAGCTAACCTTGTTGAGTCTATCTGCGAAACAGATGACGATCTTATGATGATGTACCTTGAAGGCGAGGAGCCCTCTGTTGAAGATCTCAAGGTTGCACTCCGTAAGGCTGTTATCAACAACCAGATCGTTCCCGTTTGCTGCGGTACATCATACAGAAATAAGGGCGTTCAGAAGCTTCTTGACGCAATTGTTGAGTACATGCCCGCACCTACAGATATTGAAGCTATCAAGGGTATTAACCCTGATACAGAAGAACCCGACGAAAGACATGCAAGTGATGAGGAGCCCTTCTCAGCGCTCGCATTCAAGATCATGACAGACCCCTTCGTTGGTAAGCTTTGCTTCTTCCGCGTATATTCAGGCGTAGTTGAAGCTGGTACAAGCGTATATAACTCCTGCAAGGATAAGCACGAGAGATTCGGCCGTATCCTCCAGATGCACGCTAACGATAGAAAAGACATCGACAAGTGCTACGCAGGTGACATCGCCGCAGTAGTAGGCGTTAAGAATACTACAACAGGTGACACATTCTGTGACGAAAAGAATCCTATCATTCTTGAGTCTATGGAATTCCCTGAACCCGTTATTCGTGTAGCTATCGAGCCTAAGACAAAGGCTGGTCAGGAAAAGATGGGTATCGCACTCTCCAAGCTTGCAGAGGAAGACCCCACATTCAAGACCTACACAGACGAGGAAACAGGTCAGACAATTATCGCAGGTATGGGTGAGCTTCACCTTGAGATCATTGTTGACAGACTTCTTCGTGAGTTTAAGGTTGAGGCAAACGTAGGTAAGCCTCAGGTTGCTTACAAGGAAACCATCAGAAAGAGCGCAGATGTGGACCACAAGTACGCTCGTCAGTCCGGTGGTAAGGGTCAGTACGGTCACGTTAAGATTATTATGGAACCCAACGAGCCCGGTAAGGGATACGAGTTCATCAACAAGGTTGTTGGTGGTGCTATTCCCAAGGAATACATTCCTGCAGTTGATGACGGTATCAAGTCTGCATCTCAGACAGGTATCCTCGCCGGCTACAACGTAGTTGACTTCAAGGTTACACTTTATGACGGTTCATACCACGAGGTTGACTCATCTGAAATGGCGTTCAAGATTGCCGCTTCTATGGCATTCAAGGAAGCTATGAGAAAGGCAGACCCTGTTCTTACAGAGCCTATTATGAAGGTTGTTGTTGTAACACCTGATGACTATATGGGCGACGTAATCGGTAGCCTTAACTCCCGCCGTGGTCTTATCCAGTCTATGGAGCCTGTTGCAGGTGCACAGCAGATCACAGCTATGGTTCCTCTTGCTGAAATGTTCGGTTACGCAACAACATTGCGTTCCACAACTCAGGGTAGAGGTAACTACTCAATGGAGCCTGACCACTTTGCTGAGGTTCCTAAGAACGTTCAGGAAGGCATTATCGCCTCTCGTGGACGTAACAATCAGTAATCTTTAAAAAAATTAAAAATTATATTTAATGGAGGATAACTCAAATGGCTAAACAGAAATTTGAAAGAACCAAACCCCACGTTAACATTGGTACAATCGGTCACGTTGACCACGGTAAGACAACATTGACAGCTGCTATCACAAAGACACTCTCCCTTACAAACGGTGCAGAGTTCATGGATTACAGCCAGATCGACAACTGTCCCGAAGAGAGACAGAGAGGTATCACAATCAACTCCCGTCACGTTGAGTACGAAACAGACAACCGTCACTACGCTCACGTTGACTGCCCCGGCCACGCTGACTACGTTAAGAACATGATCACTGGTGCAGCTCAGATGGACGGCGCTATCCTCGTTGTTGCTGGTACAGACGGCCCTATGGCTCAGACACGTGAGCACATCCTTCTTGCTCGTCAGGTAGGCGTTCCTGCTCTTTGCGTATTCATCAACAAGTGCGACGACGTTGACGACGAAGAGCTTCTCGACCTCGTTGAAATGGAAATCAGAGAGCTTCTTTCTGAGTATGAATTCCCCGGCGATGACATTCCTGTTATCCGTGGTTCTGCTAGAAACGCACTCCTTTCTACAAGCAATGATCCTTCCGCTCCTGAGTATGCTTGCATCCTCGAGCTCATGGCAGCAGTTGACAGCTACATTCCTACACCTGACAGAAAGGCTGACATGCCCTTCCTTCTCCCTGTAGAAGACGTATTCTCAATCTCCGGTCGTGGTACAGTTGCTACCGGTAGAATCGAGAGAGGTACAGTTAAGATGGCTGACGCTGTTGAAATCGTTGGTCTTTCCACAGAAAGCAAGTCCACAGTTATCACAGGTATCGAAATGTTCCATAAGCTTATGGACAACGCTGAGGCTGGTGACAACGTAGGTCTTCTTCTCCGTGGTGTAGCTAAGAACGAGATCGAAAGAGGTCAGGTTCTTTGCAAGCCCGGTTCCATCAACCCCCACACAAAGTTTGTAGGTCAGGTTTACGTTCTTACAGAAAAAGAAGGCGGCCGTTCTAAGCCCTTCTTCACAAACTACAGACCTCAGTTCTACATCAGAACAACAGACGTTACTGGTATCATCAACCTTCCCGATGACGTAGAAATGGCTAAGCCTGGTGACAACGTTACTATGACTGTTGAGCTCATCACTCCTATCGCTATCGAAAAGGGTCTCCGTTTCGCTATTCGTGAGGGTGGCCGTACAGTAGGTTCCGGTACAGTTAGTGAAATCCTTGCTTAATTACTAAGTAAAATTTCAATATAAAAAAAGACACGGTTTTTCCGTGTCTTTTTTATTGACTTTATTTTGATGGGGTAGTATAATACATATAATGACTTAAGGGAGGAAGAAATGAAAAAATATATTTTTGATTTTGACGGCACACTTGTAGACTCAATGCCTGTCTGGGCTGATTTTATACTTGACCATCTGAGAAAATTAGATATAGAATATCCACCGGATATAATTAAAATAGTTTCTCCCTTAGGCACAAGAGGTGCGGCAGAGTATCTTATATCCCTTGGTGTTGATAGCACAGCAGATGACCTTGTTCAGCTGATGGACGATTTTGCTATGAATGAATATGAGCATAATATTCCTGCCAAGCCTTATGTGATAGAGAAGCTTACAGAGCTGAAAGAGAAGGGTCACAGCCTTAATATTTTTACTGCCTGTCGCCATAATCTTTTAGATGTATGCCTTAAAAGACTGGGAATTTTTAATATGTTTGACCATATAATTTCCTGTGAGGAGGATATGGGAGTAAACAAGAAAAACGTGGACGCATACGTAGAAATTGCGACAAAGCTGGGTACCGTATGTGAGGATTGCGTATTTTTTGACGATAATATAGGCGCACTTGAAGCTTCACACAGGGCAGGAATGATAACTGTGGGCGTATATGATGACTCCTCATCTGAGTGGGAGCGGGATATACGTGATATAGTGGATAAATATATTTACGACTTTTCCGAAATATAAAAAGCTTCCTAAGGAACACTTAGGAAGCTTTTCTTATAGCAGAATACAAATAAGGCCGTTAGAGCCCTCGTTAATAACTCTTGTGAGGGTGTCGGAAAGCTTAGCTCTTGATTCGGGAGAAATATGCTCAAGCTTGGCATGAAGCCCCTCATTAACAAGCTCATATAGAGATTTCCCAAACATGTTGGAGTCCCATATCTTCTTAGGATCGTCCTCAAATTCGTCAAGCATATACTTTATAATCTCCTGAGATTGCTCAGCTGTGCCAACCACAGGCTTGATTTCTGTGTCGATAGATGCCTTAATCATATGGATTGACGGAGCAGAGGCACGAAGCTTAACACCGTAAGCCCCCGATTGCTTAACAATTTCAGGCTCCTCAAGGGTCATATCCTCAACATCGGGCAGCACAATGCCGTAGCCCGTTTCCATTACGCTATCAATTGCATCAATATATTTATCAAATTCACGCTTGCTTTCTGCAAGACGCTTGATGTTGAAGAACAGCTCCTCATCATTGTTTATTTCGATTCCGCAAAGCTCACTCATTATTTTATAGTAAAGCTGAGGCAAAAGCTCAATATCCATATACACCTGTCCTGAGCCTAAATCATACACAGGTACGGGCTTTTTTGCTACATATTCGTTATTTTCAATCACCTTTGCGGCAATTTCCGCATCGTCAATTTTAGATATATCGGCTGTCGCCTCCTTAATTGATGTAATAAGACTTTCCTTAAGCCAATGGTCATTTTCGAGAGTGGCAATATATTTTGGTAGACAAAATTTCATTTCCGTAACGGAAAACTGTCCTAAAAGCAGCTTGATTATCCCCTCAAAGTCCTCGTAGGTAAGGTCAAGAGCATTTACCAAGGCAACGGGAGCATTATATTTTTCCTCAATGGCGACTGCCAGCTCCTGTGTTTTCTTGTCCTGTGGAGTAAGGGAATTAAGCACGATTACAAAGGGCTTGTTTATAGACTTAAGCTCCTTGATCACTCTTTCCTCACTCTTTATATAGTCCTCACGTGAGAAATCTCCGATTGTGCCGTCGGTGGTTACCACCATTCCTACGGTAGAATGGTCGCAAATTACCCTTCGTGTGCCAAGCTCGGCAGCCTTTTCAAACTCCATAGGAGAGGAGTCCCAGGGTGTCATTATCATTCTTGCCTCACCGTTTTCGTCATTACCTATAGCACCGTTAATAAGATATCCAACACAGTCAATAAGGCGCACGCGCATAGACGCATTACCAACCTTAATACTTACAGCCTCATCGGGGATAAACTTAGGCTCGGTTGTCATTATAGTTTTACCCGATGCGCTCTGCGGGATTTCGTCCTTGGTCCTTTCCTTATCGTAGCTGCCCTCAATATTTGGAAGAACAAACTCCTCCATAAACTTTTTTATAACGGTGGATTTTCCTGTCCTCACAGGGCCAACTACACCGATATAGATTTCCCCATTGGTTCGCTTTGCTATATCCTCGTATATGTTCATAATAATCTCCGTTCCTTTTTGATTTCATAATAAACATATTCGGTGGGAATTCAACATATTACATAAAAAAGGCTTTTCCGTGGAAAAGCCCTTTAAATTCATATTAAAGCTCCATTGAGGATTCAAGCATAGACATATACTCTGCAAGAATTTCTTCAACAGCAGGGTATACAAGCACCATCATAAGTGCAAACACCAAGCCTATAATACCGCATACAAGACCAGCAATTGCCATACCGTTTGCTGTGCCTTTTTTCTTAGCAAGCACGTAAAGCACAATAGCACCGATACCGCAAGCCATAGACAAGATACAGCCTATCACATAAATATTTACAGGTGAGCAGCAGCACACAACAAGTGAAAGAATACCAAGTATCATTGATACAAGAGAGAAGGTATCAACAGGCTTCTTCTGAGTATTGTTAACCTCCCACACAGGTGGCTGATTAGGCTGAGGCTCATTTGGTGTACCGTTAGTAACCAAGTCCTCAAATTTAATGTCGTTGTTTCCGTGATGAGTCATTTATATTCTCCTTTTCAAAGTTATATATTCAGTAGTGACGGATCGGCTTCTGAGGTGATACCCAAAATAAGTATAACAATCCAAAATATGGTGGAAAGAACAGCAATGCACACACCTGCAATACCGCAGATAAGACCTGCCGTTGCAAATCCGTTACCCGATTTACCTTTTCTTGATGCAGCGCCGAATACAATGGCAAGCACACCCGATACAATAGGAAATACAGCCATAAAGGGATAAAAGCCTATACAACAGCATACCAAGGAAAGAATGCCAAGTATCATAGAAGCAATAGCAAGAGTATTTGTTTTGGGCTGATTATCGTTATCCGTGCTATTGTCCACCTCATTGGGCTTAGGCTGGTCTTCTATGACGTAGTTATCCTTAATTTCTTCAAACTGAAATTCCTGATTATTTTTTTCGTCCATACTAAAGCCCCCTTCCTTAAGGATATTTTATCATTATTTTTAATATAAATCAATAGTATAATAAAAATTTGATTTTTCAATTAAAATATGATACAATAAATAAGAGGTGATATAATGAACAAAACCTGTAAAAGAATCATAATAACTAATATAGTCGTTTTATTCCTTGTTGCAGGCTTTGTGCTTGTTACCTATCTTATAAGGGATAAAACGGGCTTTGGCTGCGCCTTTCATGAGCTGACAGGACTTTACTGTCCCGGTTGCGGTGGAACAAGGGCAGTTTATTCTATGCTTAAGCTTAATATAATAGACGCTGTGCGTTACAATATTTCAGTACCATTTGCAATTTTCGTGTACATTTATTATAATATCCGTGGATTTATTGCGGGATATAGAAACGATACGGAATACTTTAAAAAGCAGAAATATCCGCTTTGCATAGTCCTTGCCATAGTGATAGTTGTCAACTTTATTTTGAAAAACGTGTTACTTTTATGCTTTGGAATACGATTTATGTAAAAAAAGCGACAGCACTTGACAATATCAAAATTATATGATAAAATAACTACGATTAATTTATTTACGGAGGTAAAATTTTTTTATGGACGGTGACAGTATAGGGTTGATTATCGTTATGGTAATCTTACTTGCCTTGTCAGCATTCTTCTCAGCAACAGAAACGGCATTTTCCACATTCAATCGCATCAGGATGAAGGGTATGGCTCAGAGTGGCAACAAAAGGGCAGCTCTGGTTATGAAGTATGATGATAATTACGAAAAGATGCTTAACAGTGTTCTTATCGGTAATAACATTATCAATATCAGCTTATCATCTATTGCAACTGTGTTTTTTGTGGATATCTTTTCAAAAATGGATCCCGAGTCGGCTCAGTCAATCGGCGCAACGGTTTCTACAGTAGTTATCACCATCGCGGTGCTTATCTTCGGTGAAATTTCACCTAAGATTATTGCTAAGAGCAACGCAGATAAGGTGGCACTTGGCTTTGTTCGCATTGTAAACGGAATCATAATCATACTCACACCACTCAGCATTATATTCGGCGGATGGAGTAAGCTTGTTATGAAGGTGTTTAAGTCTAAGGATCAGAACACTGTAACAGAAGAAGAGCTTATGACCATCGTTGATGAGGCAGAGGAGGATGGCACTATCGAATCTAACGAGGGTGACCTTATCCGTTCTGCTATTGAATTCACAGATGTTAGCGCAGGAGACATTCTTACTCCTCGTGTAGATATATGTGCTATCTCCAAGGACGACAGCATAGAGGATATTGCCAAGACCTTTATGGAGAGCGCCTACTCCCGTCTTCCCGTATACGGAGAGGATATGGACGATATAATCGGTATTCTTCACGAAAAGGACTTTTTCGTGGCTTACCACAATAACAACAAAACTATTACTAAACATATTCAGAAGCCTGTTCACGTTTCTGAGCATATTAAAATCGACGACCTTTTACAGGTTCTCAAGACAAAGAAGACTCATATGGCAATCGTAGTTGACGAGTTTGGCGGAACTATGGGTATTGTTACAATGGAGGACATTATTGAGGAGCTTATCGGTGATGTATTCGATGAGCACGATGAGGTTACAAACGATTATCAGGAGCTTCCCGACGGTAGCTTCAAGGTTAAATGCTCGGCAGACCTTGACGACTTCTTTGATAAGTTTGATATAGCAGTTGACGATGAGGAGGATATGCCTCAGACCGTTAACGGATTTATAATGAAAGAGCTGGAATCATTCCCTCATGTAGGTGACGGATTTACATATAGAAATCTTAAAATAGATATCAGCAAAATCGGCCCGAAGCGAGTAGAGGAAATTCACGTTTCGGTAATTAAAGAAGAGGAAGAGGACGCTGAATAAGCGTCCTTTTTTATAGGAGAAATATGAACGTATTTGATTTTGACGGCACAATTTATAACGGAGACAGCTCCAAGGATTTTTTCTTCTACTGTCTTAAGCACTATCCCAAAATCAGAAAAAAGATTTTCCCCATTATGATGTACGGTGCAGGCTACGGCTTACGAATCGTAAAGAAGATTGATTTTAAAACCAAGCTTTTCAGCTTTGTTTCCCTTATAGACGATATTGATAAGGCGGTAGCTGACTTCTGGCAGGAGCATAAGAAAAACGTAAAGAACTGGTATCTTGAAATAAGAAAGCCAACGGATATTATTATTTCCGCATCTCCCGAATTTTTGCTTACTGACTTTTGTAAGGCTCTTGGCGCAGAAAAGCTTATGGCGTCCAAGGTTGATAAGAAAACAGGCAAGTTTGACGGTGCCAACTGTCACGGTGAGGAAAAGGTAAGACGCTTCTATGAGCTTTATCCTAATGCTCACATTGATGAGTTCTATTCCGACCTTTATTGTGACACTCCCCTGGCAAAATTAGCCGATAAAGCATTTATCGTAAAGGGTGAAAGGCTTATCCCATGGGATGAAAAGAAGCTTGCAAAATAATAAAAAGAGGATATCCAAGCGATATCCTCTTTATTTTTTTATTCTTTTTTCTTCAAGCTTCAGAAGCACCTTGTAAAGTGGATAGATAAGAGTACACATAGCAATATTACCCACCATATGTATTATATCAAAGGCAAAGCCCATAGTCAGCCATGCAATTGCCATATCGAAATTTAGGTTATGAAGTATAATTTCATAAGGCAAATACATAAGTCCGAACAGTAAGCCGTGAAGCCCCGAAAAGACCATACACAAAATCACCTTTGTGCGCAAAGATGCTTTTTTGGGAATCAGCATGACTAATAGCCATAGAATGGGGAATATATATATATATGGAATCCACCAAAGGGAATATCCTGCCGATATAACAAGGGAGGTTACGGCGGTTATCATAATATACACAAATATAGATATGATAGCCCTCCACCTGTACACAAGAGTAATTACGCAGATAAACAGGGCAACACCGTGTACGTTTGGAATAAACTCAAGAATAATATCGGACAAATAAAGCAGTACTCCAAACATGGTAAACAGCACCATGCTGAAGACATTTACTTTTTTCATTCTTCAATAAGTGTAACAGATTTCATGCGCATATCAATAATAGGTCTGTCAGAGTAGTCAGTCTTAACGCCTGCAATCTCATCAACAACCTCCATACCGGTAATAACCTTACCGAATGCGGCATATTCGCCGTCAAGGAACTTACCGTCTGCGTGCATGATAAAGAACTGTGAGGATGCGGAATTAGGTCTCTGGCTTCTTGCCATGGAGATAACTCCACGCTCGTGGGAAATATCGTTAGGGAAGCCGTTAGATGCGAATTCACCCTTAATATGCTCACCGCTGCCACCCATACCTGTTCCTGTAGGGTCGCCGCCCTGAATCATAAATCCTGAGATTACTCTGTGGAAAATAAGCCCATCGTAGAAGCCCTTTTCAACAAGAGACTTGAAATTAGCAACTGTAATAGGCGCTTTATCCTCGTATAGCTCCAGCGTAATAATACCGCCGTTTTCCATTTCTATCTTAACCATAATAACACCTCGTGGTTTTTTCATTATTTCTATTTTAGCAGATAATCAAGGAAAAGTCAAATGTTTTAATAATAAAAGTCAGAAAAGAGGGTTTTTAATGGAAAAATATCGAAAAATAGCATATATTGGCATAAGTATTGCAGTAATTTTACTTCTTTTGTACGTGTTTTTCAGATTTGCTCTGCCAATTCTTATCCCATTTTTAATTTCATTTTTTATTGCTGTCATTTCAAGACCCTTAATAAACCGACTTTGTAAAAGCACCAGACTTAATAAATCCTTAGTCAGCGTAGTAGTAATGTTTTTGCTATTGTTTATAATCGCATATGTGCTTTTTGTATCTGCCTCAGCAGCGCTGACACAGATAGGAAATCTGCTTGAATCCATAAGTGAGCAGCTGAGCGGTGAGAGTAATTACGTCACTCGTTTTTTTGAGCTGATAGACTCCCTTAAAATAAAATTCCCATTTCTTAATAACAGTATTCTTGGCAGCGAGGATACGGTTTATACAATGGCAATAGATATGATTTCCGAGGGGATAAAAAATGTAAGCGTAAGAATCACCTCAAATCTTGCATCTCTTGTGGCATCACTGCCCAGTATTTTTATTACGGCGCTGGTTATAATTATGTCCCTGTTTTACTTTTCAAAGGATTATGAAAGCATAACGGATTATCTTGTATCACTTTTGCCGAGTGGTGCCAAGGGCAAGCTTAAAATTGTAAAAAGAGATGTTTTAAGCGTGGTGACAAAATATTTTAAGTCCTATTCAATATTACTTCTTCTTACCTTTCTTGAGCTGTTTGTAGGCTTCCTGATTTTAAAGGTGGAGAATGCCTTTGTCCTTGCTATTATTATTGCTGTTGTTGATATGCTTCCTGTCCTTGGGGTAGGTGTAGTCTTAGTTCCTTGGGCTCTTATTTTGTTTATCGGTGGCAACACCTCGCTTGCTGTTGGTATGCTTATTCTTTATGTGGCAATCTACTTTTTAAGGCAGATTGAGGAGCCCAGAATAGTTGGTAAGCAAATGAATGTTCACCCTCTTTTCGCCCTTATTACAATGTATGCAGGGCTTAAGCTGGCAGGCTTTGGGGGAATGATAGTAGCGCCATTTCTGGCTTTTGTAATAAAAACCCTTTATGAAAGCCTTAAAAATAAAAAAGATATTGAAAATGAAGAAAATTTGTGATATCATATCTATATTATAGATTATTATAGCAAGACTGCTTAGGAGAAATATATGTTTAATGATAAAAAGGTGGTTTTCTCAGGAGTTCAGCCCTCAGGAAACCTTACAATAGGAAATTACCTCGGTGCAATCCGCAACTTCAGCGCATTTTCCGAGGAATACCATTGCTACTACTGTGTAGTAGATATGCACGCAATTACAGTCCGTCAGGTTCCTGCCGAATTAAGACGCAGAACCTATGAGACCCTGGCACTTTACATAGCCTGTGGACTTGACCCTCAGAAGAATACACTCTTTGTGCAGAGCCATGTTCCTCAGCATGCAGAGCTTGGCTGGATACTTGACTGCTACACTATGTTTGGTGAGCTTTCACGTATGACACAGTTTAAGGATAAAAGCGCAAAGAACGCAGATAATATTAACGCAGGTCTTTTCACCTATCCGTCCCTTATGGCTGCCGATATTCTTCTTTATCAGACAGAGCTTGTGCCTGTAGGTCAAGACCAGAAGCAGCATCTTGAGCTGGCACGTGATATTGCAAATCGCTTTAATCAGATTTATGGTGATACCTTTGTAGTACCCGATGGCTACATTTCCAAGGGTGGCGCTAAGATTATGTCACTTCAGGAGCCTACAAAGAAGATGAGCAAGTCTGATGTTAACGAAAACGCAGTAGTTCGTATTCTTGACAGCAAGGATGATATTATAAGAAAGTTCAAGCGTGCAGTTACTGACTCAGGCAATGAAATCATTGCAGGAGAGGGCAAGGAGGGCATTACAAACCTTCTTAATATTTACACCTGCTTTACCGACAAGACTATTGAGGAGGCTCAGCGTGAGTTTGCAGGAATGGGCTACGGCGCATTCAAGCTTGCGGTAGGTGAGGTTTGCGCAGATAAGCTTCAGCCTGTAAGAGACGAATTTGCACGTCTTATGGCAGATAAAGCATATCTTGAGCAGGTAATGGCTCAGGGCGCTGAGGATGCGTACAGAAACGCCCGTCGCACCATGTCCAAGGTACACAGAAAAATCGGATTTACAGAAATCAAAAGATAATTAAAAACGGACTGACAGCTGTCAGTCCGTTATTTTATTTTGTAGCTCCATGCTCTTTAAGATAGCGTAGCTGCTCCATGGTTTTCTCTGAGATAAATCCCTCCTGATAGGGAGCAACATTATATGCAAAAACTCCGCCACATGCCTTAACCTTGTTTATATAGTCAAGCACCTTTTCGTTATCGTGCATAGGAGTCGGCTCTCCTATTTTTTCATGCACCCAGAAGTCATCCATCCAGCAAAGGCCGAACCACTGCGTATCGCCTTCGCCTGAGAAGCGACCGTTTGGCAAGTGAATTATATCGTTTTCCTCACCT
Organism: Eubacteriales bacterium; assembly: GCA_045542275.1. GTDB lineage: Bacteria > Bacillota > Clostridia > Oscillospirales > CAG-272 > RGIG2000. Next base: position 31,616 of record JAZQKP010000015.1, on the reverse strand, counting down.
GCCTGAAAGTCGGATATACCCTTACCCCAATCACAGCCCCAAGGCTCAACGCCTCTGAAATTAAAGGCAACAATAGAGTCGGGATTACCTGCCCTTAAAGCCTCTGCGTAACGCTTATAATCGTATCTTGTGCCTCTACCCTTACAGATAGGTGGCTCATAGCAGCAGTCAATCCACCAGCCGTGGATTTTCTTGCCGTATCTACGGGAGATAGCCTCTGTAAGCTTATAGCATATTTCGGCATGATATGAGGGGTCCTCCCAGAATTTTGTAACTTCCATATAGTTGGGAGTTGTAGAGCCCTCACCGTTAAAATAGAACATAAGTCGGATTCCGTGAGGCTCAAGCCTGTCTGCAAGCTCACTTATAAGGTCATACTCACTTGTAAGCCCCTCCATAATTTCATCAAGCTCAGACAATGGAAATGGCACATTCATATCGGCATGTGTAATTGTAAAAAATACAAACTTGGCACCACTTTCCACAATCTGTGAAACAAATTTGTCAAGCTGAAAATCTCTTATTGCCTCAGCGTGAGGCTTTTTCTCACCCTCACAGGGCATAGAGTGGGTGGTCCAGTGTACAAAAAGTCCGAACTTCGCCTCATAAAACCAATCTGTTCTGTTACTCATAATATTTCCTTTCAAAAAAGTGAGCTTTTGGCTCACTTTTTTTATTATACATTAAATCTGAAGAGAACTATATCACCGTCAACAATAACGTATTCCTTACCCTCAGAGCGAACAAGTCCCTTTTCCTTAGCTACGTTCATAGAGCCACAAGCCATAAGGTCATCAAAGGAAACTATCTCAGCACGGATAAAGCCACGCTCAAAGTCGGAGTGAATCTTACCTGCAGCCTGAGGAGCCTTAGTACCCTTAGTAATTGTCCAAGCACGAACCTCCTTAGGTCCTGCTGTAAGGTAGCTGATAAGACCGAGGAGAGAATAGCTTGCCTTAATAAGTCTGTCAAGACCGCTTTCCTCAATACCAAGGTCAGCAAGGAACATTTCCTTATCCTCACCGTCAAGCTCAGCAATTTCAGCCTCTATCTCTGCGCAAACAGGGATAACCTCACTCTTTTCGGAAGCAGCAAATTCAACTACCTTCTGGTAGTAAGGATTTTCGCTTAAGTCAGTACCGATATCGTTTTCACTGATGTTAGCTGCGTAAATAACAGGCTTAATAGTGAGAAGGGCAACATCGTTCATCATCTCTGCCTCATCCTCAGTATAATCGAGGGAACGGGCAGTCTTGCCGTCCATAAGAGCAGCAAGAACTCTTTCATAAAGCTCAACCTTAGGCGCAAGGGTCTTATCCCCCTTCATAGCTTTTTTAAGGTTGTCAATTCTTCTCTCCATAATTTCGATATCGGAGAAGATAAGCTCAAGGTTGATCGTTTCAACGTCACGGAGAGGGTCAACGCTTCCGTCTACGTGAATAATATCATTATTTTCAAAGCAACGCACCACGTGTACAACTGCGTCAACCTCACGGATATGAGAAAGGAATTTGTTACCAAGTCCCTCACCCTTGGACGCACCGGGTACAAGACCTGCAATATCAACAAATTCAATTACAGCAGGGGTGTAAAGCTCAGGGTTATACATCTTAGCCAGCTCATCAAGACGGTAATCGGGAACAGCAACCACACCCACGTTAGGCTCAATAGTGCAGAAGGGGTAGTTTGCGCTCTGGGCACCTGCATTGGTAAGCGCATTAAAAAGTGTACTTTTACCTACATTAGGTAATCCTACAATACCAAGTTTCATTATAATACCTCATAAAATTTTTGTTCACGATAATTATACATTAAAACATCTGTGTATTCAAGATATAAAGCGCAAATATTTACAATTATTCTAATTTATTTTATCGAAATCACATTGTACCGTCACAAAAATTTCACATTTCAGGTGTATTATATTAATAATTAATTAATATTATTAACAAATTACTTAGTAAACTGTTTACAAATAGGAAAAACTGTGTTATAATTCTATTAATAAATTTGTAAAGATTAAGTAAAGAAAGGATTTTAGAATGGTCGGTTCAAAGATACTCGTTATTGACGATGATGTTAATATATGCGAGCTTATCAAGGTGTATTTTCAGAACGAGGGCTACGACGTTTCCACCGCACGTGACGGTGTAGAGGGAATGGGCGCATTCAAGAGCTATGAGCCTGATATTGTGCTTCTTGACCTTATGATGCCCAAGAAGGACGGAATGGAGGTTTGCCGTGAGATCAGGGCTACCTCAAATAAGCCAATTATTATGATTTCAGCAAAGGGAGATGTGTTTGACAAGGTGCTTGGTCTGGAGCTTGGCGCTGACGATTATGTTGTTAAGCCCTTTGATATGAAGGAGCTTGCAGCACGTATTAAGGCAGTTTTAAGACGCTGCAACGTGTCTGATAACCATACAGACAGGGACACCCTTCGCTTTGATAATATGGAGATAAGCCTCTCTAATCACGAGCTTAAGATAAAAGGGGAGAGCGTTGATATTCCCCACAAGGAGCTTATGCTTCTTCACTTCCTTGCACAGAATTTCAACAGGGTTTACACAAGAGATCAGCTTCTTAACAAGGTATGGAGCTTTGACTACCTTGGCGACTCAAGAACTGTTGACGTTCACATCAAGCGCCTTCGTGAAAAGCTTAACGGAGTTTCCGATAAATGGGAGCTTAAGACAGTTTGGGGCGTAGGCTACAAGTTTGAGGTTTATCATCAGGATAATTAAGACTGATTAACCGTAGGACATATAAAGAGGTTATTATGGAATTTGTTGCAACCTGTCTTTTCGGACTTGAAAGCCTGCTTGGTGCCGAAATAGACGGCTTAGGATACAAAAGAACAGAAACTATGGACGGCAGAGTTTCCTTTGAGGCAGATACTTCTGCTATATGCACTCTTAATATCAATCTTCGCTTTGCCGAAAGAGTATACATTAAGGTGGGCGAGTTTGAGGCACTCACCTTTGACGATCTTTTTGAGGGTACAAAAGCTCTTGAATGGGAAAAATGGATAGGCAAAAATGATGAATTTCCTGTTCGTGGGCACAGTATTAAAAGTGCACTTTTCTCCGTACCCGACTGTCAGAAGATTATAAAAAAGGCAGTAGTTTCCCGTCTTTCAAATAAGTACGGAATTAGCTGGTTTGAGGAAAAGGGTGTTAAGTATCAAATAGACTTTTTCCTTTTCAAAAACAGAGCCACACTTATGATTGATACATCAGGTGTGCCACTTCACAAAAGAGGCTACAGACCAAAGACGGCTGAGGCTCCCATTCGAGAGACTCTTGCCGCCGCCCTTGCAAAGCTTTCAAGACCACGTAAGGATGTTTTATTCTGGGACCCCTTCTGTGGCTCCGGAACTATTGCAATTGAGGCTACAATGATGATGCTTAACCGTGCCCCCGGACTTGACAGGGCATTTATTGCCCAGACCTTTCCACAGATAGAGAAAAAATCGTGGGTAGATGCAAGAGAAGAGGCAAGAAGCAAAATTATTACCGACAGTAATTTTGAGGCTTACGCATCGGATATAAATCCCGAGGCAGTTTCCTTGGCTACCGAGTGTGCAAAGCATGCAGGCGTGTACGGAAATATGAAGATTTTTGAGAAAAATGCCCTTACCATTGATACAATGGGCAGACGTGGTACAGTAGTTTGTAACCCACCCTACGGTGAAAGGCTTTTCACTCTTAAGGAGGCAGAGGAGCTGTATCGCAATATGGGTAAGCATTTTAAATCTCTTGATAAGTGGCAGATTTATGTAATTACAAGCCATGAGGAGTTTGCCCGTCTTTACGGAAGAAAGGCAGATAAGGTGCGTAAGCTTTATAACGGTATGATACCCTGCTATTTCTACCAATTTTTTAAAAACAACTGATTAAATAATTAACCTCCGTGCATACTAAGGTAAATTGCACGGAGGTTTTTTATGCGACAGCTTTCCTATGATTTTGATGAAAATGTTAGAAATTTAGACACGTCCCTCGCCGTAAAGGAGAATTTTGATATTATTAAGAGGGAGCTTTTAATAAGCTCCACAAGAATTGTAATGTACTATGTAGACGGCTTTGTTACCTCAGCCCTTATGCAAAAATTAATGATGCACTTAACCTCAGTTAAGGATTTTGGGGACAATTCCCACGGCAGCGTGGTTGAATTTGCCAAAAAAAGCGTACCCAGTGTAGAGGTTGACCCGGAATATGACCTTGATAATATATGTAAGGCTGTGCTGAGTGGCTGTACTGCCTTTCTTGCCGAGGGCTTTGGTGACGGGGCAATAATAATTGACACCCGTTCCTATCCTGCAAGAGTTACGGCAGAGCCGGAAAACGATAAGGTAATGCGTGGCTCCCGTGACGGCTTTGTGGAAACTATTATATTCAATACAGCTATGATAAGGCGAAGAATAAGGGATACTAATCTTCGTGTCAGCTACCTTTGCGTAGGCGAAAGCTCAAAAACGGATATTGCCGTGGTTTATATAGAGGGCAAGGCTGATAAAAGCTATGTAAGGGAGATAAAGGAGAAGATAAAGGCAATAAAAACAGATTCCTTGGTAATGGGACATCAAAGCCTAATTGAATGTCTTGTGAGGAAAAGGTGGTATAATCCCTTTCCAAAGGTAAGATGCACGGAAAGGCCCGATGCCGCCTGTGCAAGTATACTTGAGGGTAATATAATTGTTCTGTGCGATAACTCTCCGGAGGCGCTTATTCTTCCTACCTGTATCTTTGATTTTTTACAGGATACAGACGATTATTATTTCCCACCCATAACAGGCTCATACTTAAGAATAGTAAGGCAGATTGTATTCTGGAGTGCAGTAATTTTAACACCCGTATGGTATTTATTGGTACACAACGCACCGAATATCCCCTCACAGCTGATGTTTTTGGTGCCGACGGAAGATGGAAATGTGCCTATACTTTTACAGCTGATAATGGCAGAGCTTGTAATAGACGGACTGAAGCTAGCCTCACTTAATACGCCAAGCGTAATGTCAAATTCCTTTGGCGTAATCGGTGGACTTTTGCTTGGTGACTTTGCAGTACAGGTAGGGTGGCTTAGCGCCGATGTGATTTTTTATATGGCAATAGTTTCAATTGCCAGCTTTACTCAGTCTAATTATGAGCTTGGCTACGCGCTTAAATTTATCCGTATCTTAACCCTTATTTTAACTCATCTTTTAAACTACTGGGGCTTTTTCCTCGGTATCCTTGTAGGCCTTGTGCTTATCTGTACAAACAAGACGGTAAACGGACATCATTCCTATCTTTATCCCCTTATTCCATTTAATGCAAAGGCCTTGTCAAGACTTGTTTTCAGACTTAAAAAACCTTAAAAAAGACGGACACGTGTCCGTCTTTTTATATTTCACCGTATAAATAGTCCTTGTCGGAATTAGTAAGCCTAACATTTATTATCTTACCGCTTAAGCTGCAGTCAGCCTTTATCTTTACCTCCATAAAGCTGGGGGTATGTCCACAGGCATAGCCGTCTACTGTGTTTTCAAACAAAACATCTACACTCTTGTGGCTTTTTACAAAATCAGCAAGCAATTCAGCCTTGATTTTCTCCTGAAGGGCGGAAAGAGTATGCAGTCTTTCCTTTTTTATCTGCTCATCTACCTGGTTTTTCATAGTGGCAGCCACAGTACCCTTTCTTATAGAGTAGGGAAATATGTGAAGGTGGAGGAATTTTTCCCTCCTGAAAAACTCATAGGTTTCAAGAAAGTCCTCATTTGTTTCGTTAGGGAAGCCTGTAATCACATCGGCGCTGAGCATAGTCTCGGGAATTTCCTGTCTTAAGTAGTCAAGGCTTGCTTTTGCCATATCAATATTGTATCTGCGCTTCATTTCTCTTAAGGTTTTGGAGCAGCCGGATTGCATTGAAATATGGAAATGGTTCATTACCTTAGGCAGCACCTTGATTTTATCTACAAAGTCCTTTGTTATTGAAGCAGGGTCAAGAGAGCCAAGACGGATTCTTTCAACACCCTCAATTCCGTTTATCTCCGTAAGCAAATCTCCAAGGGTATATCCGTCCTTAAAGTCCTTGCCGTAGGATGCGGTTTCAATACCTGTCAGTACTATTTCACGGCAGCCCTCAGCTACAATATTTTTAACCTCATCGATTACATACTCACGTGGGTTGGAGCGCACATTTCCCCTTGCATAGGGAATAATGCAGTAGGCACATTTAGACTCACATCCGTCCTCAATCTTGATAAATGCACGTGTCCTTGTCATAGGAGCGCCAACACGCATAGTGTCGAATCTGGAATTGAAAATATCGGGCAGATAGGATTCGGGCGTTTTTCTTTCCTTAAGCAGCTCAGCCACCTTTTTTGCAATCACGCTTTTTGCATTGTTACCGCATACAAAATCAACACCCTCAATAGATAAGGCAGCCTCAGGGTTTACCTGAGAAAAGCAGCCTGTAACAATTATAACAGCAGAAGGATTTTTCTTAATACATCTGCGTATAAGCTGACGTGACTTTCTGTCACTTTCAGCAGTAACGGTACAGGTGTTAATTATGTATGCATCGCATATTTCGTCAGCATCGGAAATTTCCATGCCCATTTTAGACAGCTCCTGCATTATGGCATCGCTCTCATACTGATTAACTCGACAGCCAAGAGTTAAAATTCCTATTTTTGCCATATTAACACCTCCCTTATTTTTCTTATTAGATTTTATCATATTTTTATTCTTATGTAAATAAAAACTTGAAATAAAATATTTCCTCTTGCAAAAAAAGCTACAAGGCTCTATAATATTAATAATAACATTGAAGGGAATGGGAAGCATGAGAGAGTTTACAATCAACTCAAACGACGCAGGTCAGCGCCTTGACAAGTTTATATTAAAAACCGTTAAGGGTATTCCCGTATCCTTAATGTACAAGTCCATAAGGACAAAAAAGATTAAGGTAAACAGAAAAAGAGCAGAGGAAAAGCAGATTTTAGCTCTTGGGGATACTGTGCAGATGTTTCTTAGTGAGGAGCTGTTTTCCGATAAGGTAACGGATAATGAGCTTTTTAATATCACACCAAAGCTTGATATTATTTATGAGGACGAAAATATTATCCTATGCGAAAAGGCACCCGGCGTCCTTGTCCACAGTGGAGACGGTGACGGTAAAACAAGCGGTGAGGGAGATGCAGCTGACAGAAACACCCTTATTTATCATATTCAGGCATACCTTGCCCAAAAGGGTGAATACGACCCCACAGCCGAAAATTCCTTTGCACCTGCCCTCTGTAACAGAATTGACAGAAACACAGGCGGTATTGTAATAGGAGCAAAGAATGCCATAGCCCTTCGTGCTATGAATGAGAGAATCAGGGATAATAAAATATCAAAATTCTACCTTTGCGCCATCCACGGCTTGCCCGAAAAAAGAAACGCAACTCTTCGTGATTACCTTATCAAAAATAATAATACAAATACAGTTAAGGTTTTGAAAAATGAATCAAGGGGAGCAAAGGAGATTATTACAATCTACACAGTTCTTGATTACAATAAAAGCAAGGGTATTTCTCTTGCCAAGGTAGAGCTTGTAACAGGCAGAACTCACCAGATTCGCGCCCATATGGCATCAATCGGTCATCCTCTCTTGGGAGACGGAAAATACGGCTCCATTGAAAAAGACAGAAAATACGGCTATAAGCATCAGGCACTTTATGCCTATAAGCTTCTATTCGGTAAGGCAGAGGACGAGCTATCTTATTTAAACGGCAGAGAATTTACTGCCAAAACAAAAAACATCTATTTCTTGCGTGAATTCCCCACAGCAAGAATATAAGGAGATTTATGAAGCATACAGATATTATTTCTCCTGATGAAATCAAAAAATATGTAAAGGAAAGCATAGATATTATTCTCCTTGATACTGCCGACTCCACAAATAACGTATCAAAGCAGCTAGGCTCAAGGGGTTGCCCTGAGAATACCCTTGTAATTGCAAAAAAGCAGACACAGGGTCGGGGAAGAATGGGCAGAAGCTTTATTTCAAATGAGGAAAACGGCATTTATATGTCCCTTTTGCTCCGTCCTGAGCTTTCCCCCTCACGCTGTATTGATATTACGGTTATAGGCGCGGTCAGCGTAAGTAACGCAATAGAGGAGATATGCAATATCAAAACAGGCATAAAATGGGTAAACGATATCTACATAGAAAATAAAAAGGTGTGTGGCATCTTAACTGAGGCAGCCACCCTTAGCTGTGAGCAGCTTGACTATGCAGTTATGGGAATAGGAATTAACGTGACTGAGCCAAAGGGTGGATTTAGTGACGAAATAAAGGATATTGCCACCTCCTTGTACGAAAAAAACGCACCCGTAGGCACAAAAAACCGACTTATTGCTTCAATTATTAATAATTTCCTTGCTTATTACAGGGATATTGAGAACAGGTCATATATTAAAGCTTACAGAGAAAAATCAAACCTTATAGGCAAGATGGTTGATATATACAGAGGCGACGAAATCATATCGGGCATCTGCGTTGATATAAACGAAAATGCAGAGCTTGTAATTGAAAAGGACGGAAAAGCACTTACCTTCAATTCCGGAGATGCGAGGGCAAGAATAAAATGAGAAAAGAGAAGATAAAAAACATAACCTATGTGGCTCTTTTTGTTGCCGTAATCGCCATTGTATCCCAGATTGCTATTCCTATGCCAAGCCTTGTGCCCATCACTCTGCAAACATTTGCAGTTGCAATGTGCGGATACATTCTCGGATATAAAAAGGGATTTGTTGCAATTATAGTATACATAGCCCTAGGGGCAGCTGGCGCACCAGTATTCTCATCATTTCAGGGTGGCATCTCAGTTCTTGTAGGGTATAGCGGCGGATTTGTTTTCGGCTTTATTCCTCTTGTGATTTTATGTGGAATAATAAGAGATAAAAAGCTTGGAATCCTACTTGGTATAATAGGTGTAATTCTGTGTCATATTCTCGGTATAATCTGGTATATGTCTCTTTCCTCAAACAACCTTGTTTCAGCATTTGTGCTTGTATCCTTGCCCTATATTTTCAAGGATTTACTTTTTGTGTCCCTGTCCTATTTTGTATCTGTACAGATACGAAAAAAAGCGAAAATATAATAAAAAACCCGACACAGTGTCGGGTTTTTCTTATTTAATCAATTTTTATCTGAGTTACCTGTCCTTTAAAGGGAATTCCCAGATGCTCATAGGCAAGACGTGTTACGCATCTGCCACGGGGAGTACGGCTTAAAAATCCGATTTGCATAAGATAAGGCTCATATACACCCTCAATGGTAATGCTTTCCTCACCGATAGTGGCAGAAAGGGTTTCAAGACCAACAGGGCCACCGTCATAAAACTTAATAATAGTTTCAAGCATACGTCTGTCCGTATTATCAAGACCAAGGTGGTCAATTTCAAGTGCCTCAAGTGCCTTCTTTGCCATTTCAATATTGATTACGCCATCGCCCTTAACCTGTGCATAGTCACGCACACGCTTTAAAAGTCTGTTGGCAATACGCGGTGTTCCTCTTGAACGGGAGGCAATCTCAAATGCGCCGTCATCGGTAATCTCCACCTCTAAAAGTCCTGCGCTGCGCTTAACGATGGTAGCAAGCTCCTCATGGGAGTAAAGCTCCAGCTTAAGAAGTACGCCAAAACGGTCACGAAGAGGTGTGGTAAGCTGACCTGCCCTTGTGGTTGCGCCTACAAGTGTAAACTTAGGAAGGGGAACACGAATGCTACGTGCCGCAGGGCCCTTACCGATAATTATATCAAGGACATAGTCCTCCATTGCAGGATAAAGAATTTCCTCAATAGAACGGGAAAGACGGTGAATTTCGTCTATAAAAAGCACATCTCCGGGGGCAAGGTTAGTAAGTATAGCTGCAAGGTCGCCCTGCTTTTCAATTGCAGGACCGGAGGTTACACGGAAGTTTACTCCCATTTCGGCGGCAATAATACCGGAAAGAGTAGTCTTACCAAGACCGGGAGGGCCATAGAGAAGCACATGGTCAAGGGAATCGCCTCTACCCTTGGCAGCCTCAATATAGACCTTTAAAAGGTCTTTGACCTTTTCCTGACCTATATATTCCTCAAAGACCTTAGGACGAAGACTTATTTCAACATCTGTATCCTCTCCTGATGCCTCAGTTGATACTATTCGGTTTTCAAAGTCAAATTCTACTTCTTCAATCATAGCAACACCTCATTAAAGGAGCTTGGCAAGTGCCAAGGGAATAATTTTTTCTACATCAAGCTTGGGGTCAATGCCTGTAAGTGCCTTTTGTGCCTCTGTACGTGTATAGCCAAGAACCACAAGGGCATCAAGTGCTTCAGAAAGATTGCCCTTACCCTTGGCAACAACAGGGGCAGCACCGACATTAGCTGATGCTGTGGGTGCAAAATACTGCTTAGCCACCTTATCTCTTAATTCAAGCACAACTCGTGCAGCCGTCTTTGCGCCTACGCCGTTTGCCTTTGAAATAGCCTTAATATCCTCAGCTACAATAGCCTGAGAAAGACGGTCGGGGGTGAGAAGAGAAAGAATCGCCATAGCAGCCTTAGGGCCTACGCCCGAAACTGTAATAAGAAGCTTGAACGCCTGCATTTCATCATTTGTTTTAAAGCCAAACAGCTCAACTCCGTCCTCACGGACCTGAAGATTTGCAAAAAGCTTTTCCCTCTCTCCGATATGGGAGCAAATTGCAGAGAAGGTGTTGTCGCTTACTGTCAGCCTGTAGCCCACCCCTGCGCAATCAATTACGCAGAAGCCGGGCTCACAGTATTCCAGTATGCCGTTTACGTGATATATCATAATTGTTCCTCGTTAGTTTCTTCTGTTGTTTTTTCAGCCTCTGCCATTTCAGCATTGCTTTCATCAATTTCAGCTACGTCCTCGGGGATTTCAGCTTCTTTTTCCTCATTTTCCATTACGAAAACGGGAATAAGCTTCCAGCCCTTCTTTCTTTCAAGAAGGATAAAGAGAACGAATAAGCCAATACCGAATGCGCTTACGGCAAGACCGATATAGAATGGCATAGATACATATACCATCTTGATTTCATGCTCACCTGCGTCAACATCAAAGGCAAGAAGTGTTTCCATTGTAGAGTAGGTTTCCACTCTTTCGCCGTCAACATAAACTCTCCAGTACTTATCGTAGGGGATGGTTGTAAATACAAACTCACCGTCCTTTGCAGTAAGTGTACCCTCAATTCTTGTGTCGGAGTAATCTGTAATCATAAGATTACCGTCATCAAGCTTGTCCATAGCTGCCTTAAAGGTATCGGGGTTGGTCTGTACAAAAATGGGAGCATCTGTGTAGTAGCTGATAGTATCAGCATCAAACTCAAATTTAACAGTAATTACCTCTCCTGCCTTAAATGTACCGATATTGTGAATTCTGTTAGTATCGGTATCAAAGAAGGTGGAAATCTTTTCGTCATTTACATAATAGGTCATCTTCTTATTGTAAAGATTTGAGAGGAAGTGCATATAAATACAGCCGTCACGCTTAGCGGTTACCGTGTAGGTAAAGGATGCGGGAATTTCGCTGTTGCTTCTCTTATATCTTACACCGTTACCGGAAAGTGACTTTGTACAGTTATTTGTCTTTACAAATGAAGTGGAGTAGGTGCAATTTTCAAAAACCTGAAGGTCCTTTATACCGGAAAGATTAGCAAGCATACCCTCAAGATAAACAAAGGGTGAAATTCTTATAGGCTGTGAAAGAATAAGATTTTTTGCATTGGGGTGGGCTGCGTAAGCAATGGAAAGCGCGTAAGGGTTAGTGTAAACGGGCAAGCCGTCAGTGCTTACAGACTTATCGTAAAGATTGCTTACAGAGGTTTTGTCATCGGAGATAACATATTTTACACCGAAGAGCGAGTCAACGATTTCGTTGCCTGCAAAGTATTTTGCCCAGTGAGAGTTAGCTGCAAAGCCCATATTGTGAAGCAGCTCAATAACGTTTGCGTTAAGAGTAGAGGTAGAGGACGCAAATCCGTTTATATCAAGGGCAAGGTTTTCGTTGTTCTTTCTGTACTGGGTTTTTTCCATTCTGTAGAAGGAGGGGTCTCTCTCCTTGATTTCATCAACCGTAGGCTGAAGGTCGTCAAGGAACTGCACGTGGGAGTTTCTGAATGCATATCCAACCTCGTATACCTCATGTCCCCAGCTCATACCTGCGCCGATACCTGTATCAAAGAGAACAAGGACTAAAAGGGCAGATGCCGCAGTTTGCTTAAGGCTCTTCGGGTTCTTTGCAAAATAGAGGAATACAAGATAAAGGGCGATAAAGAATATAGACACCCAGATAAACTCATAGTCGGGCATTGTATCCTCAACCAAAACGCCACCTGACTTGTATCTTTGAATTTCCACCAGCTTCTGCATAAACATAAGGGTGAAAATAAGAAGAATACCGATTTGGAAAATAAACTTGAAATCAGTTTCCTTAAGATATTCATAGCCTCTGTACGCCATAGTAAGAAGCACAAAGGTAAACATAAAGCTGTATCTGTAATTAAGCCATACAGGCATCTGGAAGCCGTGCCATACAAGGTCGATAGCGTTAACAGAGAAGCTTGCAATAAATATTGCACAAAGTGAGCCGTAAGCCACCTTGTGTCGCGGGGTAACCTTTCTTGAAATAAAGTAGAGAGGTATCATAAAGAGGGTAAGCATACCGCAATATACATTGGGTGAGCCCTCGGGACGGACTGTATCGTAGGAGCCAAGGAAGAACTTTGCAAAAAGGTCAAGGAAGTCAAATCTTAATTCAAAGTCAAACTTGTTATCCTGAAATTCGTTTTTACCAAAGGTAAGGGAGTATGCTGCAGAGAATATAATTGTAGCTACAATAAGGAGTGCAATAAGGGAGGCAATGCCAACTCTCAAAATGCTTTTTACTGTATGCTTTGTTTCGTTAAGGGAGTTGATTTCCTCATTCTTGTGTGCGCAAAGGTAGCATACGGTATATAGCAAAACGTAAATACAGCACATATAACCGATGTAGTAATTGCTCCAGACCGTAATTGCAAAGGTCACAATAAAGAACTTGAATCTACCATCCTTGATAAGTCTTTCAAGACCTAAGGTAACAAGGGGGAGAAGCATAAGTGCGTCCATCCACATGGTGTTTGACTGATATGCCATTGCATAGGCGCAGAGGGCATACATAGTGGAGAACATAGCATATCCCATCATATTGATTTCTCTGCCTGTCTTTTCAAGATAGTAGGCAAAGAAAAATCCGCTAAGACCGCACTTGAGAATCATAATAAAGGTTACAGCCTCTACTATAAGTCTTTCGGGGAAAAGGGCAACTATCCAGGAGATGGGAGATGCGAGATAGTAGGCATAATAGCCAAGGAACTCACCGCCAAGAGAACGCTCAAAGGTGTAGATAAGGGAGGCCTTGCCAACAAGTACATCACGAATCTGCTCAAAGTAGAAGATGTACTGTGCGTTCATATCAAGTGTAAGGATTGACCTGTCACCAAAGGGGAACACACCGATAGCCGCATAAACTATCAGAAGTATCATAACAGGAAATCCGAAGGAGGGATACAGATGCTTCTTTGAAATAAGCTTGTTTCCCACCCTCTGTACAAAGGGTGTATTTATTTTTTCGGCAAAAGCATTAAGCTTTATGCGAAGCTTGTCTACAAAGGATAAGCTTGACTGGGTATTATTTTCGTTATTCATCTGTTTTCTCCGTGGGAATTATTTTCTTTATCATTTTTTCAACCTTGATTCTTTCAATGGTCAAGGCTCTGCCACAGCCTGTACATATAAGCTTTATATCAGAGCCGATTCTTGCAACCTTGAAGGTCTTTGCTCCACAAGGGTGATTTTTCTTCATTTCAAGAATATCGCCCACATTAATTATAGGTATCCGAGCCATAAGCACCTCCATAAATCAAAAAATGTTTATACAAATACCATTTTACCATAATTATGCACAAAAATCAACACGTAATATATTTATATTTTAAAATAAATGTGAAATATATTTTATTTGACATATGCGCAAAAATATGGTAAAATAACTGTGTATGAAGTTTTTACGGAGGGCTATATGGTAATTTTAGGTATTGACCCGGGTCTTGCCATTGTAGGCTGGGGCGTTCTTGAATACGTAAACGGACGTTTCCACGTTCTTGGCTTCGGCTCTATTCGTACAGAGGCAAAGACACCTGTGGAGGACCGAATAAATCAGATTTACGACGGAATGAACACCATAATTGAAAAGTATAAGCCCGATGTAATGGCAATTGAGGAGCTTTTCTGGAATACTAACCAGAAGACAGGTATCAGCGTTGCAGAGGCAAGAGGAGTAATACTTCTTGCAGCCTATAAGAGAGGGCTTCAGATTTACGAATACACGCCTCTTCAGGTAAAGCAGGCGGTTGTAGGCTACGGACGTGCAGAGAAGAAGCAGGTTATTATGATGGTTACATCTATTCTTAAGCTTGCAAAGCCACCTAAGCCTGACGATACGGCAGACGCTCTGGCAATTGCAATCTGTCACGGACACGCAGGCAGCAGCCCCCTTGGAAAATATTATAAAATGTGAGGACATTATGTATATAGCAGATAATTGGAAGGACTATGAGCTTTTAGATACATCAGACGGAGAAAGGCTTGAAAGATGGGGTAAGCATATTCTTATTCGCCCCGACCCTCAGGTAATCTGGAAGGGGAAAAGAGCTAACAAGCTTTGGAGCAAGGCAAACGGTATTTACCGACGCTCAAGCTCAGGCGGTGGCGCTTGGGTTAAAAACGATGTGCCTGAAAAGTGGACAATAAATTACGGGGAGCTTACATTTATGCTTAAGCCCATGGGATTTAAGCATACAGGACTTTTTCCTGAGCAGGCTGCAAACTGGGACTGGTTTTCCAAGCTGATTAAGGACAGAGTAGCAAGTGGAAAAAGCGTTAAGGTGCTTAACCTTTTTGCTTACACAGGTGGAGCTACCGCAGCTGCAGCTAAGGCGGGAGCATCGGTTGTACACGTTGACGCATCAAAGGGTATGGTTGCCTGCGCCAAGGAAAATCTTACCTTAAGCGGTCTTAGTGATGCGCCTGTAAGATATATTGTTGATGACTGCCGTAAGTTTGTTGAGCGTGAAATACGCAGAGGCAACAAATATGACGGAATTATAATGGACCCTCCCTCCTACGGCAGAGGACCTGGAGGCGAAGTATGGAAGCTTGAGGACAGCGTTTGTGACTTCGTTTCACTTTGTGAAAAGGTGCTCTCCGATGACCCACTGTTTATGCTTATAAATTCCTACACCACAGGCTTAAGCCCTCTTACTATGGGCTATGTTCTTGATGTTGAGGTGGTAAGTAAGCACGGTGGCGCATCTGCCACAGGTGAGCTTGCATTACCCGTAACCGAAACAGGAGGATATCTCCCCTGTGGAGCCAGCGCCCGTTGGGTAGCAAATAAAGATTTTCTTTGATTAAGAAAGGTTTAAAATGGAGCCATTAATTAAACTTGAAAACGTTTCGTATACCTATCCCGGCGATGATGCAGAGCCCGGTATGTATGCGGTGAATAATCTTTCCCTTGAAATAAACGAGGGCGAGTTTGTAGCCATACTCGGTCATAACGGCTCGGGTAAATCTACTACAGCCAAGCTTATGAATATGATTCTTTCCCCCAACTCAGGCAAGATTTATGTTGAGGGAAAATGTATAACGGGTGAGGAAATGACCGACGAGGACGTATTTGAGGTGCGCAAAAAAATCGGTATGGTATTCCAGAATCCCGACAACCAGATAGTAGCCACCATAGTGGAGGAGGACGTTGCCTTCGGCCCCGAAAATCTTGGTGTGCCCTCTGATGAAATACGCAGAAGAGTAAATGAGGCGCTTGATATAGTAAATATGAGAGAGTATGCCCGTCACGCACCCCATAAGCTTTCGGGAGGACAAAAGCAGAGAGTAGCCATTGCAGGTGTAATCGCTATGCGTCCTAAATGTATTATCTTTGATGAATCCACCGCTATGCTTGACCCTATGGGACGTAAGGAGGTTATGAACACCATTCTCCGTCTTAATAAGGAGGGAATAACGGTTATTCTCATTACCCATTATATGAATGAGGCTGCCTTGGCTGATAGAGTTATAGTAATGAGAAAGGGCGAAATATATATTGAGGGTGAGCCGAAAAATGTATTTTGCCAGATAGAAAAGCTGTGGAAGGCAGGACTTGAGGTGCCTCAGTCTGTTGAGCTGATTTACAAGCTTAATAAGGAGCTAAATCTGGAAATCCCCTTGGGAGTGTACGATTTTGATACCTGTGCACAGCTCATTAAGGAAAAATTAATTAGTTTAGGTGGAGAAAATGTCGGTAATTGAATTAAAAAACGTCAGATATGTTTACGGCAAAAAAACTCCGTATGAAAAATGCGCCCTTGACAATGTTAGCCTTCAGATAAAGGAAAATACCGTAACAGGACTTATCGGACACACAGGGTCGGGCAAATCCACCCTTGTGCAGATGTTTAACGGCCTTCTTAAGCCTGATAGCGGAGAGGTCCTTGTTGACGGCGTAAATATATGGGATAAGCCCAAGGAAATGAGCAAAATAAGATACAAGGTCGGTATGGTAATGCAGTACCCCGAATATCAGCTTTTTGCCGATACCGTATGGGAGGATATCGCCTATGGACCCAAGAATATGTGTATTACGGGTGATGAGCTTAAGGAAAGAGTTGAGAAAAGCGCTCAGTTCTGTGGCTTAAGCGCAGATATCCTTGCAAAATCCCCCTTTGATTTGTCAGGTGGACAGAAAAGACGTGTTGCCTTGGCAGGAGTTATGGCTATGGAGCCTAAGGTGCTTGTTCTTGATGAGCCTGCTGCAGGACTTGACCCAAGAGGCAGAAGTGAAATCCTCGGTGGCATCTGCAGATATCAGCAGGAAAGTGGCACAACTGTTGTAATTGTCAGTCACAGCATGGAGGATATGGCAAAATATTGTAATGATATTTTTGTTATGTCCCATTCCAAGCTTATTCTTCACGGTGATTGCAAGGAGGTCTTTTCACAGAGTGAGCTTTTGCACTCTGCAGGACTTGATGTGCCTGAAATCTCAGGACTTATTTCTGCACTTCGTAAAAAGGGTGTGGAGATTTCCAAATATATCTACACCGTTGACGGTGCAGTTAATGAAATCTGTAAATATGTAAGGGGGGACAGAGATGGCATTTGATGTTACCCTCGGACAGTATTACGGAACAGGCTCTGTAATACACAAGCTTGACCCAAGGAGCAAGCTGCTCTTTGTACTATTCTTCATAGTTTCCATTTTTGTGGCTAAGGATGTATATGCCTTTGCGCTACTTTTCGGCATTGCCATTCTTTCCATAATTGTGAGCAAAGTCCCTGTACGTGTAGTACTTAAGGGCTTTAAGCCCCTTATTTTCATTATCCTTTTCACCTCAGTTCTCAACATCTTTCTGACAAGAGGAGAGGAGCTTCTTTTCACTAAGGAGATTATCCCCGGCTTCTGGACAGTAAACCTTTATAAAGAGGGTATTATTAACGCAGCCCTTCTTACTCTCCGTATTATCACTCTGCTTATGGGAACAAGCGTGTACTTTTCCTACGCAACAACACCTATTGAGCTGACAGACGGAATTGAGCGTGGACTTGGCTTCCTTAAAAAGATAAAGGTGCCTATTCACGAGTTTGCTATGATGATGACAATCGCCCTTCGATTTATTCCTACTCTTGTTGATGAAACTGCAAAGATTATGAACGCACAGAAGGCAAGAGGCGCAGATTTTTCAAGCGGCGGACTTATAAAGCGCGCAAAGGCGCTCATTCCTATTATAATTCCTCTCTTTGTTTCTTCGTTCAGAAGAGCAGAGGAGCTTGCTACTGCTATGGAATGCAGATGCTACCACGGTGGCAACGGCAGAACAAGAATGAACGTGCTTAAGATGAAAATCAAGGACTACGTGTTTATAATTCTCAGTATGGCTATGCTTGCAGGTGTTATCCTTGTTAACATTTACGCAAATGGCTATAAGCTGGTATAAGGTGACAGCATGAAGATATTACTTACCGTTTCATACGTGGGCACAGACTACTGTGGCTATCAGCTTCAGCCAAATAAGCCAACCGTTGCAGGTGAGCTTAATAGAGCAGTTGCCGAATCATTTGGCTTTGAATGTAATGTAACTGGCTGCAGCCGTACGGACAGCGGTGTTCATGCTCTTGGCTACCGAGCTATGATAGAGCCTTGCAACAAGAATAATAAAATAACCGTTCCCCTTTCCAAGATCCCGACAGCAATAAATTCCAAGCTACCAAAGGATATTTCCGTCCTTTCCGCTATGGAGGTAAGTGAGAAATTTCACCCAAGATACGATGTTGTAAAAAAGGAATACATCTATAAAATCCATACAGGCGAAATAAGAAATCCATTTTTAAGCGGCAAGGTTATGGAGCTTGGCAAGCCAGCTTCCGCGCTCAATCTTGACGCTATGAAAAAAGCAGCATCATATTTTGTCGGCAAGTATGATTTTGATGCCTTTATGGCAACAGGCTCTAAGATTACAGACACGTGTCGCCACATTTTTGAGAGTGAAATCACCTTTTCAGGCGATATAATCGAATACCGTGTGGTGGCAGACGGCTTCCTTTACAATATGGTAAGGATAATTGTCGGCACACTTTTAGAGGTTGGCAAGGGGAAAATTAATGCAGACAGTATTCCCGATATTATAGCATCAAAAAGCAGAAGCAATGCAGGTCCAACTGCCAAGGCAGACGGATTGTATCTTAATAAGGTATATTACACCTTTGATTTATGAGAAAAGAACCTTTCGGGGTTCTTTTTCCTTTCCTTATGAATAAGACTATTGACAAAACTTAAAAATAAAGCTATAATATATAGACGAAAAAGAATTTGAAAGGAGTTTTACTTATGAATATTGGCTCCATTATTGATATAGTCTTGGTTGCCCTTACAGTGATTTTTGTGATAAGATACACAATTAAGGGTGCTATCAAATCTATCTTTTCATTTATCAAAACATTTCTTGCAATCGCAATTGCATACCTTGTGCGTAACCCTGTTGCAGAGCTTGTTAACGAAATGTTTATGAAGAATTGGGTAAATGGATGGGTATATGATTCCTTGTATGCAAGTGCCCACGGTACTGAGGTTCAGGGTATTGACTTTGTCGCACTTTATGAGGATACGCCTACATTTTTTACTAACATTCTTGCAAAATTCGGTATAGACTTAAGTGGACTTGACACTGCAATTTCAATGCTCCCAAATGCTACAGATGAGCAAATTTCAGAGCTTGCTGTGAATATCGGTTCATCAGTTTCACTTTTGCTATCACTTATTTTGGGTATGGTTATCGTATTCATACTTGCAATGATAGTTCTTACAATAATTGTCAATTTGCTTGATAAGGTATCAAGGCTTCCTGTTCTCAATTTTGTAAACAGACTTCTCGGTGCAGTTATAGGCTTGCTTATCGCATTCCTCATGATTAATGCGGTTAATGCAATTGTTACTATGCTTGTAACCTATGTGGGACCTATGGCGCCTAATACCTTCAGTGAGGATATTATTAATCAGTCCTATATTCTCAGTATGCTCAAGGACACCGATTTGGTTGAGCTGATAAAGTCCTATGTTCAATAAAGTTAGTTAAGAGGATTTTTCACAATGGAAATGTGCGCTAGATGCAAAAAAAGACCGGCTACGGTCTATATAATGAAGCTTGAAAACGGCGAGCAGAAGCAGGAGGGACTTTGTCTTGTCTGCGCTAAGGAGCTGGGTATCAAGCCTGTAAATGATATAATGAAGAAGATGGGCATAAGCGACGAGGAGCTTGAAAGCATGGAGAAGCTTATGGCTGATATGGTTACCTTTGACGGTGCCGAGGGCACTAACGATGACGACGATGATGCCCCCACTATCGACTTTGGTAAGCTTATGAGAAACTCAGGCTTAATGGGTAAGGCTGAGGACGATAAGAAGAAAAAGGATGGCGGCGATAAGGGTAAGGACAGACGTAAGAACCTTAACACCTTCTGCCACAATCTTACAGCCGATGCTATGAACGGTAAGCTTGACAGAATTATCGGCAGAGAAAGAGAGCTTGAAAGAGTTATTCAGATTCTCAGCCGTCGTCAGAAGAATAATCCCTGTCTTATCGGTGAGCCCGGTGTAGGTAAAACCGCTATTGCAGAGGCACTTGCCCAGAGAATAGTTGACGGAAATGTTCCTTATAAGCTTAGAAGCTGCGAGGTTTATTTGATGGACTTGACCGCCCTTGTTGCGGGAACTCAGTTCAGAGGTCAGTTTGAGGCAAGAATCAACGGACTTCTCAAGGAGGTCAAGGAGGCAGGAAATATTATTCTTGTCATCGATGAGATTCATAACATTGTAGGCACAGGCAACTCCGAGGGTAGCATGAACGCTGCCAACATTCTTAAGCCTGCCCTTTCAAGAGGCGAGATTCAGGTTATCGGCGCTACCACAATGAGTGAGTACCGTAAGTATATCGAAAAGGATACCGCCCTTGAAAGAAGATTTCAGCCTGTCAAGGTTGATGAGCCGTCTATTGAGGAATGTGTTGAGATGCTTAAGGGCATCAAGCAGTATTACGAGGTTTACCACGGTGTAAAAATCACCGATGAGATTGCCCGTGATGCCGTTGTAATGAGTGAGAGATATATTACCGACAGATTTTTACCCGACAAGGCTATTGATTTGATTGACGAGGCATGCTCACATATTGTTCTTCACTCAGCTAACATAACAGAAAGACATCTCCTTGTTGAAAAGCTTGCACAGCTTGATACAAAGACAGATGCTCTAAATACAAAAATTTCCGACGGTGGCAGACAGCCTACCGAGGAGGAATACAAGACTCTTGCTGAGTATAAGGCAGAGCGTCATCAGCTTCTTGCAAAGAAGGATGTGCTTGATAAGGAATGCGAGTCAATTTATATGACAAAGGCAGACCTTGCAGGCGTTATAGAAATCTGGACAGGAATCCCCGCTACCAATATTTCCGAGGATGAGTTTGAAAAGCTTGCGGGACTTGATGAAAGAATTAAGTCAAGGCTTATCGGACAGGATGAGGCAGTAAGCTCCGTAGCCAAGGCAATTCGCCGTAACAGAGCAGGGGTAAGCGTAAAGCGCCGTCCCGTATCCTTTATATTTGCAGGACCCACAGGCGTAGGTAAAACTGAGCTTGTAAAGACTCTTGCAAATGACCTTTTCACCTCACCCGATGCACTTATACGTCTTGATATGTCCGAGTTTATGGAAAAGCACTCCGTATCAAAGATTATCGGCGCGCCTCCCGGCTATGTGGGATACGATGAGGCAGGTCAGCTTACAGAGAAGATTCGCCGTCGCCCCTATTCCGTTATCCTCTTTGACGAAATCGAAAAGGCGCATCCCGATGTATTGAATGTGCTTTTGCAGATTCTTGACGAGGGCAGAATTACAGATTCACAGGGCAGGGTGGTTAATTTTGAAAACACAGTTATAATTATGACCACCAATGCAGGCTCAGGCATTTCCTCAGCACCGGCAGGCTTTACAAAAGAGGAGATGAAGCAGGAAAATGAAAAGACAGTAAAGGCCCTTTCTCAGTTCCTTCGCCCCGAGTTTATAAACAGAATTGACGAAATAATTACCTTCCGTTCTCTTGACGAAAAGGATTTTGAGAAAATTTCTCATATAATGCTTTCCGACCTTAAGAATGCCCTTTCGGAAAAGGGTATCACCCTTACCTACACAGATGAGGTATGCAGATTTATTGCAGAAAAGTCCTTCAGCCGTAAGTTCGGTGCAAGGAATATGCGCAGATTTATCCAGACTGAGATTGAGGACAGACTTGCAAACGCAATCATATTTGAAAACAAGGGCGCAATTACAGCTGCAGCCTTTGAAATCAAAAATAATGAGCTTACCTTGTCATATCTTTGATTAATTTTACAAAAACAACGGCGATTTTGCCGTTGTTTTTTGCATTTTGCCCTATAATAATTAAAAACATCTTGAATTTTTTAAGATTATATGTTAATATAAAGTTAATCTTTGATATACAGTAAAGGAGCTATGTATGAAAAGAATAGTATCGTTTCTCTTATCACTAATAGTCCTTATATCATCTATGTCGATGCTTGCATTTGCCGAGGAGGGCGCACCTGCACCGTCTCCCGCACCTGAGGTAGAGGTTACAGCTAACCAGTCTGCTTTGGGTACAGCTATCGGTACAGGGGATACAAAGGATAATCCTGCTGCAAATATGACCGACGGCAAGGACGACACCTTCTTTAAGGCAAGCGCTGAATTCGGTATTGATTTTACCAAGGAAGCAAACGTTAAGGTGTATGAAATAAGCGTTGTTCTTTCAGCTAAGGGCGCATATAAGCTTCAATATTTCCGTAACAACCGTTGGGTTGACGAAAAGGAATTCACAGAGGCTGATTTTGTAGCTGTTGAGGGTGCTGAGGGTAAGCTTGCTCTTACTTACAAGCTTGATAAGCCTGTTATTACACAGCAGGTACGACTTGTGGGCACTGCGTCAGTTGATGTTTACAGCTTTGATGTAGTAGGCGTATATCTTCCTAACGTAGGTACTAAGGGCGAGGCGTATGCTTCCTCCTTTAAGCATTTTGAGTGGACACCTCCACATACATTTATTGACGGCAAGGATTTTGAGGAAGACTGGCACGGCTGGGAGCCTCAGTATCCCGAGGTAGTTGCCGGCGCTAATACCTCAGCAGGCTTCAGCAATGAGTTTGTAGGTGTTAAGTTTATCAATAGAGAATACTATAAGGTAAACCAGATTACATTCTATATGAGTATGCACAATTCCAGCGCTAACCCAAGCATGGGCTATCAGGATGTTGCGTACAAGGTAGAGGCTCTTGTAGAGGGTGTTTGGATCGTAATTGCCGAATTCAAGGATTCCGATACAACTCCCAAGAGCTACAAGGATTACGAGGAGGCAATGAAGAATGATACAAGCGATTATCATATTCATTCCTATCATACAGTTACCCTTGATAAGAAAGTAAATACAAACAATATAAGAGTTTCCGTAAGCGAGTTTGGTAAGAACTATAACGGTGACGGAAGCCTTGTATTCCCTTATATTTATGAAATGAGAGTATACGCCGAGGAGGGCGAGATTCCGGATATTGAGCTTCCCGAGGGCGCAGTTCTTTCAACTAACGCAGCTGCTAACTCCTTCCCCTATGCGTCCAGCGCTGCTACAAATATGTATCCCTTCTTAGCTGTAGACGGCGATATTAAGACCGGTTGGATTCCTAAAGAGGCTAAGGACGGAGAGACACTTGGCGTTCGCTTTGACAAAACATATACAATTAATAACATCAGTCTTCATTTAAATGATGCTACCTTAAGCTCCGACTTTACAGCTGAGGCTAAGGTGAACGGTGAGTGGGTGAAGCTCTTTGACGGTAACACCACTGACTGCTTTATACCGCTTCCCGAAAAGGTTGACTATATTGCTCAGCAGCATACATATGAGTTTACTCCTGTTGAAACCGATGAAATAAGAGTTACCTTCAAGGCTCCCACATATGCTAAGGACGATAAGGGCAACGATGTTGTTGTTGACCTTTGCGTAGTTGAAATCGGCGCAAATATTGTAAGCTCTATGACATACCTTATAGAGGGTGGCGTTGTTATGACTCCCTCTGCTAACGAGGCAGGCAGATATACAGGTGTTACCTTTAATCAGAAGGAAGCAATCAATAAAATCAAGATTGATTTTGCCCCCACAGAGGAAAATAATAATTTCTTTGTTCAGGCATTTGTAAACGGTATCTGGCAGACTATCCATACAGGTAAAATTCAGGATACAACCGGTATCTTTGAGGTAACTACAGAAACCGATGCAATAAGAGTAACTTATCAGGACGAAAATAAGGCTCCTCAGATAAATTCAATAACAGTTACCGTTGTAAACTATTCCGGTGACGTTTCCAGCTTTACAGATTTTTATGTTCCCTGTACAGATAAGACACAGACAACAATAGTTGACATCGCATATGGAAAGACATATAAGTCCGATAAGGTTGTTATTGAGCATGGCAAATCCGATGCTGATATTCCCTTTACAGTTAAGGGCCTTGTGGGTGAAGAATGGGTAACCCTTGCCACATCTACAACAAAATCAAATACAACGGTATTTGCTCTTGAAAATCTTGAGGTGAGTCAGGTTAAGGTTGAATACAGCGCAAACGGTGCTGCAATCCCTGCTATTAAGTCGCTTGGCGTTAACGTAGTAGGCATGAAGACCTTTTTCCTTGACGGCAGATATACAAACTTCCAGAAGAGAATGGCTGCAAACGGCGATATCGCAGTTTTGGGTACAGCATATGCCAACTCCAGCTATCCTGCACTTTGCTTTGCGGAATACATCAATGACGGTATGAAGTTTGATACAGCTCCTGTATGGGCTCCTAAGCTTGAGGAATACAGCGCAGGTATTGATATTTTCTGCGGAGTTAAATTTGATAAGGAATACACAGTTGATACAGTTGTTGTTTACGCAGGTGACGTTGGTCATCATGCAGGACTTGGCAATGAGTTTGAGATTCAGGCTCTTGTAGACGGTGAATATATTACTGTAGGTAAGGGCTTTACCTGTGCTGAGGGTAAGGATTACGTAACTGTTTACGCAATTGATTCCGTTAAGACAACAGACATAAGAATTCTTATGACAAATACAGCAGTATATATTCCAACCATTCTTGAGGTTGAAATTTATTCAAATACAGATAAGGTTGACCCGTTTGTCGGTCACGTAATTTCCGAGAAGGTTCCTGAGGTTACTGTATTCAAGACAGAAACACCTCGCTTTGATGTTGCGGGACTTCCCAACTGACAGGTGGAAAACTTCTATATTAATAATAATGTAGACTACTAATCGTCAGGTGGCTGTGCTTCCTGACGGTTAGCACGTAATAAAGCAAAAACTAAAGGCAATTTAAGAGGTTAAAAATGGCAAAAGAAAAGAAAATGGTAGAGCAGATCACTTCTATGGAAGAGGATTTTGCTAAGTGGTATACCGACATTGTTAAAAAGGCAGACCTTATTGACTATTCCAGTGTTAAGGGCTGTATGATTATCCGTCCTTACGGATATGCAATCTGGGAAAATATTCAGAAGCTTATGGATGCACGCTTCAAGGCGACAGGTGTTGAAAATATTTATATGCCTATGTTTATTCCCGAATCTTTACTTAATAAGGAAAAGGACCACGTTGAGGGCTTTGCACCTGAGGTAGCTTGGGTTACCCACGGTGGTAGTGAGCTTCTTAGCGAAAGACTTTGTGTTCGTCCTACATCCGAAACACTTTTCTGTGAGCACTATGCTAATATTATTAAATCATACAGAGATCTTCCTAAGCTTTATAACCAGTGGTGCAGCGTTGTAAGATGGGAAAAGACAACCCGTCCCTTCCTTCGCAGCCGTGAGTTTTTGTGGCAGGAGGGTCACACCATGCACGCAACAGCCGAGGATGCAGAAAATGAAACACTGACAATGCTTAATGTGTATGCAGACTTCTTTGAAAAGGATCTTGGTATTCCTGTTCTTAAGGGTAAAAAGACAGATAAGGAAAAGTTTGCAGGCGCTAAGGCAACATATACAGTAGAGGCGCTTATGCACGACGGTAAGGCGCTTCAGGGCGGTACATCTCACAACTTTGGCGACGGCTTTGCAAGGGCATTTGAAATTAAGTATCTTGATAAGGATAATACTCTTAAATACTGTCACCAGACCTCTTGGGGTGTTTCCACAAGAATTATCGGTGCTATCATTATGACACACGGCGACGATAACGGCCTTGTACTCCCCCCTGCAGTTGCTCCTGTTCAGCTTGTAGTTATTCCTTGCGCACAGCATAAGCCTGGTGTAATTGAAAAGGCTACCGAGATTTACGAAAAGGTTTCCAAGTATACAAGGGCTAAGCTTGATATTTCCGATAACTCACCCGGATGGAAGTATTCCGAGTATGAGATGAAGGGCGTTCCCCTCCGTCTTGAAATCGGTCCCCGTGATATTGAGGCTAACCAGTGTGTTCTTGTTCGCAGAGATAACAGAGAAAAGATTTTTGTATCCCTTGATGAGCTTGAGAATGTAATCCCCAAGCTTCTTAATGACATTACAGAGGGCTTATATAATAAAGCGGCAGAGAACAGAAAGAATAAGACCTATACTGCCTCTGACCTTGATGATTTTATTGAAATCGCAAAGAACAAGCCCGGCTATATCAGAGCTCATTGGTGTGGCGATCTTGAGTGTGAGCTTAAGCTTAAGGAGCTTGCCGATGTAACCTCAAGATGCTTACCCTTTGGAGAGCAGAATGAAGAGGGTACATGTATTTGCTGTGGCAAAAAGACCGATAAAATGGTTTACTGGGGCAAGGCATATTAAGCTAAGGCTCAGTGGCAAAATTAAACAATCATATATTACTGCAAAATGGTGCGCATGAAAAGTTTGAGATATTTATGCCAAAATCAACAAATATTTTGAGAGAAAATCAAGAAAATCAAATAAAAGAGAAAAAAACTTGTATTTTTAGTGCAAAATATCGAAAAATTTTTCAAAAACATCTTGCTTTTTTGTGTACTATTGTGTATAATATACTTAGCGAAATTCCTAGCACAAAATATTATTAAGGAGGTTTTTACCGTGAAAAAGTTTTTCGCACTCCTTCTCGTATTGGTAATGCTCGTTCCTTTCGTAGTAGCATGTGGCGGCGATGACGACACAACAACTACAACTACACAGGGCACCACTACAGACGGAAACTTCTCATCAAAAACTACAGTTAAAAAAGACTGGGCAGGCGAAACAGTTCTCGTAGCTGCAACTGCTTGGGGCGGCTCACCTGGAGCTCCTTGGTCAACAATGGAAATTGTTATTAAGGAAGGCCAGACATCTGGTTGGGGTGAAAAGATCGACGCGGCAGTTCTTGACCGTACAGCTTACATTTATGATACATATGGTGTAAACGTTGTTTGGGAATGGTCCAGCCGTTACAACTCACACGACGTTCTTAAGAATGCTATCTTGGCTGGTAACGATCCTGACTACGATCTTTGCATGCCTCGTGCATTCCGTGCACAGTCCATCGTTGCAAACGGTTCCGTTTATGACATGGCTGGCAGACAGTACATCGACCTTGACAACACTTACTACAATGACCTTTCTGTAAAGACATACACAGCTAAGGGTCATACATTCTTTATCACAGGTGACTTTGCTAACCTCGATAAGGAAACAGCATTCATTCTTTACTTCAACAAGAACCTTCTTGGTGGTGAAGCTGCTACTAACAATGTATACAACATGGTTAGAGAAGGCAAGTGGACATTTGATCAGCTCGTTAAGCTCGCTAACTCATCCTACAAGGATGACGGTGACGGTAAGCACGGCGACACAGACGCTTATGGTCTTTCCACAACATCCCTTACAAGATTCTACGAGTACTTTGGCGTAACACAGGCGGGCGTTGACGCTTCTACTGGCGAGTGGGAAATCACTCTTAATGACCCCAAGGTAAACGATATCGTTGCTGCTATTATCACAACTAATACAGCTAACTGGGCACGTTCTGCATGGGGCGGTAGCTGGGGTTCAAACGCTCAGCAGGCTCTTGCTGACGGCAAGCTCTTGTTCTACAATGAAGTAATTCAGCACATCGCACACGTTGCACACATTGGTAACCTTGGTATCGTTCCATTCCCCATGCTCAATGAGGAACAGGGCAGATACTACGCTCCTTGTGCAGGCCAGCAGCCTACTCTCATGTGCGTTCCTAAGACTACATCCAACAGAGATATGTCCGACTACTTTGTAGACGTTCTCGCTTGGACAGGTAGAGACTATGTAATGGAAGCATACTATGAGAATATGTCTGAAAAGGTTGACTCCCCTGTTGAAATGGAAATGATCAAGGAATACATCATTCCTAACATTTCTTATGACGCAGGTAACGCAGTTGGTTGGGGCTCACTTATGGGCGGCGTTCTCGGCGCATCCTATAACGGCAACACAAACAACTTCGCTCAGGCTTATGCTGACGCAGAAGCTGGCGCACTCGCTACAATCCAGTCATGGAACGACGCTTGGGGCGCATACGCTGAATAATTTAGGTAATTCGCAAATAAAATCACCGACTTCGGTCGGTGATTTTTTTGTTATTTTATCATAATAATTAAGGAAGAAATCCCTATATATGTTGAAAAAAACATGTAAATATGGTACAATATAGAAAAAGACATAAAGGAGAATAATATGGCTATTTTTTATAATGAAAATGATAGAACCTACACTCTAACTACTAAGAATACAATGTATCAGATGAAGGTAGATTCAAGAAATGTTCTTGAGCATATTTACTACGGTAAGAAAATGGAGTATGCAGATCTTTCGTATTCTGCATTTACAGGCTATGGCACAGCCTTTTCTGCTAATCCACCGGAGGGTGAGGATATTTGGAAGTACTCCCACAACCATGCCCCACAGGAGCTTTCTCTTACAGGAATAGGCGATTTCAGAATAAATGCACTTGCTCTTCGAAATAGTGACGGCAGCTTGGCAGCCGATCCACGTTTTTATGATGCTAAGGTTGTAAAGGGTAAGTATTCTATTCCCGGACTTCCGGCATTCTACGGAGATAATGCAGAAACACTTGTTGTAACACTTAAGGATAAGCTTTACGATATTTATTTCCACCTTTACTACGGTGTATTTGAGGAGTATGACCTTATTACACGTTCACTCAGAGTTGAAAATAAAACCGATAAATCTATTAAGCTTGAAAGAGCGCTTAGTGTAACTCTTGACCTTCCCAACGGCAGATATGACCTTGTTAATTTCTATGGCAGACACACAAGAGAGAGAATGCTTGAGCGCACACCTATTATGCACTCTCAGACAACTGTTGCCAGCGTACGTGGTGCATCCAGCCATATGGAAAACCCCTTTGCAATTATTGCAGAGCAGGGTGCAAATGAGGAGTACGGTAGCGTATGGGGTCTTGCCCTTGTATATAGCGGTAACTTTGTAATTACAGCTGAAATGGATCAGCTTGATAAGACCCGTGTTGTAGCAGGTATTAACCCCGAAAACTTTAATTATGAGGTTTGCCCAGGTGAGGAATTCTGCACCCCCGAGGTTGCTATGGTTTATAGCGCTGAGGGCTTTGGAAAGATGTCAAATTGCTATCACAAGGCAATCAGAAATAACCTTACAAGAGGCGAATATAAGCATGCTGTGCGCCCCGTTCTTATTAATAACTGGGAGGCAACCTACTTTGATTTCAACGCTGATAAGCTTGTTTCTATGGCCCGTGATGCTGCCAAAATAGGCGTTGAGCTTTTCGTTATGGACGATGGCTGGTTCGGTAAGAGAGATAATGATACCACATCACTTGGCGACTGGTTCCCTAATGAAGAAAAGCTTCAGGGTACACTTAAATCCTTGGCTGAGCGCATTAATAATGAGGGTATGAAATTCGGTATCTGGTTTGAGCCTGAATGTATCTCTGCCGAAAGTAAGCTTTATAAGGAGCATCCCGACTATGCATTCAAGATTCCGGGCAGAGACCCACAGGTTTCGAGATGGCAGTATGTCCTTGATTACTCACGCAAGGAGGTTTGCGATAATATTTATGAGCAGCTTTGCAAGGTGCTTGAAAACGCAAATATCTCCTATGTAAAATGGGACTTTAACAGACATATTACAGATATGTACAGCGTGGCGCTCCCACCCGAAAAGCAGGGTGAGGTTTACCACCGTTATATGCTTGGCCTATACGATTTGCTTGAAAGAATTACAACTAAATTCCCACATATTCTTTTTGAAAGCTGCTCAGGCGGTGGCGGACGCTTTGACTGCGGTATGCTTTACTATATGCCTCAGGTTTGGACAAGTGACAACTCCGATGCTATTGACCGTCTTAAGATTCAGTACGGTACATCCTTTGCGTACCCTGTACGTACTATGGGCGCACACGTTTCCGTTTGCCCCAATCACCAGACAGCAAGAATAACTCCTCTTACTACAAGAGGTAACGTTGCTTACTTCGGTACATACGGTCTTGAGCTTGATATTACAAAGATGACAGAAGAGGAAAAGACTGAAATCAGCCGTCAGATTGTTGAATTCAAGAAGTATTATGACCTTATTCAAAACGGTGATTACTACCGTCTCAGCTCACCATTTACACCCGATAAGAGCCTTTACTGTGCTTGGGAAACAGTAAGAGAGGACGGAAGCGAAGCCCTTGTATGTGCTGTTCGCTACGAAAGTGATGCTAACAGCGCACCGGAAACCTTTAAGGTAAGAGGCCTTTGCCCTGATAAATGGTATAGAATCAACGGCTCGGAGGAGAAGTATCTTGGTGCAGCCCTTATGAATGTGGGCATTAGATACGCATACGATTTCTTCTCATATCCCTCAAGACTTTATCATATTACCCTGGCATAACAAAATAAAAATTGGGACTGCGTAAGCAGCCCCAATTTATATTAATATTTAAATTCTTCCTCAAGCTTTCTGTTAAATTCCTCAGCTGTGTTGTAGCCCATCTTCTTAAGACGGAAGTTCATTGCAGCAATTTCAAGAATAGCAGCAAGGTTTCTACCCGGGCGAACCGGAACGGTAATAGCGGGAATCTTGATACCAAGAATCTCAACAAATTCATTGTCAAGCCCCATTCTATCGTACATTTTGCCCTCAACCCAATGCTCAAACTTGATTACAAGCTCAATTTTTTCGCTATCCTTAACAGAACCCGTACCAAAGATACGGCGCACGTCAATAATACCGATACCGCGAAGCTCCATGTAGTGGCGGATAGTTTCGGGAGCAGAACCGACCAGAGTCTTTGCGGAAACCCTTTTGATCTCAACCGCATCGTCGGCAACAAGTCTGTGACCTCTTTTTATAAGCTCAACGGCAGTCTCACTCTTACCGATACCGCTGTCACCGAGGATAAGAACACCCTCGCCGTAGACTTCAACAAGAACGCCGTGTCTTGTGATACGCGGAGCAAGATTGAGGTTAAGGAAAGCGATTATCGCCGCAACGAACTCAGCCGTTGACCAGTCGGCGGAAAGAAGGGGCACCTTGTACTTTTCCGCAAAGGCAATGGAAACGGGATGAACCGTTGCACTGTGGGTGTAAATAACCGCAACGGGCTGCTTTGAAAAAAGAACCTCAAGCTTTTCGGCAACCATTCCGTCAGGCTGCTCCGCAAGATATTCGCACTCCGTGTTACCGATTATCTGAATTCTGTCGGGCTCAAAGCAACCGTAAAATCCGCACAAAGGAAGTGCAGGTCTGTTGATGTCGGAACGGTGAATAAGAATTTTTGAAATTTCATCAGGCGTGTAAACGACCTTCAGCTTCATCTCATTAACTATCTTCTCAAGACTTACGCTGAGCTTTTCCATTTTGTCCTCACTTTTCCGCGGCACGCCGCTTCTACATAATTATACAGAATAATTATAACACATATATAATTATATTTCAACTATATTTTAATCT
>JAZQKP010000014.1:0-64667 GCA_045542275.1 Eubacteriales bacterium | reverse complement strand
GATTCGATCTCAAATTCCTGCCAGCCCTCAAAGCGCTTACGAAGTCTGCCGATATGTACGGTAACGGTCTCCCAACCCGTTTCACACGCCGCCCCCCAGATCTCATCCATGAGCTGAATACGGGTAAATATCTTTCCGGGGTAAGAAAGAAGCTTGTAGAGAAGTAAAAACTCCTTTTGAGGAAGCTCAACTACCTCGGCACCCTTTGAAACAGTAAAGGAATCATAGTCAAGAACCACATCACCTATCTCGATTTTTCTTTCACTGACAATTTTAGCACGGCGGAGAAGTGCCTTGATTCTTAAAAGCATTTCCTCATCATCCACAGGCTTGGTAATATAGTCGTCAGTACCAACAAGAAAGCCCATATGCTTGTCCTTGGGCAGCTGCTTTGCAGAAAGCATAAGAATAGGTAAATTATTCTGGCTTTCACGCAATGTTTTGGTAAATTCATAGCCGTCCATATTGGGCATCATTATATCAAGCACAACAAGGTCAATATGCTCCCTGTCAAGCACGTCAAGAGCATCAAGACCGTCCTTTGCGGTATATACAGTATAGTTGGCATCCTCAAGTACAGCCTTAAGAAACAGCCTTGTATTTTTATCGTCATCAACTACAAGAATATGGAACACTATATCACCTCATTTTATATTATATTTCTATAAGGTTAACTGAAAATAAACAGTATTTGACAATTTTCGACCTTAAGCCAAGAGCTCAATAAGTACGTCGTAAATAAGGTCATAGGAGTCAAGCTCCATTCTTTCCATGGGTGTATGAAGGTCAATTACGTTACAGCCTACTGCAATAGCAGAAAGCCCCTTTACAGAGCTTGTAATAATACCGCATTCAAGTCCTGCATGAATTATTGTAACATTAACATCCTTGCCACTTACCTTACGATACGCATTTTTCCAGCTTTCAATAATTTCGGCATTTGGGTCACTCTCCCAACCGGGATATTTTTCGTGGTGAAGGGTAGATGCACCCATTTCAGATGCCAAATTATCAAGCTCTGTTGTACTTTCGTTAAGTCCACTTTCAAGACTGCAACGGGAAGAGAAGCCGACAGAAATATTGTTTTCATTTGTTCTTATTCTTGCAAGATTGCGTGAAAGCTCAGGAAGAATAGGCTCAACGCTTCTGTATCTTAAAACGCCGTTTCTTACGGAAATAAGGTCAAGAATATGCTTTGTATCCTCATAGGAGAATGGTTTACATAAAATGTTCTTTTCAAGAGTAATTCTAAGACCCTTGTCCTCTTCAGCCTTCAAAAGCTCCATACCGTATGTACGGATTTCGTCAAAAGCACTATCAATTTCGGAGTCAGCAACAAAAACAGCCTCACATTCACGTGGAATAGCGTTGTCCTTATCACCACCGTGTAAATAAGCGACACGTATCGGTGTTTTTTTATTAATTTTATTAAGCAAAGTACCCATTAAAATGTGAGAATTAAGTCTACCCTTATCAATGTCCTCTCCTGAGTGTCCACCACACAGTCCCTCAATGCAGAGTCTGTAGCCGATTTCCTCGCCACCTCTTGATACGGGTAATGTAAATTCGGTTCTTACACCGCCACAGCAGCCGATTATGACTGTTGAATCCTCGGCAGAGTCAAGGTTAATCATTCTTGTGGCATTAATAAGACTGTAATCAAAGTTAGATGCCCCCACAAGACCGATTTCCTCACTGGATGTAAAAAGACACTCAATAGCAGGATGAGAAATAGAGTCATCATCAAGGATAGCCATCATCATAGACACGCCAAATCCGTCGTCGCCACCAAGTGTGGTACCGTCTGCGTGAAGAATATTTCCCTCCTGGATAAGCTTTATGGGATCCTTTGTAAAATCGTGCTCGGTACCCTTGTTCTTTTCACATACCATATCTGTATGGGCCTGAAGAAGAATAGCTTCCTCGTTCTCACGACCCTTTGATGCGGGCTTTTTGATAAGCACATTATTATGTTGGTCCTTGTAGCAGAAAAGTCCCTTTGATTTTGCAAAATTCGCTACAAAATCAGCTGCCTCAGCCTCATTGCCTGAGCCTCTGGGAATTTCAGATAATCTTTCAAAATAGTAAAGTGGGAGCTGATTTTTAACTCCTGTAATGTATTTAAGCATGGCATTTCTCCTTAAACTTTCTTATATAATATATTTTATCACTTTTAAAAAATATGTCAATAGATTAGGTATTAAAAGCAAAAACACAAATTGACAAAATACCATATATATGGTATTATAGAAATATCAAAGCATAAAAAAGGAGAATACATATGTTTTATTTTGGCGCAGCTTATTATCCTGAACTTTGGGATAAGGCTGAAATTGACAAGGATATTAAGGTAATGAAGGAGCACGGTCTCAACTGTATGCGTGTTGGCGAATTTGCCTGGAGTACTATGGAAAAGACTGAGGGAGTGTATGATTTCAGCCTTTTCAGGTATGTTGCAGACAAGCTTTATGAAAATGGCATTTACACAATTATGTGTACCCCCTCATGCACTCCTCCCCGTTGGTTCTTTAAAAAATATCCGGATGCTCTTCGTACCGTTG
The DNA here is from genome assembly GCA_045542275.1 of Eubacteriales bacterium. Taxonomy (GTDB): domain Bacteria; phylum Bacillota; class Clostridia; order Oscillospirales; family CAG-272; genus RGIG2000. The sequence goes on along the minus strand of JAZQKP010000014.1, from coordinate 62,106 downwards.
CTGTAAACAACTCAAGAGAGAAGCAGCTTCACAGAGCAAGAGTTCACACCTGCAAGTCTAATAAGGACGCAAGAAGATTAAATGCTAAAATTGCTGAGGAAATGGCTAAGGCATTTAAGGACCATCCCGGCGTTATCGGATGGCAGATAGACAACGAGCTTTTTCCGTATGATGACGGCTGCTACTGCCCCGATTGCGTTAAGGGCTTCCGTGAATTCCTTAAGAAGAAATACGGAACAATAGAGAACCTTAATAAGAGCTGGGGAACATACCGTTGGTCTCTCGACTATGAATCCTTTGATGATATTGAGCCCCCTCATACATATCAGTGGGAAAACCCAAGCCGCTTTGTTGATTGGGGACATTTTCAGTGTGAGCTTATTTACTCCTATACAAATGAACAGGCTGAGGCTATAAGAAAGCATTCAAGTGCGCCTATCGGTACAGATATGATGACAAATAACTATCTCAGCTACCGTGATATGAATAAGACACTCGATGTTGTACAGTACAATCATTATGACAACATAGACATTATCTACCGTAATATGTTTGTGTTTGACTTTTTACGCAAGATAAAGGACCGTCCCTTCTGGGTAACAGAAACCCTTGTTGGATGGAACGGTGGCTATTGTGCAGCTAATGATTATCACTATACAGACAGCTGCTATATGAACACAATTTCACCTATCTGTAAGGGTGGAGAAATGAACCTTTTCTGGCTTTACCGTGCTCACCCCAACGGACACGAGCTTGGTCACGGTGCTGTTGTTAGTACATCAGGCAGACCTTATAGCGTATCCAAGGGTATAAAGCGTGCAGCTGACCATGTTGAAAAGAGCAAGAGCTTCCTTGAGAACTCTCAGATTAAGTCAAAAATTGCTCTTACATATTCTACAACAGCAGTCAAGGACTTTAAACACGCACCTCTTATTTCCGGCCGTCTTGACCTAAATTACAGAGAGCGTCTTATAGACACCTTCCACGCACCTCTTAAGCATTATAACGTGGACGTTATCGAAACAGATGCTTGTCTTGATGAGTATGAGATACTTCTTTCACCTATGCTTGCAAATGCTACCGAGTGTGGCTTTAAGGAAAGAGTTACTGAGTGGATCAAGAACGGTGGAACATGGATTGTCGGTCCTCTTTCCGATATAATGACTGACCATGCATCCAAATATACAGATGCTCCATTCTCATTCCTTGAGGAGCTTGGTGGAGTATATACAAAATATAATATCCCATTCGATACTCAGGTTGATAAGATTATCAAGACACATTTTGTTGATAACGGTCAGGAGATAAAAACCTGTCTTAACTACGATGCCTTTGAAACAGTTGACAGTGAGGCGCTTGCTGTTTACTCAGGCGGAGAGGACTTTGACGGACTTGCAGCTATTACAAGACGTAAGGTTGGTAAGGGACAGATTATTATCCTCGGTACAGGCGTTGACGGCGATGCACTTCTTAAGCTTATTGACAGAGCTCCTATTGCCAAGGCATCGGAGAATATAGAGCTTATTGAAAGAAGCGGTAAGGAAAACGGTATTATCGCCCTTGAGCTTCAGAATAAGGAAGGCTATGTTGAGCTTACAAAGGAATACTACGATATATTAAACGAAAAGACTGTAAGTGGCAGAGTAACACTTAAGCCCTTTGAGGCACTTTTCTTAAAGGAAATATAATGAAATTTTGCGATATAAACATAAGAGACCCGTTTATTCTCCTATATAAAGGCAAGTACTATATGTACGGTACAAGAGGGAATAATACATGGGAGAAAAAGCCTCTTGAAGCCTTAGGCTTTGATGTATATGTAAGCGATGATCTTGAAAACTGGAGTGAGCCAAAAGAAATATTTTCATATTTTGACGGATTTTGGGGTGATACCCAGTATTGGGCGCCGGAGGTACACGAATACAAGGGCAAATTCTACCTTTTTGCCAGCTTTAAAGGAGAGGGATATCACAGAGGCACAGCAATTTTTGAATGTGACACTCCCGACGGACGCTTCAGAGAGCATTCCGATAAGGCTGTAACTCCCCGTGACTGGGAATGCCTTGACGGTACATTTTATGTTGAAAATGGCACCCCGTATATAGTGTTTTGCCACGAATGGACTCAAATTAAGGATGGAACTGTATGTTATTTACAGCTCACTCCCGACCTTAAAAAAGCAGTTGGAGAGCCTGTTGAAATGTGGAAGGCATCAACTCCATCGTGGGTACACAACTTTACAGGTAAGGGCGATTATGTAACAGACGGACCCTTTATGATAAGGCTTGATAATGAGCTTATTTGTATCTGGTCAAGCTTTACAGAGGGAAACGAGTATTGCGAATCAATCTCCCGTTCAGATAACGGAAGCATAACAGGTAAATGGACTATTGATGAAAAGCTTTTGTTTACCAAGGACGGTGGTCACGGAATGATATTTATCGATTATTCGGGTAATATGAATTTCGTATTTCATACCCCCAACAATACCCCAAATGAACGTCCTGCAATAAAGATACTTACAAGAGAGGATTTGCAGAAATGAAACAGGTTTTTAACCCATATTTACCCTTAAATGAGTATATTCCGGATGGTGAACCCCATGTTTTTGGGGATAGAGTGTACATTTACGGCTCTCACGATAAGGAGGGTGGCGACGATTTCTGTATGCTTGATTATGTAACATATTCAGCCCCTGTAACCGATCTTACCGAATGGAGATATGAGGGAGTTATATATAAGGCAGAAAGAGATCCCCTTTACCCTAAATATAAATATATGTATGCCCCCGACGTTGTACAGGGCAATGACGGAAGATACTATCTTTATTACTCTCTTGCAAATACATATCCTGATTGCAGCTATATTATGGGAGTTGCAGTTTGCGATACTCCCTGCGGTGATTTTGAATATCTTGGCTTTGTTCGCCACAAAGACGGAACACCCTTACAGGATTACGCCATATTCGATCCTGCTTGCTTTAACGATAACGGTACTATACGCTTTTATTACGGAATGTGGTTTGATTTTGATGAAAATCCCACGATTTCCCGTGAGGAAAGTATAAAAAGGCAGATGTCCACCTTCAAGAAAACGAGGGAGGAGGTTCTTAATACTCCCGGTGGAGTAATGGGACCTATCTATGTTCAGCTTGAAGACGATATGATGACAATTAAAGACACTCCCAAGAGGATTTTCCCTTCAATTTACGAGGGAACAGATTTTAAGGGACACGAATTTTTTGAGGCAAGCTCAATGCGTAAGGTGGGCGATAAATATTATTTTGTTTATTCCTCCTGGCAAAATCATGAGCTTTGCTATGCTACAAGTGACTATCCCGACAGAGATTTTAAGTTTGGTGGAGTTATAATTTCAAACGGCGATGTAGGCTACAAGGGCAGAAAGCCTGAAAACAGGCTTATGCGATCCGGCAATAACCATGGCAGTATTGAAAATATAAACGGCAAATGGTACATTTTCTATCACCGTCACACCTTGAAGATGGAATATTCACGTCAGGGCTGCGCTGAGGAGATTGAAATTCTTGATAACGGATTTATCCCACAGGTTGAAATGACATCCTGTGGCTTAAACGGAGGACCGCTTGTAGCCAAGGGTACGTATCCGTCACCTATTTGCTGTAATCTTACAAACGGTAAGGTGCCTCATTGTGCATGTCCCGGTGCAAGACTCCCTCATATATCCTTTAAGGGTGAGGAGCATTTTATTTCCGAGATTGAAAATAACACAATGATAGGATATAAATACTTTGATTTTAAGGATGTAAAATCTATAAAAATCAAGTACCGTACCTATGATATTGTACCAAAGGGTGAAATGATAGTTAAGCTTTCACCTAATGGCGATGCAATAGGCAGAATTCCCGTTTTCGATAACAAGAATTGGACAGAGGCAGGCTGCAATATCTCTGTACCAAACGGAGTATATCCTCTTTATTTCTTCTATGAGGGCAACGGCTCAATTGAATTTCTTGAATTTACATTTGAATAAAAAAGTGGACCAAGTGTCTACTTTTTTATTTTATAATAGGCTATTGTAAAACTTATTTATGTATGATAAAATATAATCAATAAGTACTTTTAAGGAGGTAAATATGAAAAGATTAACTTTATCTTTGTTAATAATTTTACTGATATTTGTTTTTTTGCTTACTTCTTGTGGCTGTAAGCATGAAAAAAAGATCCTTGAAAAAAAGGATGCAACATGTTATGAGACAGGCTTAACTGAGGGAGAATGCTGCACCCTGTGTGGAGAAATTTTGAAGGAGCAAGAAATAATACCTAAGCTTACACATAATTATGTAGATGGGATTTGCACATATTGTAATACAGCTAATCCTCTGGAAGCTCTTGAATTTAAGCTTAGCGAGGACGGTTCTTATTACATCATTACAGGTGTCGGTAAATATACAAGTGAATTGCTTGTAATCCCTACTGAATATAATGAAAAGCCTGTTAAAGAGATAGCGGCAGAGGCTTTTTTACGAAACAAAACAATAACTAAGCTTGTAATTCCCAATGGAATCCAAAAGGTAGGAGATAAGGCGTTTAGCGAGAGTGATATTAATGAATTAGATATTCAATCTCCTGATATTGAATTTGGTGTAAGCGTGTTCGAGCGTTCGGGTATAAAAGCTGTTAAAATGCATGAGGATACAAAGATCATCGCATCTAATATGTTTGCACGGTGCGGAGGGCTGAAAAGCTTTACTATAGGAAATAAAATTGAAACAATATATGGTGGAGCATTTTCATATTCTGGACTTGAAAAAATTGTAATTCCCGCTAATGTTACACAAATCGGACAGATGGCATTTAAATATTGTGAAAATCTTACAGAAGTGGAATTTAACGAGGGCTTAACAGCTATTTATGATCAAGCATTTTTCGGATGCTCTAAAATTGAAAAAATAGTGTTACCAAACAGCTTAACAACACTTAGTGCAAAGGCGTTCTACAGTTGTGGATATCTCAAAGAAGTTGTAATAGGCGACGGACTTGAAAAAATCAGTAGGGAAGCATTTTCTGGATGTGATTGCGACAAGGTTACAATCGGTAAAAAGGTCAACTTTATTGGAGAAAATGCTTTTACTGCCGGAGATATACAGTTCCATGTTGAATCAAAGACGCAATGGGACGGAATTCAAAATAACAATCTGTTCATTTTATCTAATATTGGCTATTCACTCTATGTTGACGGAGTAAAGGTTTATTCTTCATTTGAATAAAGATAAGGGCAAGAGGCATACAGCCTCTTGCTTTTTTATTTTCAATATGCTAAAATAATTACAGAATTTACTTTATGGAGATATTATGGTATTTAGCTTGGATATTGTAAGATCGGATGCAACTTCTCATCAGGTAATGCTTGACGGTAAGCAGCTTGATAATGCTGAGCTTCAAAGGGGCTGCAGCCGATATAAGCTTGAGGTAAGCGAGGGCTTGCACCGAGTAGATGTATATATTAGAAAAATCGTGAAAAAATACGGAGAGAGTCTGCTTTCCATGGCTATGTATAACGTGGTGGGAAATTCCCATGACGTGCTTAAGGAGGGCGAGGTAGAATGCTTTTCCTTTGATGTTGAGGTGACAGAGGGTAAGGATAGGCTTTATATCGGCAATGAAGGTGGGATATTAAAATCATATACTACTGTGGAGGTCATAGATACATCAAGGAATACAAGATACGAAAAAACTCGTTTTAAGGAATTTATGCGCTTCAGCCTTATTTTCTTTATTCCTTTAGTAACTCTTGTATCTGTATTTTTGCTCCTTTCGGGTATTGCAATGACAGTTAAAAACGGAGCAGACATAACAGGTGTAGGCTTTACCGTTGCAGGTGGACTAATGGCGCTTATGCTTATAGTCTATATAATCAAGCTTATACTTCTTTGTAATACAGTAAATAAATTCTCAATAGAAAAGGAATCAGATAATGGTAACCTATAAGGATATAAAAAACAACCCTAAAATCAGAGCGTATATTGAGCATGCAGATAAGTCACTTCTTGCTTTAGGATATACTGAGCATAGCTATGCGCACGTAGGCATCGTATCTAAAAGATCAGAATATATTCTTTCCACCTTGGGATATAGTGAGAGAGAAATTGAGCTTGTAAAAATAGCAGCCTTTATGCACGATATCGGTAATGTTGTAAACCGTAAGGATCATTCACAAAGCGGAGCTGTAATGGCATTCCGTATTCTTGATACCTTAGGCATGGACGCAGATGAAATTGCTATGATAGTTACAGCTATAGGCAATCACGATGAGGGCGAGGGCGAGGCAGTAAGCCCTTTGGCAGCAGCTCTTATTATCGGAGATAAAACCGATGTGCGTCGCACAAGAGTAAGAAATAGCGATATTACAAGCTTTGACATTCATGACAGAGTAAACTATTCAGTTATAAAAACAGACCTTACAATCAACGAAGAAAAAACAGCTATAGAGCTTAAGCTTGAAATCGACACAGAAATCAGCCCTGTGGTAAATTACTTTGAAATTTTCTTAAAGCGAATGATAATGTGCCGTAAGGCAGCCTCAAAGCTTGGCTTAGACTTCAAATTGGTTGTAAACAATCAACAATTAATGTAAAAAATCAAGGAAAAGCACGGTCAAACCGTGCTTTTATTAATATATACATATGAACATATGAACAACCCATATGAATAATAAGCTCATTTTTATCAAAAATATACGTACTTGAAAAAGCTTCACTTTGATGATACAATATAATAAAGGTTACTTTTATTTGGAGGTGTAAGCTTGACTAAACAAAATTTTATATTTAAGTTATTAGCCTTAGTATTTGCTTTTGCTCTTTGTACGCTTTTATTTAGCTGTGGTGACAGTAATACAACAACCACGGTTGATACCGATAATACTACGACTACCGATACCGGCTCCGAAACAGGTTATTTTGTAGCAACAGTAAGCAATAACAGTAAAATAACAGTATCTCCCTATTTTGCAGATAATACCCCGTCCTCTGAGCTTGCTGAGGTGCTTTATTCAACCACTACACCCGGTGGTACACCAACTGATGATGGCACAGGAAAAATATGGCTTACCGTAAAGCCTGAGGGAAAATACAGGGTACACAGCTTAAATGTTGCAGGAGAATATTCCCGTGTGGAACCCCTTGATAATGATGTTTACTGTATTCATGATGTAAAATCGGATCTCTTTATATCTGTTTCAGTTAGAACCATGACTTCAGCCGAAACAGAGCTTATGGCAGATTTTGGACACAGTATTTCCTCAGACGGAACCCTTTCCTTCAGCTGGAAGGAGCTTACCGATACACCTATTCGATATGTTGAAATCACTTCTACTGTGGATGGCACATCCAAGACAGAGCAATATGAAGCATCACTTGGTAAGGTAGAGCTTGCTAAGCTTACAAATAACTCAAAATGTACTGTTAAAGTACAGGCTATCGGCTATCAAAGCTTAGGTAAGGCTATAGAATTTGATGCTTGCTTTATGCCTGATGCAAAAAATGTTTCATTCCCGAGGGTAGAGATAACTACTGAGAATTTTGTATGGCCCAGCTGCGATGTGGTGCATTCTCCCGATAAATATTGGGGCTCAGGAATTCAGAATAATGAATATGAGCAATGCAAGGTTTCAATCTACAATGCAGATAATGAGCTTGTATATGATTCAACCGTAAATCTTGACGCTACACAGGAATATCTGGGCGCAAAAATGAAGATACGTGGTAACACAAGCGCTGCACACCATTCCTCAGATAAAAAATACCCCTACAAGCTTAAATTGAATACAAAAACCGACCTGTTAGCGCCCTTTATTGAGAGAGCAGATGACGGCAAGGAATATGACTATAAGGATTGGCTGCTGCTTAATTATGGCGAAGAAAGCTTTCGTATAGGTGGAGAGGCTGTTGCAGACGCAGTCGGCACAGAATGGAGCCCCGAATACTGCTACGTAAGCCTGTATGTAAACGGTGATTACCGTGGACTTTACGTTTTATCCGAATCCATAGAGGTTGGCAACGGTGAGGAGGGAAACAAATCCCGTGTTGATGTAGATGCTGACGGATACCTTTTTGAGTGTGATGCTTATTGGTGGAATGAGGATTTGTACTTCAATACACCAATGACAGAGAAGACAGCCATGTTCTTCACCTTTAAATATCCCGATACTAAGCTTATTGATAAAACATCTCCCGAATATATTTATATCAAGGAATATATGACTGAGTTTGAAAAGGCTTTAAATAAGGATGACGATTCCTATCTTGAATATATAGACCTTGACTCCTTTGCAAAATGGCTTCTTGTAATGGATTATCTGTGTATAAGCGACGGTGGTGGAGCTAATATTTATCTTTGCAAGGAAAATTCCACCTCAGATAGCAAGGTAAGAATGGGTCCAAATTGGGATTTTGACTCCTGGATGGGTAATTATAATGCATATTCCACCATAAGAATGTACTGGAACGGCTGCCCATTCTATTTTCCATATCTGCTACGCAAGGATTCCTTTAAGGAAAAATATAATGAGCTGTTTAACGAAACCAAGGATAAGCTGGCAGAGTATATAGAAGATGCTTATTCTAAAATAGACACAGAAGCTCACAGCGAGCTCTTGCAATACGAAAAAATAAGATTCGGCACAGACAGTAAATCCTTTGATAAGGTAGAAAAGCAATTTATCGCATGGCTTGAAAAGCATGTTGAATGGATGGAAAAGAACAATTAAATCAAAAAGCACGGCAAAACCGTGCTTTTTGATTTAATAAGTGTGTAAGTTGTTTTTATTTTACAGCTTTTCAGCAATTAGATTTACATTATCACATATAGGTAACGTTCCATCTACTTTGATAATGGGACAGGATATAGTTGATAGCCAATCATTAACTAAGTTTTCATTTCTTGAGGCACAAAAATTATGGAATGACTTGATTTGTTCGTAAAAAGCGCCACCTTTACAACTTTTCTCGCCGAAAAGTATGTATGACCTGTTATGTACCCGCTTTAAACGTATCTCTTTTGGAACTTCAATGGAGATTACACACTTCAAATGAGAAATAAATTCATCCCCGAAGCTGCCTGTTACCGATGCCAAAACGAAGTCATTTTCACTATCTAAAATATTTGTAAGCAGTGATACAACCTCTCCATAGGGACGGGATTTTTCATACGGATAATTAGGGTTGTCTTTACGATCAAAGTATATGTCTTCAATATCAATGAAGCGGAAATTTAATCTTTCAGCAAGTGCCTTTGCTAATGTGCTTTTTCCGGATCCATTCAATCCACAGACTAATATGGTATTACCCATGCTTATCCCCCCTGTAAATTCAAGCTTATTTAACGAATGTATTATATCATAAATTCCAACAAAAGTAAATAGGACAGCAGAGAAAAGCAAAAAAAGAACTCCCAATTGCTTGAGAGTTCTTTCTATTAAGTTATATTTGTAATTTAAAAACTGTTTTTGAATATCTTTTTAACTTAACAAAAAATACAATGCTGAAAGCGAAGAAAATTGCACTTATACTGAAAAAAATATAACTTGAAATTATTCCTGCATTGTAATTTGAATACTCACGGTCTTCAGCATCGGACATATTTAAATAGATTGTATTATTAATCTCAATTTGAGAAATGTTAAGTCTATTATATTCATCAATATATCCTATATGTAAAATTAGTGAATCGTCTTGGTTAATAACTTTAAATAGGTTTTCATTTATTTCATCATAAACAATATTATTCACATAGTATTGATTACTATCATTTTTCAACTTGATTTTCAGAGTTTCGTCATCATTTGTATAGGATTCTACATATCCAATAACCTTATAGTTTTCGTAGCTTTTAAAGTCGGATAAAGAATTAGCCAAAAGTCCTATAGACAGAAACAAAAAAGCAAATATCGATAATGCCCAAAAGCTTGATATAAGAGATGATTTCCTTCTATATGCCATAAATCTGGCGTTATCTTTCATTTCTTTTGTTGGGTAAGGCGTTGGCAACTCTATACATCCCTTATTTAGCAAAAAAGAATACAATTTATCTATACCAATATGGTAATGATCAACTGCAAAAAGCTGGATACCGTCAGAATCAAAGCATTGGATTCCCATTATACAGTTTACGTAAGTAATATCGGTGTATTTAATAAATCGTGTCTTTTTAAATAATGATTTGATTACTATACCGTTGTTCTTGATAACTAGGTAATTATACTTGCAGGTGAAGAAGCCTAATGTACCCAAAAAGAAGAATGCCAATAAAATTATTTCAGCTATCCAAACCGTTTGAGTTTCGTTAGGTTCGCCTGACGTTATTAGAAAGATTACCACACCAATCATTCCTAGTGAGCATATAATCATCCATAACATAAAGAAAAGTAATATTCCTTTACTGGATTTAACAGTAAATTCAGATTTTAAAGATAACTTAATTTCTTCTTTTTTCTTGATATATTCGTATATTAAATTGCTTATTACAACAAAGAAGAAACATATAATACTTGAAATTATTTCCCCCATAACTTTCCTCCTTTTGTTAATTACACGGAAATATCACACTATGCATTATACCATAAATTCCAACAAAAGTAAATAGGACAGCAGAGAAGAGGTGAAGTTTTCGCCAAAGCGAAAGTGAAGTTGCTGCGCAACGAAGTTTGAACTGTTGTTCAAGTGAAGTTAAATTTGCTACTTCGCCGTTAGGCGAAACTTCACTTACAAGGTGAACTTCACTATTACAAATAACTTCACTTGCCTGTAAGGGCAAATTTAGTTGTTCTCAAAGAGATAATAAAAAATGCCCTGCATAAGCAGAGCATTTTTTGAACTCGACCAAGGTCGAAATTATCTCTTTGAGAACTGAGGTGCACGACGAGCAGCCTTGAGACCGTACTTCTTTCTTTCCTTCATTCTGGGGTCACGAGTAAGAAGTCCAGCAGCCTTAAGAGCACCACGGTATGTTTCATCAGCGAGGAGCAAAGCTCTTGCGATGCCGTGACGGATAGCGCCAGCCTGACCGGAGATACCACCACCGTTTACGTTAGCAACGATATCGAACTTGCCGATGTTGTTTGTAACGTCGAGGGGCTGATTGATGATGAGCTTGAGTGTTTCGAGACCAAAGTAGTCGTCGATATCTCTGCCGTTGATTGTAATAACACCAGTACCGGGATAGAGACGAACACGAGCTACTGATGATTTTCTTCTACCTGTTCCGTAGAAATAGGGTTTAGCACTTGTATACATTTTCTTCTATATCCTTTCCTGATTATTTTACTTCGTAGTTAACGGGCTTCTGAGCCTGCTGAGCATGCTCTGCACCTGCATATACCTTAAGTCTTGTGATAGCCTTATCGCCGAGCTTGTTGTGGGGAAGCATACCCTTAACTGCGAGCTGCATAGCGAGCTCAGGCTTTGTAGCCATAAGAGTCTTGTACTGAACTTCCTTAAGACCACCGATGTAACCGGAGTGACGACGGTAGTACTTCTGCTCAAGTTTCTTTCCTGTAAGAACAGCCTTAGATGCGTTTACGATGATTACGAACTCACCACAGTCAGCGTGGGGTGTGAACTCAGGACGGTGCTTACCTCTCAAAATGTTAGCAGCAGCAACAGCTGTCTTACCAAGAGGTCTGTTTGCAGCGTCAATAACATACCACTTACGCTCAATGGTGTTGTTTGCCATAAATGTTGACATTGTGATTTCCTCCATATAAGTTAATATAACATGCGGGCTCAACCGCTTTTTTAATGCTCAATCATTATATCACGCACCCCAAGGTCTGTCAAGTGCTTTTTTAAAAATTTTTTTGCCATTTTAATAATTTTGGGTGCGTTCTCATTTAATCTCATTTAATCTCTTTTTTTCTCTCGTTTTCTCAATAAAAATTTTTGAAAAAATTTTATAAAAATAGAGGAGAGATGGGGTTTCATCTCTCCTTAATCTTCATTTATTATATAGGCTCAGAAACGGCTTTTATTAAGCTCACGTGTAAGCTTTTCCTGCTTGATTGCTTTGGCTCCGTTTTCTGTAAGCAGAATATCACAGTGCTTGTCAAATCTACCCTTGGGAAGCTCCTTTACGATAAACTCACTGTAGGTAATACCGATAGTACAGCCGTTAAACATATTCATAAACTTATCATAATAGCCCTTACCGTATCCGAGACGGTAGCCGTAAACATCAAATGTAAGCCCGGGAACATAGCAAATTGCTACTCTATTGTCTGTCAAGGGGTCATAAACAGGGGCATCCTCTCTTGGCTCATTAATCCTGTATGCGCCAACCTCAAGCTCATCAAGTGATGAAACAAAGTGGAATTTCATAGTTTTGTCCTCTTTATTACATCTGGGAAATGCAACTGCCTTACCCTTTTCCCAAGCTGCCATAGCCAAGGGAATAACATCTATTTCTGATTTTATGGGAGAATAGAGAAGTATAACCTCAGCATGACGGAAGCTTATAAGATTCATTGCAGTAGTGCAGATTTTCTTGCTTCTTTCAGCTCTTACCTCAGGTGTGAGAGCATCACGCTTAGCCGAGTATTCCATTCTTATCTCGTCCTTAACTTTCTTTATAGGGGTCAAGCCTTTCATCTCCTTTCGTCAGACATTACTTACTTAAGTATAATTGTCCTTTTCATTTCCTCTGCTGCATTCTTATCCTTAAGAGCCTCAAGGATAGTAAGGGCAAATTCGTGGGCGCTGCCCATGGCACGTCCTGTAATAATATTACCGTCACGTACTACACCTGCATCAACTATGTTGGCACCCTCAAGCTGACCCTCAAATCCGGGGAAGCAGGTAGCATTTTTATCCTTAAGAATACCTCTCTTACCAAGAATAAAGGGAGCAGCGCAGATAGCACATATAAGCTTGTTATTTTCAAGGGCAAGCTTAATATATTTTTCAACGCATTCAGCCATATCAAGATTAGTAGAGCCGGGCATACCTCCGGGAAGAATTATCATATCAAAATTGCTGTCATAGGGCAGAGCATCGGGAGTAATATCGCATACCACAGGTATTTTGTGAGAGCCCATAGCCACCTCACCGCTGACACCCACAGTAAGCACATCAATTCCTGCACGGCGAAGCAAATCAAGTGTATAAAGCGCCTCAATCTCCTCAAATCCGTTTGCTAAAAACAAATAAACCATATTTTCTCCTTATTTGTCAAATAGTCTTGTGTAGATTTCCTCTGCTACGTCCTCACGTGTACGCATTTTGCCGTCCTTGCAGCAGCTTACTTGTAACCAACCAAGCTTTTTGCAGGAATAAATAGCAGCATCATAGCATTTGAACATATATTCCGTATCATTCTCGTGAATATCAATTTTTCTGCCTGTTTCCTCACTTCTTGACTTTACAAGGGCAAGAGAAACATCTGGGTGAACTCTTAAATAAACTGTTTCATCGGGCTGAGGTAAGCCAAGCTTTGAAAACTCAAAGTCCCAAAGCCACTGAAGAAAGTCCTCCCATTCCTCATAGGGAAGCTTGGACAGCTGATGTACCGCATTAGCAGATGTGTATCTGTTGGCGATAACATAGGTATCTGGGTCCTCAATATCCTTTATCCAGTCGGTTTTATAGCTGATATATCTGTCAGATGCAAAGAACATAGATGCAACATAAGCGTTTGTATCAGAGGGGTTTTTGCCAAATTTACCGTCAAGGTACATTCTTGCAAACAGAGAAGAGTCGTTTTCATACATAGGGAAGGAAAGAACACGCACCTTCTTGTTTTCTTTTTTAAGTCTTTCAACTAAAATGTCCGTCTGCGTGCCCTTACCTGAGCCGTCAAGACCGTCGATAGCTATAAATTTTCCCATAATATTTTAAATTAGTCCTCGTTTCTCATTCTTAATTCCATGAAATCCTGTTTTGTAATAAGCACATCACGCGGCTTGGAGCCATTCTGCTCACCGATATAGCCAAGGGATTCCATCTGGTCAATAATTCTTGCAGCTCTCTGGAAGCCGAGATTAAGCTTTCTCTGGAGGTAAGAGGATGAGATTTTACCCATATCGGTAGCAATCTCAAGGGCAGCATAGAACTTTTCGTCAAGCTCGGATTCGTGAGAATCTCCACCCTCTGCCTCGGCAGATTTGTCCGCCTTAGTAAGCTTAGCTGTAAGATTTTCAATCTGATTTGCAACCTCATCGTCATAGTTTTCACCACTGGAGTGAGCCTTAATGTAATCAACTACTGCCAGGCGCTCATCCTCAGTGATATATGCACCCTGAACACGAATAGGCTTAAGAGCGCCAACAGGCTTAAGAAGCATATCGCCACGGCTTACAAGCTTTTCTGCGCCAACCTCATCAAGAATAGTTCTTGAGTCAACCTGTGCAGGAACACGGAATGCAATACGTGAGGGGATATTTGCTTTAATTACGCCTGTAATAACGTCAACAGAGGGACGCTGAGTACCGATAACAACGTGAATACCGGCAGCACGTGCTTTCTGAGTAAGACGAATAATATGCTCATCAATTTCAGGCACCTGCATCTTAAGGTCATAAAGCTCGTCTATAACGATAACAATACGTGCAATCTTTTCGGCATTAATAACACCGCTTTCAACACGGTCATTATATTCACCGATATTACGTAAGCCGGAGGCCTCAAGCAGCTCAAAGCGTCTTTCCATCTCAGCAACAGCCCACTGAAGCGTACCGATAGATTTTTTTGCTTCGCAAACTACAGGCACAAGAAGGTGGGGAAGACCGTTAAATACGGAGAATTCAACTCTCTTAGGGTCAATAAGGATAAGTCTTAAATCATCGGGTGAAGACTTATAGAGAAGGCTGACAAGGAGTGCGTTGATGCACACAGATTTACCCATACCTGTAGCACCGGCTACAAGAAGATGGGGCATTTTTGCAATATCAATATAAACATTTTCACCTGAAATACTCTTACCAACAGCACAGGTGGCAACGCTTTTTGCCTTTTTGAACTGGGGATCCTCGAGAAGACTGCGGATATAAACAATACTTGTAGTCTTGTTCGGAACCTCAATACCAACAGCTGCCTTACCGGGAATTGGGCATTCAATACGGATTCCGTCAGCCGCAAGATTAAGGGCAATATCGTCAACAAGATTAGCAATAGAACGTACGCGTACGCCTGCCTCGGGCACAAGCTCATATCTTGTAACGGTAGGACCTCTCTGTACGTCAACAATTCTGGTTTTAGCATTAAAGCTTGCAAGAGTTTCTACAATAATTCTTGCATTCTGCTCACATTCCTCATGGGCTTCCTCACTGTCCTCATCGGCAAGGCGAGGCTCGAATATATCAATAGGAGGGAATACGTACTTTCTCTTCGCTTTTTTAACAGGTACGGGAGCAGGAGTAGGTGCAGGAGCAGGGGCCTGAACAGGTGGAGCAACAGGCTCTTCCCTTACGGGAGGAGGAGCGATAGTTGTTTTTACTGTGTCAAGCTCATTTCTGTCATAGCCTTTAATCTTTCTGAATGCGTCATCAGAGAGAAAATCGGAAAGTGTTTCATCCTGATGCTCCTCGGCATAGATTGCATCTTCAAGATCGTCATCAATAAATTCATCAGGCTCATCGTATACGGGAGCAGGCTCATTGTAAAATGGCTTAGGCTGCTCATAAACAGGTTTAGGCTGTTCATAAACAGGCTTGGGTGCTTCGTAAACAGTCTGAGTATCATCCCAAGCATTTATATCTCCTACCTTATAGTCGGATGTTTCGAAATCCTTTTTAGGAGAATTGTAATTATCAGCAAAATCGTCTGTAACCTTGCGTTCTGTATAAACAAAGTCATTGGTAGGCTCAGCATAGCTGTAGCTTCTTTCATTAACGACAGGTGTTTCGCGAGGTGCATTGTAAGGAGATGAAAGCTCAAATTCACTTGAAGAAGGAACTCTCTGAGCATTTTGATAGTTGGGAGAGGGTTGGTAAACAGGCTTAGGCTGTTCATAAATGGGAGCCTTAGGCTCACTGCTCATAGGAGTGCGTTCAATAGAAAGGTCAGGCTTACTTTCTACCTTGATTTCGGGAATTTCAAGCTTTTCAATTGTGCTTGTTGTAAAGCTGTTATCATCCTCATCATCGTAAACATTGAATTTTCTGTGCTTAAGTGATGCAGTAATGCGACGTCTTTCCTTTTCACGTGCTGCCTGTTCATTCTTTCTAACTCGTCTGTCACCCATTATCTTCTTAGTAATGGTTGCAGGTGTGATATTAAACATCTGAAGAATCATAAAGAAGAGAATGAGCACAACTACTACAACAGCGCCTACATTGCTCAAAAGGTTGTAGAGAAGTGTACCGATAAAGCCACCGAATACGCCACCGCCCTTACCTTCCTTACCAAGATTGTAAAGTGTCTTAAGGTTGTATACAAGCACATCGGAGCTCTTGATAGCTGTGATAATATGCTGAAGAGTAGCCACTGAAATTACGGTAACAAGGGAGCATACAACTCTGCGCTTGCAGATGCCTCTGTTAACATCGTAATACCACATAAGTGCGTGGAAAAGAAGGAATATAGCTGTAAAGTAAGTACCAAAGTTAGAGAATAAGCCTCCAAGCAAGGAATTGATACCACGACCGAATGCACCTGCAATTCCTGCAATAGCAAATAATGTTATTACAAAAAAGATTGAAAGCACATAAGGCATTATTTTATTCAAAAAAGAAAGAATAACCTTTCCCTTGCTGGGCTTTTTAGGAGTTCTTTTCTTTTTGTTGTTTGTAACCACCGGGGATTTTCTCATTTTTGATTCCTTTCTTTGCGACGAATATATCAAAGCATATAGCTGATAAAATCGGTTAAAATAAAATTTGACATTGAAAAAAATAGGGATAGATATATTCCCATATATATTATAATAACAGAAAAATATTAAAAAAACAATAGAAAATAAAAAAATACGAAAATTTTATACTATGAGGGAAAACAAAACATTAAATAAAAGAATCATCAAATATCTGATATTAGGATTTTTCTCCTGTCTTGCAGGAGTAATAAACGGCTTTTTAGGCACAGGCGCAGGAATAGTGCTAATATATCTTTTGGCTTACTTAGAAAAAGAAAATGTAAAAAATAATTTTGCAATGACAATAATGGCGGTCTTGCCCATGTCTTTTGTCAGCCTGTATTTTTATGTTAAAGGAGAAAACGTTGATTATGAGCTTATAAGGCTGTCGTTGCTACCTATCATTTTGGGAGGTATTGTCGGTGCATATCTTATGGATAAAATAGAAAGGAAGTGGCTTAGTCTGATTTTTTCAGCATTAGTAATTTATTCAGGCTTTTCCATGGTGTTGAAATAATATGATGATGCTTGTTTGCTTTCTTATTGCAATACTTGTTGGAATGGGCATTGGAGGTGGGGGATTTTTAGTAATATACCTGACCCTGTGTATGAATTATCCACAGTTAATAGCTCAAGGAACTAATCTTTTATTCTTTCTAATAGCCGGATTTTCCTCACTTCTTATCCATCTAAGAAAACGAAATCTGAATTTAAAAAGGCTGCTACCCATTGTTCTGTTTTCAATACCCGGTACATTAATAGGCTCTTATCTTGCAAATACGGTTGACCCGAAAATCCCCAGAATTGTACTGGGAGTTCTGCTTATTTTAAGTGGAGGACAAACAGCATTTAAAGTAGTTTATCAAATAATAAAAGAAAAAAAGAAAAAAATTTCGAAAAAACACTTTACAAAGTAAAATACTTGTGTTATAATGCACAGGACACCGCATACTCGGCTAACGGGTATAGACCGATAGGTTATTTCACCTGCCGTCTGCTGTGTATATGGGTCAATAAATTTTTATGAGGTGAAGAAAATGAACAAGCAGGAAATCATTGCAGCTTATGCAACACACGAGGGTGACACAGGTTCTCCCGAAGTACAGGTAGCTCTTCTCACATATCGTATTAAGGCTCTTAATGAGCACCTTAAGAAGAATGATAAGGACCACCACTCCAGAAGAGGTCTTCTCAAGATGGTTGGTGCAAGAAGAAACCTTCTTAACTACCTTGCAAAGGTTGACATTGAGCGCTATCGTGCTCTCATCGAGAAGCTCGAGCTCAGAAAGTAAAACAAAAGTGCGCCTTGGCGCACAGGTTTGGCTGTGCAAAAATTTGCACAGCCAAAGTTTTGCTTACTAAAATTCATTGGCAAATCAGTAAAGATGCGAGTGAGGTAGCAATTAACCAAGCATCAAAAAATTTGGTATTTGGTTAAGTGCTATGTCTTCTCGCATAAGGAAAATTAAAATCCAAATGGAGGAAAACAAAATGTCTAAGATGTTCACAGAAAAGGTTTTTGACAACTATAAGACCTATGAATATGACCTTGCCGGCCGTAAGCTCGTTGTTGAGAGCGGTAAGATGGCAGGTCTTGCAAACGGTAGCGTTCTTATTCGCTACGGTGAAACAGTAATTCTTGCATGTGCTACAGCATCTGCAGCACCCAGAGACGGTATTGACTTCCTTCCTCTCTCAGTAGACTTTGAGGAAAGAATGTATTCCGTTGGTAGAATCCCCGGTGGTTACCTTAAGAGAGAAGGTAAGCCCTCTGAAAAGGCAGTTCTCACATCCAGAGTAATTGACCGTCCTATCCGTCCTCTTTTCCCTAAGGACCTTCGTAACGATGTAAACATTTCTCTTACAGTTCTTTCTGTAGATAACGATTGCTCCCCTGAAATTGCAGCTATGATCGGTGCATCTATCGCCCTTTCTATCTCCGATATTCCTTGGAACGGTCCTATCGGCGGTCTCTTTATGGGTATGGTAGACGGCAAGATCGTAATTAACCCCACATCTGAGCAGAGACGTGAAAGCACACTTGAGCTTACAGTTGCTGCAAGCGAAAAGAAGGTTGTTATGATTGAGGCTGGCGCTAAGGAAGTATCCGATGAGGATATGTACGCAGCTATCATGATGGCTCATGAGGAAATCAAGAAGCTTATCGTATTTATCAACGGTATCGTTGCTGAGATTGGTAAGCCTAAGTTTGCATATCCCTCTTGCGAGCTTGACCACGATATGTTTGATGAAGTATTTGCATTCTGCGAAAAGGACGTTATGTACGCTCTTGACACAGACGACAAGACAATCCGTGATGCAAGAATGCAGCCCATCATGGAAAATATCGTAGCTACATTTGAAGAAAAGTATCCCGATATCTCCGCTATTATGGCAGAGCTTATCTACAAAATCCAGAAGAAGATCGTTCGCCGTTGGCTCCTTGAGGACAAGAAGCGTGTTGACGGACGTAGAATGGACGAAATCAGACCTCTTACAGCTGAGGTTGGTATGTTCAAGAAGATCCACGGTAGCGGTATGTTTACACGTGGACAGACACAGGTTATGACACTTGCTACTCTCGGTCCTATTTCCGAGTGCCAGATGCTTGACGGTATCGATGAGGAAACAGAGAAGAGATATATGCATCACTACAATATGCCCGGCTACTCCACAGGTGAGGCTAAGGCGTCCCGTACTCCCGGTAGACGTGAAATCGGTCACGGCGCACTCGCTGAAAGATCCCTTGTTCCCGTTCTTCCCTCAGTAGAGGAATTCCCCTATGCTATCCGTCTTGTATCCGAGGTTATCTCCTCTAACGGCTCTACATCACAGGCTTCTGTATGTGGATCTACACTTGCTCTTATGGACGCAGGTGTTCCGATCAAGGCTCCCGTTGCAGGTATCTCCTGCGGTCTTATCACAGAGGGCGAAAAGTGGATGACTATGATCGACATTCAGGGTCTTGAGGACTTCTATGGAGATATGGACTTTAAGGTAGCCGGTACACATAAGGGTATCACATCTATCCAGATGGACCTTAAAATTGACGGTCTTACACCTGAAATCATTAAGGAAGCTCTTGAGGTTACACATAAGGGCCGTGATGCTATCATTGACGAAGTAATTCTTAAGACTATCCCCGCTCCCAGAGCGCAGGTATCCGATTATGCTCCTAAGATGATCACAATGAACATTAAGCCTGAAAAGATCCGTGAGGTTATCGGTACAGGCGGTAAGGTAATTCAGAAGATCGTTGCAGAAACAGGCGCTAAGGTTGACATTCAGGAAGACGGTACAATCTTTATCTCCGCTATCAGCATGCAGTCCATCGACGCAGCAAGAGCAGAGATTGCAGCAATTGTATTTGAGCCTGAGGTAGGCGCAATCTACAATGCAAAGGTTGTAAGAATTATTGAAATCGGCGCATTTGTTGAGTATGCTCCCGGCAGACAGGGCCTTGTTCACATCTCCAAGCTTGCTAAGGAGAGAACAGAAAAGGTTGAGGACGTTTGTCAGGTAGGCGACGAAATGCTCGTTAAGTTCCTTGGCATCGACGACAAGGGCAGAGCAAACCTTTCAAGAAAAGACGCTCTTTAATTCAGATTAAATAAAAAGACACGGATTTTGTCCGTGTCTTTTTTTGTTTATCCTAAGGTTGTAAATATATTGTCTGCGTAATAGCCTATATATCCGTTTTCCATTGAGCCCTTTTGAATATTGATTGAGCTTGATAAATCGTAAACTGTTTTAAGCTTTTCGCAATCCTTGAATGCTTCGGAGCCAATACTTGTTATTTTGTCAGTAATATAAAAGCTTTCAAGATTATCGCAATCCATAAAAGCTTTAGTGCCAATAGATGTTATGTTGTTACCAAGCATACCCAAAATAACTATGCTGTCGCAATTCATAAACATTTCGTCGGGAATCTTAGAAATCTTATTTAAGAAACCACTTACACTTGAAAATTTGGGGCAGTTTGCAAATACACCCTTACCAACAGAAGTAATATTTGTTTCCCACATAACTATAGATTTAAGATTTTCACATTCTGAAAAGGCATAGTCGCCCACGGTTGTAACAGTATCGGGCAGGAACACACTGTGTGAGTTAGCACCTGTTGTACGTGGGGTGGAGATATTATCACAACCCATAAATGCCTTGTTTCCTATGGTTTTAAGGAATTCTGAGAGATATAGATATGCAAGAGACGAGCAATTCATAAATGCTTCGTCTTTAATATATTCAATTACACCGAACTCAACTTCGTTAAGTCGAGTACATCCTTTAAATGCAGCAGAATCAACAGTAATTACACCTACCATATATGCACTTTCGAGGTTTGAGCATCCCTCAAAGGCACTTTTTCCAATAAGTGTAACTCCTGAGTCAACTCTAACAAACGTTATATCAGTACAATTTTTAAATGCGTAGTCGGCAATTTTTGTAACAATGCTTCCATTTATTGAATACGGAATATAAAGCTGGGAGTCGGGATTTGTATATGTACCTATTCCAAGGATTGTGCAGGTGTTTCCTGAGTTAAACTCTACCTCAAGTCCCTTTGCTTCCTTTGGAAGAACAAGAGATTTTAATTGAACTCCGTTTTTGTTGAAATCCTTACCACATACTGAGCAATGATAGTGGCCTGCGGTACCGTCATTTGTTTCGGTAGGCGCAATTGCATCTATCCATTCTCCGTATACGTGTGAAACATAATCTAAATCTCTTATATCAGAATAATTACATACAGAGCAAGTTCTTTTTTCAGTACCTTTAGTAGTGCATGTGCCGTCAGTATTCTTTACCCAATCACCGTAAGTGTGTTCAAGCTTAGGTATCTCGGTTTGCTTAACTGTTTTTTCATTACAAACAGAGCAATGCTTTCCTTCGGTAAGACCTATGGAACTGCAGGTAGGTTCTACTGCCTTGTCTACGACTTCTTTATGTCCGGTAGCATTTATTTTAACCTGCTTTGTAATTATTTCATTACATACCTTGCAATATTTACCCTCGGTAAGTCCGGATTCTGTGCAGGTAGGCTCAACTTTTTCTTTTATAGCTTCCTTATGACCTAATGCTTCAATGTCATTAAGCTCAGTGTGACCGCACTTTGTACAGGTATGGGACTGAGTTCCCTTTTCTGTGCAGGTTGCATCCTTGATTATCTCCCACTCTCCGAATGTATGTTCACATTCTCCGCAGGATATAAGAAGCATAGATGCTATAACAATCATGATAGTAAATATAAGAATGATATACCTTTTCATATGTCTCCTCCTTTATGAATATTAAGCTTGCTTGTAAGGCTATTATACAGTAAAAAAAGAGTTGAATCAATATAAATGTATAAAATTTTGTTAACTTTATTTTCAAAAATGTAAAATAAAAATACATAATAAAGACTTATATTACCCTATAAAAAGTGGTCACGGTCATAATACGATAATAGCTTGAATAAAGATGTATAAAAAAGAAAGGACATCTTATATGCAAGACATAAAAACGGGCTTAAGCGATAACGAGGTTATAAAATACAGAGAGAAATACGGCTCCAATAGGTTGGAAAGAGGGAAGAAAAGGAGCTTTTTCTCTCTTTTTATTTCAAATTTTTCTGACCCCATAATAAGAGTGTTAATTATAGCATTATTTCTTAATATAATTTTTGTTTTTCCAAATATAAATTGGTTTGAATCCGGAGGAATTGCCGTTTCAATATGTATTTCAACACTTGTTTCTGCCTTATCAGAATATAGCAATGAAAACGCCTTTGAAAGGCTTAGGGCAGAGAGTGAAAGCTCTGTCTGTCTTGTTAGACGTATGGGCGAGGTACGTGAAATAAGCGCAGAAGAAATAGTAGTAAATGATATTATAATTTTAAACCCCGGTATGCGAATACAGGCAGATGCTGAGCTTCTTTCAGGCGAGCTTGGAATTGATGAATCGGCACTTACTGGGGAAAGTACCGAGGTTAAGAAAAATCAAAATGATAAAAAGCTTTTAAAGGGTGCGCTTATATGCTCAGGATACGGCGAAGCCATAGTACGTACCGTAGGAAAGGATACATATTACGGTAAAATAGCAGGGGAGCTTACCATTGACACAAGACCGAGTCCGCTAAAGCACAGACTGTCCGTCCTTGCAAAAAGCATAAGTAAAATAGGGTATATAACAGCCTGTCTTGTCGCCATAGCCTACCTTTTTAATGCTATAGTAATCGACTCCTCAATGAATAAGACAGAGATGCTTTTAAAGATAAAAGACGTAAGATTTATGATGTCAACACTCTTATCAGCCCTTACTCTTGCCATATCTGTAATAGTGGTGGCGGTCCCCGAGGGCTTACCGATGATGATAACAGTCGTGCTATCCTCAAATATGAAGAAAATGATGAGGGATAATGTTATAGTAAGAAAGCTTACGGGAATAGAAACCTCAGGTAATATAAATCTCCTTTTTACAGACAAAACAGGCACACTTACAGAGGGTAAATTAAAGGTTATGGAGCTTTACTCACCAAGTGGTGAAAAGGTACGTTCATTTAACAGCTTGAAAGAGGGAATTTATAAAAAATACCTGACCCAGTGTGCGATTTTTTGTGGAAACAATGAAATAAACGGAAGAAAGGTGACATCAGCCAATCAAACTGATAAGGCTATATGCGAATTTGTCCGTGGGAGCTATTATTCGACAGAAATAATCTCAAAAACCCCCTTTGACAGCGCAAAAAAATATAGCGCTGTCGCCGTAAATGACGGAGGAAAAGCATTGACCTTTTTTAAAGGCGCACCCGAAAAAATACTTAATATGTCGCAAAAATATATGGACGTATATGGGGTTTTGCATAATTTTGACACAAAAGAGAAGATTTTTACTACTTTAAAGGAATATACCTCATCAGCATACAGAGTGGTAGCTATGGGATATAAGAACGACACCAATACTGAGCTTAGTGATATTATTTTTCTTGGATTTTTGGCAATAAGGGATAAGGTCCGAAAAGAGGTACCCACTGCAATAAAAGAGGTAAGCGAGGCAGGTGTGGGGGTCATTATGATAACAGGCGATAATAAGGATACTGCCGAAGCGATTGCTAAGGAATGTGGTATAATTACTCCTTATTCAAAAAGAAAAATTGTTTTGACAGGCGAGGAGCTTTCAATTTTAAGCGATAATGAAATAGGCGATATATTAGACAGAATAGCTGTTATAGCAAGAGTTTTACCATCTGATAAAAGCAGACTTGTACAAATAGGGCAGAAAAAAGGTTATGTAGTCGGTATGACAGGTGACGGAATAAATGATGCATCATCCCTTAAAAGAGCAGATGTAGGCTTTGCTATGGGCTCCGGCACAGATGTTGCCAAGGATGCCGGCGACATAGTAATTTCGGACAATAATTTCAAATCAATCTGTAAGGCTATTTTGTACGGCAGAACAATATTTCATTCCATTCGTAAATTCATTGTGTTTCAGTTAACTGTTAACCTTGGAGCCACAGGAATTTCCTTTATAGGACCATTTATAGGCGTTGACAGTCCCGTCACCGTAACTCAAATGCTGTGGGTCAATATAATAATGGACACCTTGGGAGCACTCGCCTTTGCATCAGAGCCACCTCTTGGGGAATATATGAGGTCTATGCCAAAAAGCAGAGATGAAAGTATATTGTCAGTACCAATGCTGAAAAAGGTACTGATAAACGGGGCATTTATCCTGTTTTTGTGTGTTTGGTTTTTAAAAAGTGATACCCTGTGTATGATTTTACATAGAAGTGATGAAGGATATCTTCTCAGTGCCTTCTTTGCAATGCTGTGCTTTATGTGTATATTCGTTTGCTTTGTATCAAGGACAGAAAGACTGAATATTTTTGCAAATATCTCCAAAAATCTCTCCTTTATTTTAATAATGATGCTTATTGCCATAGTGCAAATATGCTTTATATATTTTAGTGGTGATATCTTTAGATGTATCCCTTTGTCAATCCATGATTTAATATCAACTATTTTGATCTCATCCTCAGTTGTTATATTTGATTTTTTAAGGAAGCTTGCTTCTAAGCTTATAAGACTAAAAAGAGGGGAATATATAAGTGAAAATGCTCATAGTATAGAAGTAAGTAATAATTGGAGGAAGGAAAATGCAAGATAATAAATATCTGCCGGAGGGTGCACTTTGCTCTACAGCAGAAAACAGAGAATATATTTCAAGTGTAGCAGGTCTTGAAAAAGCTATGAAAGAGGGTAAAATACTTGAGGGAGTGGTTAATTTATGTGATAGTGACACATATACTCTTCACATAGATTTAGGTGGAATTGACGGTATTATAAAACGTGAGGACACTGTTTACGGCAACGAAATCAAGGATATTGCCATAATTACAAGGGTAGGTAAGCCTGTTGCATTTAAGGTTACAGAGATACAGTGTCAGAGTGATAAATACATAGCCATTCTTTCCCGAAAGGAAGCACAAAGGGAATGTATGGAAAATTATATTTCAACCTTGAAAGCAGGAGATATAATCCCTGCTCGAATCACTCATTTTGAGCCCTTTGGTGCATTTATGGATATAGGCTGTGGAGTTATATCCCTTATGACTGTTGATTCTGTTTCCGTATCCCGTATTTCAACACCTCAGGAAAGATTTTTCTTACGTGAGGAAATTAAGGTGGTTGTAAAAAGCATAGATAGTGAAAATAATCGTCTTTATGTATCTACAAGAGAGCTTTTTGGCACATGGGAGGAAAACGCACGTCTGTTTTCCCCCGGGCAAACCGTGTCAGGTGTTGTAAGAAGTATAGAGGATTACGGCATTTTCGTGGAGCTTGCTCCTAATCTTGCCGGTCTTGCCGAATACAGAGATGATCTTGCAGAGGGACAGTGCTGTGCAGTCTACATAAAAAGCATAATCCCCGAAAAAATGAAGGTTAAGCTTGTAATTATTGATGCTTACGATTTTACCCCGAATCTTAAGCATCCAACATACTTTATTGATACCGATAAAATAAAGCATATAGATTATTGGCGTTATTCTCCAAACGGCAGCAAAAAGCTTGTTGAAACTGTATTTTAAATAAAAAAAGAATTCCGAGAAATCGGAATTCTTTTTTTGTTTATTCAGCTGTATCGTCGCATATCCAGTTCCAATTAGTGTGGTCAACTCTTAAATACGCAGATGCCTTGGCAGGGTCGGCAAGATCCTCAGGCTTCAAATCGTTTCTTGTTTCCTCGTAATAATTGTAAGTATACCAACCGGTGGTGTTCTCAAAAATTACACTTACAAGTTCATCACATAAGTTGAATGCATGAGAGCCGATTCGTGTAACACTCTTAGGAATTGTAATTTCGGTAAGAGAGCTGCAGTATAAAAATGCATTTCTTCCGATAGAATTAAGATTTTTAGGAAGAGTAATGTCGGAAAGTGAGGAGCACATGCTAAAGGATTCACGGCCAATTGATGTAATCTGCTCACCGAGTGTAACGCTTGTAAGAGGAGTGCAGTTTATAAATGTGTAATCCTTGATTGCTGTTATGCCTGATGGGATTTCAAGAGAAGTAACAAGAGTATCTCCAATATACAGGCTTTCTGCATAATATAAGGGGTTAGCCTTTCCGTCCTCAAAGTCTATATTACACCAAGCAGTAATGTCGGAAATAATAACTTTTTTAAGTCCTGTGCAATCCTGGAATGCGTTAGTCATAATATCGGTAACGCTACTTGGAATTGTAATGGCTGTAAGCCCTGTACAGCCCTTAAAGGTGTAATTATCGATACAGGTTACACCGTCAGGAATGTTAACAGAAGTAAGAGCTATACAATCATAGAATGCAGATTTACCAATTGAAGTAACGGTTGAAGGAATTTCAATGCTTGTAAGAGCAGTACAGGTTGAAAATGCGCCGAAGCCGATTTCCTTAAGACCGTTAGGCAAGCTTACGTTGAGAAGTTCTGTGCAGCCCTGGAAGGAGTATTCGCCAATAGCTGTAACACCCTCAGGAACAGTAATACCTGTTATTGAGGTGTTGTTAAAGAATGCATAGTTGTATATGGCATAGGGACTGTCCTTGTAGCTTGCAGGAAGTGTAATCTCTGTGTCAGTGCCTGTGTAAACCATAAGATAGTATTTATCGTCTAAGGTCATAAAGATATAATCTCCAACCTTTTCAAGTATACTTTCAGCCTCCTCTGATGTATGAATTACCTTTTCATATGCGAAATACATATCAACATCAATAGAGGAGAAATTGTATACCTCAGCAAGCTTGTAGCAATTAGAGAATGCCTCATATCCAATGGTAGTAACACTTGCAGGTATCTTGATGCTTGTAAGGGCAAGGCAATCATAAAATGCATTTGTACCGATGGTTGTAAGTCCGTTACCCATTGTAATCTTAGATAAGGAAATACAATCCACAAATGCGTTATCGCCTAACGAAGTAACACTGTCAGCGATTACAATTTCGCTAAGCTTGATACAATTCTGGAATGCATTATTCCTTATTTCGGTAACACCCTCGGGAATGTTGATTGAAATAAGCTCAGGACAGGTGTTGAATGCATACTCGTCTATAATTTTAAGGCTGCTCGGTAATGTGAGCTGCTCAAGAGATAAGCTACCGTAGAAAGCGTAAGAGCCGATGCTTGTAACACCGTCGGGGGCGATAAATTCTTTATCCTCTTTACCTACGGCATACTTAATAAGTGTAGTGCCGTCTTTAGAATAAAGATTACCGTCAATTGACTTATAAACAGTGTTGTTTTCGCCTACGTTAATTTCCTTAATTGCGATACACGCATTAAAGGTGGACGGGCCGATAGTAGTAACGCTGTCGGGAATATTAACAGCTTCAAGCTCATAGCAGTTGTTAAATGCAAGGTCACCGATAGATGTAACACCGTTTGGAATGGTCGCTGATTTAAGAGCTGTGCAATATTCAAATGCAGACTTGCCAATTGCTGTAACATTTTTACCGATAGTTATGTTCTCAAGATGATTGCAGGAACGGAATGCGTTATCGGCAATTGCAGTAACGCTATCGGGGATAACAATGCTTTTAAGTGATGTACAGGAATGGAATGTATATTCACCGATCTTTGTAATATTTTTACTGAGAGTAACACTTTCAAGGGCAGAGCAGTTCCAGAATGCCGCAGAGCCGAGGGCTGTTACACTGTCTGGAATTACAATGCTTTTTAGCTTGTAGCAATAATGAAATGCGCTGTCACCTATGTTTGTAACGCTTGTGGGAATTGTAATGCTTTCAAGTGTGGTGCAGCCGTAAAATGCATAACCACCTATAGATAAAAGTCCGTTGGGGAGAGTAATGCTTGTAAGACTATAGCATAAACGAAATGCACCGAAGCCAATAGAGGTAACTCCGTCAGGGATTGTAATACTTGAAATTGATGAGCAGCCGTAAAAGGCAGAGTTGCTAATTGATGTAACACCCTTTGGAATATTTATATTCTTAAGGGAACGACAGTTTTGGAAAGCGGATGTACCGATATCTGTAATAGTATCAGGCAATGTTATGCTTGTAAGCTTATCACAGCCTATAAAAGCATAATTACCAATAGAGGTAACGCTGTCGGGAATAACAATCTCGGTAATTTCCACATCATTAACGTAAAAGCCGACGGAATATTGCATAGGGTTAGATGTAGCGTTTACAAAGGTAATATTACACCAAGCCTTGATATCGTTAATATTCACCTTGGTAAGCTCATTACACTGCTCAAATGCTGATTCACCTACATATATCAGGCTATCGGGAATTGAAACAGCAATAAGGGCAGTACAGCTTCTAAATGCGTAAGCGCCTATGTATTTTATTCCCTCAGGAAGAGTAGCGCTTGTTAAAAGGGTACAGTTGTTAAATGCTGAATCTGCAATACCTACAGTATCATTACGAAGCATAGTAGTAGTGGTTTCTTTATCACAGCCAACTACCCATTTGTCAACATATGATATACCATACTCATTTTTTATAACACCGGTACAGCCCTGAAATGCAGCAGCACCGACGGATACAACAGTACCTGGAATAGTCACGCTTGTAAGCTTATCGCAGCCTTTAAATGCGTTGGAAGCAATAGCTGTAACAGGTAAGGACTCATGTATGCTTGGAATAACAACATCTGTATCTGCGCAGGTACCGATTCCCTTAACCGTGTAGGAGGACTGGTCCTCATTTAAGGTGAATTCAAGACCTATGCTGCTTCCGTCATCGGCAACAGGCGTAGTTGTTGTATCTGTAGTATCGTCACCACAAGATATAAGCGATGTAGAGACAGTAACTAAGCACAGAATAATTACAAGTGATAACAGTATTATTTTTTTCATGCTTTTCTCCTTTAATTTGTGTATCCTTCTACTTTATATAACAATAAAGATATAGTGTACGTCACGTGCGATATATATATTTTATCATATTTTATATCAGTATTCAACATATTTTTTTGACACTAAAGCTGTCAAAATATTATCAAAAATAGGAAAGAGAAGCCTCTTTCTATTAAGTATAGCACTTGACGTTACGTTAATGTCAATAGTAAAAATAAAAACCACTAGCTTGTGAACTAAATGGGGTTCACTTCACTTGAGTGGTTTTATTTTTCTTCACATTCAATCTTCGAAATGAAGATTTTCATAATGTTATTCAATTGTTTTGAATTCAAACCAGAAGGTGCTACCCTTACCAAGCTCACTTGATACACCAAAGCGACAGTTGTGAAGCTTAAGAATATTCTTTACAATAGACAGACCAAGTCCTGTGCCCACCTTGGCTCTTGTATGAACCTTATCGACCTTATAGTATCTGTCCCAGATAAGATGAAGATCCTCCTCACTTATACCACAGCCTGTATCAATCACAAGTATCTTTACCGTATCGCCGTTTATCTCCTGACGGACAGTAACCCTTTTATCGTCACCCGTGTAATTGATAGCATTGTTGATAAGATTGTATATAACCTGAAGCACACGAATTTCGTCGGCATAGATATAAACATCTTTTGCATATTCGAATTCAATGTTATATCCATCATGAGATATAAGATGGTCATATCTTGTTATAGTATTTCTTATACATTCTGTAAGGTTCATTCTTTGCTGATTAAGGGTCTGAGTGCCGTTTTGCAGCTTAGAAACATTAAGCAAATCATTTACAAGAGAAGAAAGCCTTGCCGCCTCATCAATAATTACCTGCATATTTTCAGGGGTGTTTTCACCGGGAATATCACGCATAACCTCACTGTATCCCGATATCATAGTAAGGGGTGTGCGTAGGTCGTGAGAAATATTGGCGATAAGCTCCTTTTGCAGCTTATCAACCTTTGATAGCTCCTCAGTCATATGGTTAAGCGTTCTTGCCAGCTCTACGGTTTCCTCTGTGCCTGTTTCCTCAAACTTTACATTGTAGTTGCCAAGGGCAAGCTTTTTAACATCTGCGCTCATATTAACAATAGGAGATGCAATTCTTTTTGAAAGGAAAAAGGAAATAATTGCTGTAACTCCACCCATAAGAATTGAAATCAACACAAGCTGAAAGCGAAGAGTACGAACCGTCGCTGTTACAGGCTCTATAGATGAGTTAAGCACATATACAAGGGTTTCTCCCTCTTGTGTGGTTGTAACATTTACTGTAAGAATACAGTTGGCAGGGCTGCTTACGGAGGGAGCGCTGCCGTTATAATAGCTGGGATTGTAGTAATTATCTCTGAATTCCTCACGGGAAATTATCTTAATAAGCTGCCCGTCATTTTTTACAGCATCCATATACCAGTTATCAATAATGGTATTAACGGGTAGCTTATGTATTATACAGTCATTCAGAGAGTGACAGTTATATATAATCTCCTCATCATTCGACATATTCACCATTATCATACAGGTTTCATGCTGTATGGAAATTCTGTCAAATAGAGCAGCGAAATTATCATTATCTACGTTATCATTTATAAGCTCGGCAACCTGATCCATATCATTGATCTTAATGTACTGGTATATTCCGCTAAGTAGGGCAGTCTGGGTTATCCAAAGGATAATCAGCATAACCGCAATAAGTATCAGCATTGCGAAAATAATTCGGGATCGTATGCTGGGCGCCTTATTATGATTATTCATACTTATCCTCAAATCGGTAGCCTACGCCGCGAATTGTTACAATAAGGTCATTATACTTGCCAAGGCTCTTTCTGAGAATTTTGATGTGAGTATCAAGTGTTCTGTCATCACCGAAGAAATCATAGCCCCATACATCGGAAAGAAGCTTGTCACGTGAAAGAGCAATATTCTTATTTTTTATCATATAGAAGAAAAGATCGTATTCCTTAGGGGACATATCGATTCTTTCTCCGTCACGGTAGACAATTCTTGCTGTAAAATCAACAACAATGCCACCGTTTGCAATAGAAACAACCTCATTTTTATTTTCTTCCTTAACAGGGGTAGACTTTGCGCGCTTCATAATTGCATCTATTCTGAGCATAAGCTCTTTTGGTGAAAAGGGCTTAACAACATAGTCATCAATACCTATTTCAAATCCGTTGATTTTATCGTATTCCTCTCCACGGGCAGAGAGCATAATAATAGGAATATCGGATGTCTTTCTGATTTCACGGCATGCGGTAAAGCCGTCAAGCTCAGGCATCATAATATCCATAATTATAATATCAAAACTTTCGCTTCTGAACTTTGTTATAGCATCCATTCCGTCTACAGCTTCAACTATCTTGTGTCCGTCAAATTCTGCATATTTACGGATAAGCTTTCTTATCATTTCTTCATCGTCAACTACTAAAATTTTATACATTGTCATCACCTCATAAAAATAATATCATAAAAGCAAATCGTTTGTCAATATATATCAAAAATGCAACAACACAGGGTATTGCTGCTTTTTAGATTAAAAAAGAGAAGCTATTTTGCTGCCTTTTTTTCAAAAACTGTAATTGTCACATTTACTGTGGTACGGTTTCTCTTAATAAGAAGCTCTACTGTATCTCCGGGCTTACACTGCTGAATAATTGCATTAAAGTCCTTATTTGATGTAATTGCCTTGCCGTTTGCTTCAAGAATCTGGTCATGTACCTGAAGCACACCGTCGTTGTAATTCTTTTCAAGAGAGTAGACATAAACTCTTGAATAATTATCGGTGGCAACGGTTATGCCAACATAGGGTCTGCCCTTGACATATCCAAACTCAATAAGGTTATTTACCACGTTTTCAACATCGTTAGCAGGAATAGCAAAGCCAAGTCCCTCAATGCCGGAGCCTGAGGATTTGGCATTTACAACACCGATAAGCTCACCGCGAAGATTGAAAAGTCCTCCACCGGAATTTCCGGGATTTATGGCAGCATTTGTCTGCAAAAGGTTCATTTTGTTACCGTCAACGTCGATTTCTCGGTCAAGAGCGCTGATTATGCCGTTTGTAACCGTACCGCCAAGCTCTCCAAGAGGGTTACCGATTGCCACAACCTCTTCACCGATAATAAGTGTGTCAGAGTCTCCAAGAGGAGCAATAGGCAGCTCATCCGTGGTGTTAACCATAAGAACTGCAAGATCGCCGATTGTATCATATCCCACAACCTTGGCAACTGCATATTCCTTACCTGTATTTGTTGTTACCGTAATGCCTGTTGCATCTACAATTCCACCGTTGGAATTTTGGATTACGTGGGCATTTGTAACTACATAATATCCCGAGGGGGTTCCCTCAATAGAGTATTTTCCGATTATAACACCGCTTCCCGCACCACCTGTTACATACTGGAAGTATGACTGTACAACATAGGTTGTCTTAATTTCAACTACGGTAGGCGCTGCAAGTGCTGCAGTTTGGGCAACTGTAAGCTTGCCGCCGTTTGCAAGAATATCGGGGTCAATTACATTACTTGTGTTTGTGATTGATGGGGCAGAAAATATATAGCTGTCCACACGCACAGGGTCACCTGTTGAATCACCTGAACCTGATGCAAAATTAACACCGATAATTCCGCCCATAATACCTGAGCCGATTATACATACGGCGCAGAGAAGGGCGATAATACCCTTACCACCCGATTTCTTAGGGGGCTTGATTTCAGGGTCGTAGCCGTTATCGTTTTGATTTGAATAATTATTATAAATATAGTCAGACATAAAAAACCTTCCAAATATCATTTGTAAAAGATAGTGTAACCCTTTTAGATTACCTTACAATAAAATTCTACAATATTTTTGTGATATTTTTATGAAGATAGCAAAAAAATATTTTGAAAAACATATTTTATATCTTGATTTTTATGTGAAGTTATGTTAGAATGTAGCAGTAAATGCTATGAAAAAGTTGCTTTTGGCAGTTTAGCGTACAGAAAGAGAGAATATCCGTGGCTGAGAGATATTTTGTTCGCTTGCTAATTGCGTTTCCCTTTGGAGCAGATTTGTTGAAACCAAGTAGACAGATACGGCTTGTCCCGTTACAGACATAAGGAGTTTTCGCTTCTGAGGATGCAATGCATCGAATGTGGGTGGTACCACGGGCAAATTTGTTTGTTCGTCCCTGTCTTTTAGACGGGGATTTTTTATTTTTGTAAATTTTTATGTGAGGTAATAAATATGAAAGAAACTTTGAAAAAAATCAAAGCCGAGGCCTTAGCGGCTCTTTCAAGCGAGGACTGTAACCTTGAAGAGATAAGAATCAAATATCTCGGTAAAAAGGGTGAGCTTACATCAGTTCTCCGTATGATGGGTAAGCTTAGTGCTGAGGAAAGACCTGTTGTAGGTCAGATGGCAAACGAGGTAAGAGGTGCTATTGAGGCTAAAATTGCTGAGCTTGTAGAGGTGCAGAGCAAGAAGAAGCTTGAAGAGGCACTTGTTAAGGAAACTCTTGACGTTACAGTACCCGGTAACAAGAAGCAGATAGGTAAGCTTCATCCCTTAACAAAGGTACAGAGAGAAATGGAGGACATCTTTATCGGTATGGGCTTCTCAATCGCAGAGGGTCCCGAGGTAGAGTATGACTACTATAACTTCCAGGCTCTTAACATTCCGGAAAATCATCCTGCAAGAGATACACAGGATACCTTCTATATCACAGACAATATTCTTCTTCGTTCCCAGACATCACCTGTTCAGGCACGTGTAATGGAGAAGCAGCAGCCCCCTATCAGAATTATCTCTCCCGGTAGAGTATACCGTTCTGACGAGGTTGACGGTAGCCACTCCCCCTTGTTCCATCAGCTTGAGGGTCTTGTAGTTGATAAGAATATTACAATGGGCGACCTTCGCGGTATGCTTGAAACCTTTGCTAAGACAATGTTCGGTGATAATACAAGGGTTCGCTTCCGTCCCCACCATTTTCCGTTTACAGAGCCTTCTGCTGAGGTAGACGTTTCTTGCTTTGTATGTGGTGGTAAGGGCTGTCGTCTCTGTAAGGGCGAGGGTTGGATTGAAATTCTTGGCGCAGGTATGGTACACCCCAACGTGCTTCGTAACTGTGGCATTGACCCTGAGGTATATTCAGGCTTTGCCTTCGGTATGGGTATTGAAAGAATCGTTATGTGTAAGTACGGCATTGACGATATGAGATTGCTTTACGAAAACAATGTACGTTTTCTTGAGCAGTTCTAAGGAGGTATTGGTATGAATTTATCTAGAAATTGGCTCGGCGATTTTGTCGACTGCAAGGATATTTCCAATAAGGATTATTGCGATACTATGACCTACACAGGCTCTAAGGTAGAGGGCTTTGAGGTTCTTGGTGAGGATATCGACAATGTAGTAGTTGGTAAGATTACTAAGATTTCCAAGCACGAGAACTCTGACCACCTTCAGATTTGTATGCTTGATGTGGGAGAAGAGAATGAAATTCAGATTGTAACAGGCGCACAGAACGTGTTTGAGGGCGCTATTGTTCCCGTGGCTAAGGCTCCCGCTAAGCTTCCCGGTGGCGTTACAATCAAGGCGGGTAAGCTTCGCGGTGTTGAATCAAACGGTATGCTTTGCTCAATCAGTGAGCTTAATCTTACAACTCATGATATGCCTACAGCTATTGAAGACGGTATCTTCATTATGAACGATCTTGGTGAGCTTAAGCTCGGTATGGACATTAAGGAGGCTCTTATGCTCTCTGACGATGTTGTCGAGTTTGAAATCACACCTAACCGTCCCGACTGTCTCAGCGTTATCGGTCTTGCAAGAGAAAGCGCAGCCTCATTCGGCAGAGACCTCAGCATTCCCACACCCGTGGTTAAAGCAACAAATGACGGTGATAAGATTGAAAACTACATTAAGGTTGATATAGCATCTGAGCTTTGCCCCAGATACACAGCAAGAGTAGTTAAGAATATCAAGATTGAGCCCTCACCCCTCTGGCTCAGAATGAGACTTCGTGCCTCAGGCGTACGCCCTATCAATAATATTGTTGATATTACAAACTATGTAATGCTTGAATACGGTCAGCCTATGCACGCATTTGATTATAAGTGTCTTGACGGCTCTCACATTATTGTAAGAGAGGCAAATGAAAACGAGCAATTTAAGTCCCTTGATGATATTGACCATACACTTAAAAGCGGTATGCTTGTTATCTCCGACGAGAAAAAGGCTGTTGCCTTGGCAGGTGTAATGGGTGGCGCTAACAGCGAAATTACCGACGATACAAAGACAGTAGTATTTGAAAGCGCTAACTTCAACGGTGCAAGCGTACGTGTAACCTCCCGTGCTCTCGGTATGAGAACAGAGTCCTCATCAAGATTTGAAAAGTCCATTGACGTTGAAACAACAGTTCCCGCAATTGAGAGGGCTTGTCAGCTTGTTCAGCTTCTTAATGCAGGTACAGTTGTTGACGGTATGATAGATGTATATCCCACACTAAAGAAGCAGCACGTAATTGATTTCAACAGCGAAAGAATCAATAAGTTCCTCGGCACAAATCTCACAGAGGAATATATGGTTGAAATTCTTAATCAGCTTTGCTTTGAGGTTAAGGACGGCAAGGTTTACGTTCCCTCCTACCGTGAGGACGTAGAGGGTATGCAGGATATCGCTGAGGAGGTAGCAAGAATTTACGGCTACAATAAGATTGAGTCCACAAAGTTTGTTGCTCAGCTTACTCAGGGAGAGAGAACACCCCGTCAGAAGTACGATAACCTTGTAAGAGACACCCTTTGCGGTATGGGCCTTTACGAAATCAATACCTTCTCATTTATCAGCCCTAAGTACTATGATAAGATTTGTATGCCTAAGGACGATGTAAGAAGAAAGAGCGTTGTTATTACTAACCCTCTCGGTGAAGATACAAGTGTAATGCGTACAACATCTATTCCCTCTGTGCTTGAGGTTCTTGCAAAGAATAACAATCTTAAGAATGACGATGTGGCAATCTTTGAGGTTTCCACAATCTATATTCCCGATGATGATATCAAGAATCTCCCAAGAGAGCCTAAGCAGGTAGTTATCGGTATGTACGGTAAGCACGATTTCTATGACCTTAAGGGTGTAATTGATGAGTTATTTGATAAGTGCAGCATCAAGCACATTGAATATAAGGCAAACAGAAGCAATCCTACATTCCACCCCGGCAGATGCGCTGACATCTATGATGTAAAGGGCAATTATCTTGGTGTATTCGGTGAAATTCACCCCAATGTAGCAGATAATTATTCCTTTGGTAAGAAGGTTTATGTTGCAGAGCTTGATTTTGAAAAGATGTTCGATGTTCACGCAACAGAAATCAAGTATAAGGCACTTCCCAAGTTCCCCGCACTTACAAGAGACTTCTCATTTGTATGCGAGGAGGCGCTTGAGGTTGGCACAATTGAAAAGGTAATGGCAAAGGCAGGCTCCCACCTTGTAGAGTCTATTAAGCTCTTTGATATTTACCGTGGCGCACAGGTTGGCGAGGGCAAGAAGAGTGTATCCTTTAAGGTATCCTTAAGAGCCGCTGACAGAACCCTTAACGATCAGGAGGCTGACAACGCAGTTAAGAAGATCCTTAAGGCACTTGAAAGAGAGCTTGGCATCGCTTTGCGTGCATAAATAACAAATAAAAGATGCGATTTCGGTCGCATCTTTTTTTTATATTTAAAAATCTTTACAAATTCATTACATTTTTGTGGTAACATTAATATAATAAAGAATTTCTTGGGAGGATAAAGAATTGTCTGCTATTTTAATTGTAGAGGATGAAATATCCATAAATACACTGATTTGTAAAAACCTCACTCTTGTAGGACATAAATGCACAGGTGCATATGATGGCACTACTGCCTTACAATTGATAAAAAACAATAATTATGACCTGATAATACTTGATGTAATGCTACCCGGATTTTCAGGCTTTGAAATAATCACATACATTAAGGATACTCCCGTAATTTTCGTTACAGCAAAGTCGGGCTTACAGGATAAGCTTAAGGGTCTTGAGCTTGGTGCAGATGATTATATTGTAAAGCCCTTTGAAATGCAGGAGCTTCTTGCACGTGTAGCAGTAGTATTAAGACGTGTAAATAAGAATACCACATCAATTTCCTTTGATAACATATCTGTGGAATTTAACAGCAGAAAGGTGTTTTACGACGGTAATGAGGTAAAGCTTACACCAAAGGAATTTGACCTGCTTGAAGCTCTTATTATAAACAGGAATATTGCTCTTACAAGAGAAAAGCTTCTTGATCTTGTGTGGGATATAGATTTCGAGGGAGATACACGTACTGTTGATATCCACATTCAACAGCTTAGAAAAAAGCTTGGACTTAAAAACAGAATAAAGTCTATGTATAAGATAGGATACAGATTTGAATTATGAAAATGAAATTTTTTGAAAAAACATACCTGATAATTTTGGCGCTGTTTTTAATATTTTTCAACGTAAGTATTTTCACAATAAGCTTAGTTACCTTCAATAATACCATGGATACTGCAAAAAGCGGCTGTCTTGCCGAATGCGCCGCCATCAAGGAAAGCTTTGAAGATGATCTTGGTACACTTAACGGGGCTAATGAGGGTGTATATTGGCTTCAA
Source organism: Eubacteriales bacterium (assembly GCA_045542275.1). GTDB lineage: Bacteria > Bacillota > Clostridia > Oscillospirales > CAG-272 > RGIG2000. The sequence goes on along the minus strand of JAZQKP010000014.1, from coordinate 24,278 downwards.
ATAAGCTATTGCAATTTTTATAAGGGAAAGGAAATTTATTTGCGCTTTGAAAGAAATGAAAATGAGATTTATTCAAGCATTCCCGACGGAATGAATATCCCCGACACGAACGTTATATCTATTGAGAAAAATAACGGCAATAATTTTATTTTAATAAGCGAGGAAACCTTAAGTGGAGGATATACAATAACCTATGCCAAGGATATCAGCTATCTGTATGACGAATTTAAGGTATTGGCGCTTTCCTTTTTAGGCGCATCCTTGCTCACCTCTGTAGCTCTTGCTGCTTTGCTGTACTTTGTACTGCGTAAGCTTTATTCACCGCTTGAAAAGCTACGTAAGGTTACAGGACGTATTTCCGAGGGTGATTTTTCAATCAGAGCAGATGAAAGTGGGAATGACGAGTTTGGCGAGCTGGCAAAGGATTTCAATATAATGTCCAAAAAGATAAATGAGCAAATGAATGATTTGAAATCCACAGCAGAGCAGAAGCAACGAATGCTTGATGACCTCGCCCACGAAATGAGAACTCCTCTTACATCAATCCACGGATACGCAGAATATATACGAAATGCAAATATTTCCGAGGAAGAGCGTACAGATGCGGCAGATTTTATTTTAAAGGAGTCTATGAGATTAAAAAGCATCAGCGAAATACTCCTTGATACAGCGTTTATAAGAGAAAACACTATAGAGCCTAAGCCTGTTTCCGTTCTTGAGCTATTAAAGAACACAAAAGAGAGAATGCTTGTTTTAGCTGAAAAAAAGAAGGTTAATATTTCTGTAACAGGTGAAGATATAACCGTAAACGGAGAAAAGGTTCTTTTAGAGCTTTTAATGACTAATATTACAGAAAATGCAATAAAGGCTTGCTACGATGGCGGAAAGGTTATTCTTAGCGCAAAAACCGAAAATGACCGTGCTGTGATTTATATAGAGGATAACGGTATTGGAATGACTACGGAGCAATTAGAGCATATTACCGAGCCCTTTTACCGTACGGATAAATCAAGAAGCAGAAAAGAGGGTGGCACAGGCTTAGGACTGGCATTGTGCGATACAATCGTTAAAGTACATGGCGCTTCACTTGAGTTTTCCTCTGAAAAGGGTAAGGGAACTACGGTGATAGTAAGATTCTGAAATCTTACAGATTCATTACAAATTCAAGATAAATCTATTAAATTTTAAAACTACAATGAAATAAAGGAGGGTATATGAAGAATAAAAAAAGCTTCTTTTTGAAGATCGGATGCATAGTTTTTGTCGCTTCATTTATATTGCTGACATCAATTTTATGTGTTATTGCTTTTATTTCTGCTGATGAAGATGTAGATACAGACAACATATCACCCTCAATAGTGGGGATTGCCGGCAAGCCGGTTTCAATGCAGACTATAAAGGAAAAGTTCGGATATTATACATCATACACAGAGGAAAAGGGCAACACCGTTGCTACCGTATATTCTTTTGAGCACATATCAGATATACGTGCAAAAAGGAATAAGGGAGAATGGATGTGTCTTACTGATGAGGAGGTTCTTTATCTTATTACAGATACAGTAGCTCTCTTTAACACCTGTGATATTATACGAGTGTATGATATAAGAGGAGAAATGCACGAATATTATTCCTTCAGCCGATATGAAGACGGTGTAAGAATACCTGCGGACAGACCCTATGATGCCATGCTTTATCGCATAGAGGTGCTTCATTCGGGCCTAAGTAGGAAGAGCTTTTCCGGATTTGGAAATGAAATGTTTCTTTTTACTGGCATGACAGAGTACAGAAGCAAGAAAGATATTATATATGATGCAGAGATGCTTCATAGCTATTATGTATTATCCGATCCGTTTGTTTATATACCGCCTGTTGGCGACGGTGCATTTATCTTTCAATACGGCAGAGTTTACTATATTGATGATATTACACGTTGCGAGAGGGAAGATAAGATATTAGTGTATTAAGATAAATAAAAAGAGATGCTTTAAGTTCTTTATATCACCTAAAAATGATAAGGAGAATAAAAATGAAAAGGATCTTTTTATTGGCTTTAAGCATTGTGTTGATTGTTCTTGCCGCTACTGTATTTTCTTCCTGTGGAGACGATGCAACAGATACCACAACCACAGGCATCATTGAGGAGGATAAGGAGTCCCTTAGCTTTGCATTAAACACAGACGGCATTTCGTACCGTGTTACGGGAATAGGAACATATAAGGAATCTCAGGTGGAAATTCCCTTAACATATAATTCACTTCCCGTTACCGCAATTGCAGACCGTGCCTTTAACGGATGCACCAATATTACAAGCATAAATATCCATCACGAGATAAAATCAATTGGCACTCAAGCATTTAAGGGCTGTACAGCTCTTAAGGAAATCAATATTCCTTATACGGTTGAATCGGTAGGTCAAGATGCATTTGACGGTTGTGATGCCATTATAGAAAATATAAACGGAATACTTTATGTGGATAAATGGGCAATAGGCTTTGATTCGGAAGCTACGGAAATTTTACTTGAGGCAGACACCATAGGAATTGCCGACTTTGCATTTACAGGCTGCAGCAAGCTTGAAAGCTTTACAATTCCCAATACCGTTATGTTTGTGGGTAAAAATGCATTTGAAAAATGTAGCAACCTTGGAGATATCACACTGTCAAGCTGCCTTACACAAATTGGAGAATATGCATTTTCAAGATGCGTGTCACTTTTTCGTATAGATATCCCCGACAGCGTAACGGAAATAGGAGATTATGCCTTTCAGTATTGTTATCAGCTTGGCATAGTTAATTTCGGTAACGGTGTAACCCATATAGGCGCTTCTGCATTCCTCGGTTGCTCCGGAATCGGAAGCTATGTTACAATTCCCGATAGCACTGTTTATATCGGAGAAGACGCATTTACGGGCTGTTATAATCTTAATGGGGTTACAATTTCTGCTAACCTTGCTGAAATCGGCGCTAACGCATTTAAGGATTGCAGAAGAATGACAGCTGTGGTAATTAAGGACGGGGTTAAATCAATAGGAGCATCTGCCTTTAGTGGCTGTATAGAGCTTACAAGCGTAGATATACCAAATAGCGTTATATCTATCGGAGATTTAGCATTTAACGGCTGTACAGCCCTTAAAGCCGTAACCATTTCGGAAAATTTGAATACCCTTGGCAAATCTGCATTTACAGGCTGCACAGCTCTTACTGAAATAACAGTTCCCGGCGAGGTAGGCATAATAGATGCATCAACCTTTGAGGGCTGCTCAGCTCTTAAAACCGTTGTTATTAAGAACGGTGTTAAATCAATTGGCAATTTTGCCTTTTCAGAGTGTACCTCTCTTGAAAAAGTAACTGTTCCTGCCAGCGTTAACGTAATAAGCGAGGGTGCATTTAAGGATTGCGTATCTCTTGAAAGTATAGAGGTAAGCAAGGACAGCTTATCATTTAAATCTGTAAACGGAGCAGTATATTCCAAGGACGGCACAGTTCTTGTAAAATGCTATGCAGATAATTCGGTTAACGAATTTGTAATTCCCGAGGGAGTTATAAGCATTGGAGCATATGCATTTAATGGATGTAATACTATTAACAGCATAATTATTCCGAGCACAGCTACGTCAATAGGCAATCTTGCATTTTCCGATTGCGATTCCCTTATCAGCATCACCTTGCCAAAGAGTGTTCAAAACATTGGCTACGGAGCATTTTATGACTGTGATAAGCTGGTAGAGGCTTACAATCTTACAGAATTAGAGGTTGATAAATATTTCAGCTCCATTGAAATAATACACACATCATCAAGCGAAAAAAGTATACTTGAAAATATAGACAACTACGTATTTATGACCTTGGATAATAAATATTATCTTATGGGATATCTGGGTAATGACAGTGAGCTTACATTACCGGGTAACTATAACGGAAACGTCTATGCAATTTACGATTGCTTCCTGTATGGTAGAGATAATGTAACCAAGGTGAATGTATCGGGAGGCGTTACATCAATAGGCAAGTACGCATTTCGTAATTGCGTAGCCCTTGATAACGTAGCCTTATCGGACGGACTCTCATCAATAGGCTTTGGCGCATTTTGGGGCTGTAAATCCCTTAAAAATATAGCTCTACCTATTAGCCTTACATCTATGGACAAATCAGTATTTTTCGATTGTGTATCTCTTGAAAGCATTATTATTCCCGATAAGGTTACATTACTTGACAACTATACATTTTCCGGCTGTACAGCACTTAAAAAAGTTGTTATAGGAAACGGGGTTAAATCAATCGGAACAGGCGTATTTCGCGATTGCTACAATATGACCGATATTACAGTTGGCAGTGGCGTTGCTTCAATTGAAAGAGGAGCATTTGAAAACTGCACAGGAATCAGAAACGTTAACCTAGCAGATTTAACATCATGGTGTAAAATTCAGTTTATAGCTATGGACGGCACACCGTTGTATTATGAGAATGAAATAACACTTTATTTAAATGGGGAGCTTCTTACAGACCTTGTAATACCGGAGGGCATTACCTCGGTAAGTGGCTTGGCATTTTACAATTGCTCATCAATAAGAACAGTTACAATCCCATCAAGCGTTACATCTATAGGCACATGGGCATTCCACGGCTGCTCATCACTTTATAAGCTTACATTATCGGAGGGAATTACCCTTATAGACAGTCAGGCATTTGGTGAATGTACATCTCTTATGAGTATTACTCTCCCATCAAGCGTAAAATCCTTGGGACGTGATGTCTTTATAGGCTGCTACAAGCTTTTGGAGGTATATAATTTATCCTCTCTTGACGTTAAGCCACATTTTATGGATGCCGAGGTAATTCATACATCAATAGAAAGCCCCAGTATTTTTGATAACGTTGATGATTTTATATTTATGACCTTGAACGATGAATATTATCTTGTCGGATATATAGGCAATGATACGGAAATCGTTTTGCCGAAAAATTACAAGGGAAATAATTATGTTGTTTTCAGTTATACATTTTACAGCACCGATATAACAAAGGTAACAATTCCCGGTGGTGTTGAAATAGGAAGATACGGCTTCTATAACTGCAATTTACTTGAAAGCGTTGTTGTAGAAGACGGTGCAACAATAATAGGGGACGGAGCCTTTTCGGAATGCACATCCTTAGTTGATATTGTAATTCCCGAAAGCATTACGTCAATAGGCAACGAAATGTTTAGCGGATGTACAGCTCTTGAAGGTATTGTCCTTCATGACGGTATAGAATCAATAGGACATAATGCATTTCAAAACTGCAGCTCATTAACCGAAATTGTTTTCCCCGACAGCTTAACATCATTGGGAGCAGCATCATTTTACGGATGTACATCTCTTAAGAATATAATAATACCCGAAAATGTAAACTATATAGGCTCATCTGCCTTTTACGGCTGCCCATCGCTTAAAACAGTTACCTTTGAAAATACAGATGGCTGGCAATGCGCTAAGCTTACAAACAGCCTGGAAAAGATAGATGTAGATGTGTCGGATGCAGCCGTAAATGCAACTAACCTATCAGACACCTATAAGCATAATATCTGGACACGCAGTTAATAACTAAAGATTTTTACCTAACAAGTGGTAAAACCTCCGAGGCACAGGTCACATTCGTGTGGCCTGTACCTTTTTTTGTGGAATTTACAATTCATTAACAAAATATAAACCTTTTGCAAATACCCTTAAGATATGATACAATAGAAATGATGAAAACGGAGGTGTACTATGATTAAAATACTTATAGTAGAGGATGATAAGGATCTTAATCGCTTTGTTTCCTCATCTTTAAAAAATAACGGATATGAAATAACCTCTTGCTTTGACGGAGAACAAGCCCTTGATATGACCGAGAGGGTAAAGTACGATTTAGTGCTTACAGATATTATGATGCCTAAAATGGACGGCTATGAGCTTACAAAAAACATCCGTAGCTTTGATAAGGATATTCCTATTATCTTTATGACTGCAAAGGACGATAAGCCCTCTACGATGTTCAGCTATTCCATCGGTATTGACGATTACGTAACCAAACCCTTTGATATGGATGTGCTTCTTCTTAAGATAAATGCAATTTTGCGCAGAGCAAAGATTGAAACAGAGAAGCAGATTAAGATAGGCAATTTTACAATGAACACAGAGGAGCATACAGCCTCAGCTGACGGTGAGGAGATTCCTCTTACTGTACGTGAGTTTGATATCCTTTTTAAGCTTCTTTCTTATCCTAAAAAGACATTTACCCGTTCTGCTCTTATGGAGGAATTCTGGGATTACGATTCCTCAGCTACATCAAGAACAGTAGACGTGTATATGGCAAAGATAAGAGAAAAGACATCGGGCTGTGACGGCTTTGAAATACTTACGGTTCACGGTCTTGGCTATAAGGCGGTGTTGAAGTGAAAAAAAGAAATCGCAGCACCTTTTCGTTGTCGGGAGCTATAGCATTTTTTGCTCTTATTGCAATTATAATGCAGATAGCCATTTTGGTTTTTGACTATATAGAGGACAGAACGTCAAACAAGGGACTTATAGCTGTGCTTGTGCTTATTCTTATTTTGATTTTGTCAACTGTATGCACTATAGCAGACTATATAAGACGTAAAATAATGGTAGATAAGCCTGTTAAAAAGATACTTGATGCAACAGAAAAAATAACCACAGGGGATTTTTCTGTAAGAATTACCCCTGACCATAAGTATTCTCAGTATAATGGCTACGATGCCATTATGGAGGACCTTAATAAGATGGCAACCGAGCTTGAGAAAAGTGCAGTGTTGAAAACAGATTTCATATCAAACGTTTCTCACGAGCTTAAGACACCTCTTGCTATAATCCAGAATTACAGTACACTTTTAAAGGACGAATCCCTTGATAGTGAAACAAGACAGAAATATGTTTCCATTTTAAATCAGGCATCACGTCGCTTAACCGACCTTATTACAAATATTCTCAAGCTTAATAAGCTGGAGAATCAGGAAATAAGCACAGAGTATGAAAAAATAAACCTTACGGAAATGCTTGCGGAAACCGTACTGAATTTTGAGGATTTAATTGACAAAAAGGGTCTTAATCTTGATTGCGATCTTGACGATGTAATCATATATTCCTCACCAAGCTACCTTGAAATAGTGTGGAATAACCTTATTTCCAACGCCATTAAGTTTACAGAGCCGGGAGGAAGCGTAACTGTTACTCTTAAGGAGTATCTTGACAGAGTAGTGGTGTCTGTGTCCGATACAGGCTGTGGTATTTCAAAGGAAACCGGTGAGCATATCTTTGATAAGTTCTACCAGGGAGATACATCACATTCGGGAGAGGGCAACGGACTTGGCTTACCCCTTGTAAAAAAAGTAATAGATATTCTTGGCGGTGAAATCTCCGTTAAGAGTGAAATCGGTAAGGGAAGCACCTTTACCATAACATTAAAATATGTAAATGAAGATATTTAACTTATTAAAGCAACCAAATAAAATAATTATTGCAATTATATATCCTGTAACAGCCTTGCTTGTAGTGGCGTCTATGGTTTTGATGCTTAAATCGTTTGACGGAGCTATGGAAATCATAACCTACGTTTTGTATGGCTTGACGGCTGTGGCCTTTGGATATAGCATATATACAATTGTAATTTTTGCTCCAAAAATAAAATCAAAAATTATTAAAATGCTAAGAAGCAATTCTGTTACGGCAGAGCTGCTTGAAAGCTTTGGCTACCGAACAATTATAGGCTTAGCCGTTTCATTGACCGTAAGCGTAGCCTACGGCATATATAACGGTATAATCGGCATAGTAAACGGTTCTGTCTGGTTCGGATCCTTGGCTGCATATTATTTGCTGCTTACCCTTATTCGTTCAGCTGTTTTGGTTAATCACAGAAAAAGCAGGGGCGAGGGTGACAGCTTAAGACGTGTAAAGACATATCTTGTTAGTGGAATAGGAATGCTGCTTCTTAATATTGCCTTATCCGTGTCAATTGCTCAAATGATTTTTGATGAAAGAGGCTTTGAATACGGAGATTATATGATATATGTTTCCGCATTATATGCTTTTATTAAAATAGGTATGTCAATATACAATTTTGTCAAGGCGCAAAAGCAAAATGACCTTGTAATCGAATCGGCAAGAAATATAAACCTGATAGACGGTGCAGTGTCAATTCTGGCATTGCAGACAGCTATGCTGTATACCTTTTCGGACGGAGCAATGGATATATCCTTGGCAAATACTCTTACAGGAAGCGCAGTAAGTATATGCGCATACAGCGTTGCTATCTATATGATAGTAAAGGGTGTAAAAACAATTAATAAAATTAAATCGGAGAATAATAATGGATAATAAAGGATTTGAATATACTTATGTTGCGCCGACAGAGGCAGAGCGCAGAGAGATAGAAAGCATAAGAAAGCAATACGGGGGTAAGTCCGAAAAGGAAATAAAGCTTGAAAGAATCAGAAGGCTTGATAGCTTTGTGCAGAACTTTTCAATGATTCTTTCCTTGGTTATAGGAGTTATGGGCGCCCTTATTTTCGGCCTTGGTATGGCAATGATACTTGTGTGGGACATTATGGTGTTCGGTATCATAGTTTCTATAGCAGGCGCAGTTCCAATGGGTAGTGCGTATCCTGTATACCTTCTTACAATGAAGCGCAATAAAGAAAAATACGGAGAGGAGATACTCCGTCTTTCCGATGAGCTTCTTAAGGAAGAAAATGAATAAAATAATGGAGGGTGAAATTCACCCTCTTTTTTATTTTTTCTAAAAAAGTCGGCTTTTACATTTCTTTTACATTTCTTTTTCAATTCATTTACGGTATTTTATTAAAATACAAACATGGCTGCCGTATAATAGGAACGTAAACAGAAACAAGAACAAATACGGAGGAAAACATAATGACAAATGAAATGAAGACAGCTGAAAAGATTCGTCAGCAGTATGTAGAAAAGGAAGAAACAGAGCTTGACAAGTTAAAAACACTTGATAAGCAGATTAAGCGTCCTGTGAAGGCATTTTCGTACGCATTCGGTGCAGCAGGCTCACTTGTATTAGGTACAGGTATGTGCCTTGCCATGGGAGTAATCGGCACAATGGTAGGTGCAGGAGTTGCAATCGGTTGCGCAGGCATCGCAATGGTATCAGCTGCAAAGCCTATGCATGATAAGCTTCTTGCAAAGAGAAAAAAGAAGTATTCCGAAAAGGTACTTGAGCTTTCAGACAGCGTTCTTAACAATTAAAATATAACAATAACAAAAGGAGAACAAGACAATGGGAATCAAGAGCTTTTTCAAAAAGGCATTCGGTGATATGAAGGCAAGCACAAAGGCACAGCACGAGGTTGATAAGGCAAACTTCCAGGCTGCAAAGGCAGAGGCTAAGGCAACATGGGAAGAGGCTAAGATGTCTCCCTCAGGCAGACAGCAGCTTATGCAGAAGGAAAGAGATGAGCAGATTGCAGCAGCTAAGGAAAGAACAGCAGCAGCTAACGAGCGCATCGAATTTGCTAAGTCCACAAAGGCTAACAAGGAATAATTAAAAAAGAGGCACAGGTGTGCCTCTATTTCCCTTTAAAGGAGCAATTATGAAAAGAACATATAAATATAAGGCGGGTAATAAGGAAATAGAGCGAGAGGTCAGCTATATTCCCGTACGATATATTTTTGCTATGCTTATAACGGTTTTTGAAATAATATCTATAATCGGTGTAGTGGTAGCACTCTGTTATTTTGTCCCTTACTTTTATCTTTTGTGTTGGGTAACAGAAATTGTATGCGTAATTAAAATTATAGCATCTAACGATAATCCGGACTATAAAATTCCATGGCTTTTATTTGTATTGATTCTGCCCATAGCAGGCTTTATGCTGTATCTTATCTTCTATTCAAGAAAGCTACAAAAAAAGTATATCAAGCGCCTAAATGACCTTAAGGAGTATAAGCAGGAAAGAGATGATACAGAAATAATGGCAGAGCTTAAAAAATCCGACCCTGTGTCGTTTAATCAAGCAAAAATGCTTTGCGATATTTCAGGCTCACACCTTTATAAAAGCACCTCTCAAAGATATTTTCCTTCAGGTGAAATGATGCACGAAAGCATGCTTTCGGACCTTGAAAAGGCAGAAAGGTTTATCTATCTTGAGTATTTCATAATTGAAGAGGGTAAATTCTGGGATTCTATTCTTGAAATTCTTAAGAAAAAGGCTCAAAAGGGCATAGACGTACGTGTACTTTACGACGATGTAGGGTGTATGAATACCTTACCGGGTAACTACGCAAAAATCCTTGCAGACTGTGGAATTCTGGCAACGCCGTTTTCACGTCTAAAGGGACAGGCAGATAGCGAGTTCAATAATCGCAGCCACAGAAAAATAATGGTTATTGACGGCTATATCGGCTATACAGGTGGAGTAAATATTGCGGACGAATATATAAATGAAATAGTAAAATTCGGTCATTGGAAGGATGTCGGAATACGTCTTGAGGGTGAGGCTGTATGTGGACTTACCGAGCTGTTTTTAACCGATTTCGGTATTAATTTCAAGGAGCTGAAATCTCCCCATAAGGATATTTATCCGGCACATAAGGTTGAAGCAAATGGTTATGTTATCCCCTTCGGTGACGGTCCAAGGCCCTTGTATGACAGACGTGTAGGTAAAAGCGCAATTCAGAATATCCTTGCATCTGCCACAGAATATGTGTATATTACAACACCATATCTCATAATCGACAATGAGCTTTGCACAGCTATTGAAAATACAGCAATAAAGGGTGTTGACGTGCGTATTATCACACCTCACATACCTGACAAAAAGCTTGTTTTCAGTATGACACGCAGCTTTTATTCTCGCCTTATAAATGCAGGTGTTAAGATATATGAGTATACCACCGGCTTTATCCACGCAAAAACTGTAGTGTCCGACGGTAAATACGCAATGGTAAGCACAATTAATCTGGATTACAGAAGCCTTGTTCACCATTTTGAAAACGGTGTGTGGCTCTATAATGCAGATTGTATAGAGGATATTTACAGGGATATCTCCGAAACTCTTGAAAAGAGTGAGGAAATAAAAAAGGAAGACCTGAAAACTAATATTTTCGCCCGTCTTGTCCGTTCTCTTGTACGCATCTTCGCACCACTACTTTAGAAAAACGCAGCTTTATTGCTGCGTTTTTACTTTTAAAGTAATTTTTTATTTCTTATTGACAAATTAAAACAAATGTGATAATATAATTGCAACAGCAATGACGAGAAAGAGTAAGCAAATTAGGCTTTTACAGAGAAATCCATCATCTTATAGATGCGCTGAGAATGGATAAAGACAACCTTGCCGAACATGGTCTCTGAGCTATGCACCGAGTCAAAATGATTAGGCTGCATCGGGTTCGCCCGTGATAGCGATAAAGTTTCGATAGATCATTTCCTATCCGAACTTGATAAGGCCTACTGCCGCGAGGGGTAGGTGAAATAGGGTGGTAACACGTGAGTTATGCTCTCGTCCCTTTTGATTAGTCAGGGGGTGAGAGTGTTTTTTTATTTCTTAACAAGAAAAAGTGTTACTAAACTAAATTAGAAATGAGGTTTTTATTATGACAAATATTGTAATCGGCGGAGCGTGGCCGTATGCAAACGGATCGCTCCATATTGGGCATTTATCGGCGCTTCTTCCCGGAGATATTGTAGCCCGTTATTACAGAGCAAAGGGAGAAAATGTATTTTACGTTTCTGGTAGCGATTGCCACGGAACACCTATAACCATTAGAGCAAAGCAGGAGTGCGTGTCTCCTCTTGAAATTTCCGACAAATACCACAACGAATTTTGTGAGGTATTTAAAAAGTTGGGATTTTCTTATGATTTGTATAGCAAAACAACTGATAATTACCACAAAGAATTTGTAAGGGATTTTCATAGAAAGCTGTATGAAGGTAATTATATTGAGGAAAGAACGGTAAAACAGGCGTTTTGTCCAACCTGTCAAAAGGTTTTGACAGATAGACTTGTAGTTGGAATTTGCCCATATTGTGGTAAGAAAACACAAGCTGATCAATGTGGATATTGCGGTGCGGTTCTTGATGCTGAGTCCGTTTTGGAAGCGAAATGCTCTGAATGTGAAACAGAGCTTTTATTTGGAGAAACAAAACAGATTTTTCTTCTGATATCCAAGCTTGAAAATGAACTTAACGAATTGTTGGAAAGCCATTATAATTGGAGAAAAAATGCTATATCATTTACAAGAAAATATATAAACGAAGGACTTCGCGACAGGGCTATTACCCGTGATTTGGATTGGGGAATTGATGTGCCAAAGGATAATTACGAAAGTAAGAAAATTTACATTTGGGCGGAAAATGTGCTTGGTTATCTTTCTGCAACTGCAAGACTTTGTGAGGAGAGAAATATACCTTTCACAGAGGTATATGGCGAAAATGCAAGACACTATTACGTTCACGGTAAGGACAATATCCCATTCCACACTATTATTTTGCCTGCATTGTTACTCGCTCATGGCGAAGGTTTAAGGCTTCCTGATGAAATTATTTCAAGCGAGCATTTAACATTGGAGGGTAGAAAAATTTCTAAAAGTGAAAACTGGTCAATCTTAGCAAAAGACCTCGCGAATGAATATAACCCCGATGCAATAAGATATTTCTTTATAGTAAACGGTCCCGAAAAACGCGATACTGATTTCTCAAACAGAGAATTTATAGAGCAAAATAATTCAGAATTGGTTGGCGCTTGGGGTAATTTGGTAAACCGCACCCTTGCTTTTGCTATAAAGTATTTAAACAACAGTTTTGAAAGCATTACACCAAATGATGAAATTAAAGAAAAGGTTGATTATTATTACGATAATATTGGCAAGAAAATAGAAAAGGGCAATTTTAAGGATGCTCTAGAAAGTATTTTTGACCTTGTTCGCTATGGAAATAAGTATTATGATTCTTGTGAGCCTTGGAAAACAAGAAGCAACGATATAGAAAAATGTAAGGATACAATTTATAATTGCACATATCTGATTGGCAATTTAGCAATTTTATTGCAGCCATTTCTTCCGTTTTCATCTGAAAAGGTTATTCGCTGGCTTGGACTATCTAAGGATTGGAGAGCGCAAAACTACAAGGCGGAAAGCTTGCCCAAAGATTTTGGAATTTTATTTTCAAGAATAGAAAAATAAAAAAGAGTGCCGAAAGGTTGGTTCTCATAAGGGTGATAAAAGCCGACGGATTTTAAGAATCTGTCGGCTTTTATTATTATGTTTTTTCATTTATTATCGGTTGGCATCCCAAATGGTCTTTCATTAAATATAATAATTTTTGTTCCGTTGTTTTAGAAGCAGATTGTTTTCGCACCTTTCTTATAAACCATAAAACGATAGAGAACGCAAGAGTTATATTCCGACTTCGTCGGAGTGATATTATTGCTACCGCAATAGTGATATTAAAGCCTAAAGGCTTTAGTGATATTTTATTCGCCATAAAACTCGCATAGCGAATATCACTCGTCGTAAGACGAATATAACTGCGAAGCAATATAACTCGCTGCAGGCGAATATAACTGTGGCACCTGCTCTACGGCAGGCGCCACAAGGCACTCTTTTTACTTGTAAAATATTTCTTTAAGTAATGCAATCTCACGTGCATAGCCCTCAAGCTCGTTAGGAGTTTCAAGGCAGATAGGAAGAGAAGCGATAACAGGATGAGTAATAATTCTTGTAATTGCTTCAATTCCAAGGAATCCGTCGCCAATCTTTTCGTGACGGTCCTTGTGTGCGCTTAAAGGATTTTTACTGTCATTTAAGTGGATAGCCTTAAGATAATTAAGGCCGACAACCTTGTCAAATTCTGTAAGCACCTTGTCAGGGTCAGCGCCGATATCATAGCCACCGTCATGTACATGACAGGTGTCAAGGCATACGCCAACAATAGACTTTTTTTCGCATCTGTCGATTATTTCCCTGATTTCCTCAAAGGTTTTGCCGATTTCCGAGCCTTTTCCTGCCATAGTTTCGATAAGAATAAAGGTTTTTTCGGCAAACTGTGAGATGTGATTAACGGTGTCGGCAGTTTTTTCAATACCAACCTCTACACCCTGAGAAACGTGAGAGCCCGGATGAAAATTGTAATATGCGCTGTTTATTTTTTCAAGCAGCTTAATATCCTGTGCCATAGTATCCTTGGTGTAGTTACGAAGCTCCTCGTCAGCACCGCAGGGATTCATTGTATAAGGCGCATGGGCAATAATGGGACAGAAATTGTTTTCTGCCATTATTTTGTTAAGACCTGCAATATCCTCATCGGTAGGCATTTTAAATGATCCGCCACGGGGATTTCTTGTGAAAAACTGAAAGGTGTTTGCGCCAACGGAAAGGGCAGCTTTGCCCATTTTTTCATATCCTCCCGAAACAGAGAGGTGGCAGCCAATATTTAATTTCATAGTTACCTCTTAAGTTACAAAATCAAATTCAAAATCGTACATAGAAACAGTGTCTCCATCCTTACAGCCTGCTTCACGAAGCTTATCAATAGTTCCACTCTTCAAAAGCACACGCTGGAAAAACATAAGTGACTCTCTGTCCTCAAAGTTTACCTGACCTACAAGGTTAAAAAGCCATTCGCCCTCAACCACGTAAACTCCCTTGTCATCACGGGTGATAGTAACCTCATGGTCATCGCCACTAAGGTACTTATCCTCAGGCTCATAATCAGCCTCATAGATAGTAAGTGGAGGAAGGTCAAGCAGTCTGTCGTCAACCATTTTTACAAGCTCATCTGTGTTTTCTCCTGTGTAGGCAGAAATGTATATAAGCTCCCAGCCACGTTCCTTAATATAGCCTTCAAATGCGTCAACATCAACCAGATCTTTGTCAAGTGAGTCAACCTTATTTGCAACTACAATTCTGGGACGGGATGCAAGCTCGGGAGAGAATTTCTCAAGCTCAGTATCAATTGTTACAATATCATCAATGGGATTTCTTCCCTCAATACAGGAAATATCAACCACCTGAAGAAGCAATCTGCATCTTTCAACGTGGCGAAGGAATGCATGTCCAAGACCTGCACCGTCTGATGCACCCTCAATAAGACCGGGAATATCAGCCATTACAAAGCCATGTCCGTCACGTACATTAACCACACCGAGATTTGGCGAGAGAGTAGTGAAGTGATAGTCTGCAATCTTGGGTCTTGCATCGCTTACAGCCGCTAAGAGAGAGGATTTTCCTGCACTTGGCAAGCCAACAAGACCTACATCTGCAAGCATTTTAAGCTCAAGAGTAAGCTCCCGTTCCTGACCCTTTGTACCGCTTTTTGCAAACATGGGTATCTGTCTTGTGGGTGTTGCAAAGTGCTTATTACCCCAGCCACCACGTCCACCCTTGGCGCATACCCAATCCTCGCAGTCGGACATATCCTTAAGTATTTTGCCCGATTCTGCATCCTTGATAAGAGTACCCTCGGGAACATTTACAATTATATCAGCGCCATTTTTACCATGGAACTTGGCGCCTGCTCCGTCACCGCCGTTTTCGGCAATGAATTTTCTTTTATAACGGAAGGAAAGTAATGTGTTGGAGCCCTTGTCGATGTGGAATACCACATTACCGCCGTGACCGCCGTCACCGCCGTCAGGTCCACCCTTGGCAACGTACTTTTCACGTCTGAAGGAAACGCAACCGTTACCACCGTTACCTGCCTTTACATAAATTTTAACCTTGTCTATAAACATTTAAACCACCTTAATATCTGTGATTACCGCACTGTGCGGAGAATAGTTTGGAAATCGAATTGAAATATCCATATCAGGCTTAAGCTTTTGATTTTGAATATTAAATATTGAGCTTTTACGCATATAAGCATCAGCTTGAACAGTTACATACACAGTATAGGACATTCCATCGTCAGAAATTTCTGATGTGGATGAAACAACTCTTCCAAGCACCAGCTTACCGTCTGAGGTTTTTATGATATCGCCTTCTTTAATATTGTTGCAATACGAAGCCTTTACCTTGTCAAGACGCAGATTATATTCCAGCTGTACTTCCTCAGCTCCAATATTATACAAGCTATTACCTAAAACATATGAATATATAAAATAGGAAAGAAAAATAATAAAAATTGCAATGATAATAATATCAATTATGTTAAATACGGTTTTTTTGTCTTTACGAGCTTTAATCATCGCCAACCTCCGTATTATCATCAACTATGCGTATGAATTCATTACTGTTCATAAGCTCATCAAAGGGATTTCGCTTGATCTGAGCCTTTGATTTCTTCTTTATAGGAGCATGTACATATTTTCTCTTAGGAGTTGTGTTTTTTGTAAATTCGGCAGGTATTTCTATATCAACACTTGCAGATGTGATATCTACGTAAACACTTGTAGGCTTATCAAGCTCTCTTTCAATTTTGTAGTAAGAGAAGGTAAGCGCTATTGCAATGAATGAAATAAATACAAGCTCGCTTGATTTAAGTGAGTAGCAGAAAATACCGGAAACAAATATACCGATAATAGAGACAAATCCTGCTGCGCCATTAATTCTTCTATGCTTATTTTTTGCCTTTGCGCAAAGGGTAAAGGCAAGGATTAAAAATAGAATAGAGAATGCGGTTAAAATAATTATTCCAAGAATTCCTGATGATATAAGCAGCTGTCTGTAAATGCTTCCAAGATCTGTAGCACCGTTTAAATCAAGATTTACTCTGTCCAAAGCCTCAGCAAAATTATTTTCACCGAAGCCGATACCGAAAGGAAATCTTTTAAAAATTTGCCACGTAGTCCTGTTAATAATAGCAGTTGATGGAGAAGTCAATTCAGCACTTTTTCCAAAGCTATTTATTAAAGCAAGCATATCTGCAGGTAAGGTGTAGTGGAAAATTGGAATTGCCACCGCAGCAACCATTGCAAGGTATATAAAGTTTTTATTGTAGATTATTAGGAAGAGCAGCATTTCTACTATTACAGCAATAAGTGCTGCCTTGGATTGATTAAGAATAATGCACGTTATAACAAGTGCCAGTGAAAATACACCGTAAATACGCGACATTGCTCTATTACCCGAAAAGATGAATAAAAGTATAAATGGAACAATTGCGCACAAGTATATCGCAAATACATCCGGATTGTAGAATGTAGATGTTATGCGTTCATTGATTGATGAAAACGCATCAAAATTAGGTACAATCACCTTAAGCTCCTTAAGTATAAACTGGACAATTCCAATAACAGATGCCAAAGTTACAGATAGCGTTAAGGAAACAAGGCAACGTGTAAACCATTGTTTTGATCTTATTAGATTTGAAACCGCAAAGTAGCAGAGAACAAGGGCTGCATTAATAAGTGTGGGAACAAGGGATGTTCTGTGGTCAAGGCAGAAAGCATAGCTGATAACAATCATAAGCATTATAGCTGAAATTGCAATATCGAACAGCTCAAATTTCAATGTTCTTTTACCTATGATATACTTAATAATGTAGCATATATCCACATAAATTGTCATTAAAATAAACAAATCAATGGAAATAAACGGAATTGCAAAAAGCAACACAACGATACCTGATTCTGGTGTTGTCAGAACTGCATAGCCTAGCAGTAAAACAAGTAAGGCTATAAGAATAAAGGACGGACTTGTAAAATATGATATTATGCCCATAAACATTCCTACAAAAAAGGAAATGTTAGAGGACGTGTGCGTGGTTTGTTCATTTGCTAAACGGAAATTGTCAGCTTTTAAGCCTAGACATTGGAAGAAAATGAAGCTTACAAGTCTGCTTGACAATACACCTGATGCATAGCTTTTTGCTGAAAAAAGCAATGGGATAGAGCAGCCTGCGAGAATCAGACCCATAATAAAGGATTCAAAGGGTACATCGAGAATGGTTACAAAGCTGCGTATTGGGTAAAGAATAGACATAAAAAAACCCATACTAAGCATTATTATTCCGTAATCGCGCAGGGATGTACGTAAAAGAAAGCTTGTTATTTTAGGTACCAAATTAACAAAAAAGCTATTTTCAAAAATTTTGGATACCTTGCGTCTGGTTTTATGCTTATTACCTTGATTTTTAAGACCTTTTGTTTTGCTTATATAAGACTTGTTTGCTTTTTCATATGAAGTAAAAAACTTACCTACAAAGCTTCCTCTCACCTTGGCTAAAGCCCACGACGAAGCGCGTTCAAACTTTGACTTTGTAGCCTGTGATGTATTTTTAATCTGTTTGTTTTCCAATCAATCACATCCAATACCAGTTTAATAGTGAATACGCATTACTGCGTAGATTTGCTTTTGCGTTTTTTCTTTTCAACAGGAGGGTGCTCGATCATATATTTTTCATATAAATCCGGTCGACGCTCCTTTGTTAATTCAAGAGATTTTTCAAGTCTCCATTTATCTATGTTTCCATGGTGACCGCTAAGAAGCACCTCGGGAACCTCCTTACCGTTGAAAATCGGAGGTCTTGTATACTGAGGATATTCCAGAAGGCCTGATGCTATGCTTTCATCCTCATGGCATATTTCATCAGCTAAAACTCCGTCAAGAAGTCTTGATACAGCATCTACAAGTATACATGCAGGTAGCTCACCGCCTGTCAGAACGTAATCACCTATAGAGATTTCCTCATCAATTACTTCATCCAGAACTCTTTGGTCGACACCCTCATAGTGACCGCAAAGAATTATAAGATTATCGTATTGTGAAAGCTCCTTTGCAATATTATGATTGAAAATTCGTCCTCTGGGTGACATATAGACAGTTCTTGTTTTTCCTTCAGGTAGAGAAGACTTGACAGACAAGTAGCAATCGTATATGGGCTGTGTAGCCATCAGCATGCCCTTACCGCCTCCGTACGGTGTATCGTCCACCTTTCTGTGCTTGTTTGATGTATAGTCCCTGATGTTGTGTGCATTAACGGAAATCAGCCCATTTTTTTGAGCTCTACCCATAATGCTTTCACCAAGTACAGCATTTATCTGTTCAGGAAAAAGAGTTAAAATATCAAATCTCATTCTATCATTCCCTCAATAGGTGTTATAAAAATTCCTTCCTCAAGTGAAATGCTCTTCACAAATTCGGGTATAGCAGGGATGTACGCATCAGTCTTTCCATCGCGCTTGATCACATAAACGTCTTGCGCACCGTAGTTTGCCACCTCACCAAGCACACCGTATTTTTCCTTTGTATTGTAATCGCATACGGGTAGGCCTATAAGATCAACAATAAAGAATGAATCTTCGTCTTTCTTAAGATCATCTCTATCAGCATATAAGGTTTTTCCACGGTATTTCATAGCCTCATCGGCATCAGTTACTCCATCAAGCATGAGCAAAGCGCCCACCTTGTAGGGTGAAATCTTTTTAACCTTTTTCTTTTCATATCCTGTAGAGGATTTAATGTATACATTTTTAAGCTGAGCAAATACCTCATATGAATCGCAATAATGGTTTACAACCAAGGCTCCTGCTAAGCCATGTATTCTGGTTATAGCACCACATTCCAAATATTTTTCCATAAGATACGTCTCCTTTTATGTACACATAAATTTCCAACATATATTATAGCACAAGTACCTAAAAATATCAAGAGAAAATTTACTTGAAAAATTTTTCGAAAGGTACTTGACAAGCATATAATATTATGTTATAATGCATTCACCTCGTGCAGAGGGTCTTTTTTTGTGCGGTTTTTTTGCACAGAGTATATGGGCTTAACCCCTTTGCGTAAGAGGGAGGCACAGTACGTACTACGTACGAGTATGGGAAATTCCCAAATAAATTATGGAGGTGCTGAAATGAGAGTCAAAATCACATTGGCATGCAGCGAATGCAAACAGCGTAATTACGACACAAAGAAAAATAAGAAGAATGATCCGGATAGACTTGAAATGAACAAGTATTGCCGTTTCTGTCGTAAGCACACCTTGCACAAGGAAACTAAGTAAGGAGAAACGAAATGGCTGAAAAGAACGAAGTAAAAAAAGAAAAGAAGCCCGGATTCTTCTCTAAGCTCGTAAAGAAGCTTAAGGGTCTTAAGAGTGAATTCAAGAAGATTACATGGGCATCCAAGAAGACAACATTTAAGAGCTTTGGCTTGGTAATCGTTGCTATTCTTGCTATCGCTTTGGTTCTCGGACTTGTTGACTTTGGTCTTATTGCACTTTTCAATTTCCTCGCAAAAGTCTTTTGATTTGAGAGGTAACTGAAAATGAGCGATTTTAACGAACTTACTGCAGGTCAGAAATGGTATGTCGTTCATACCTACACTGGTTACGAAAACAAAGTAAAAAGCACTATTGAAAGAGTAGTGGAAAACAGAAATCTTTCTCATCTTATATTTGATGTTAAGGTTCCTGTTATTACAACAACCACAGTAGATGCCAAGGGCAAGGAAAAGGTTGTTGAAGAAAAGATCTATCCCGGCTACGTATTCGTTAAAATGATAATGAATGATGAGGTTTGGCACATCGTACGTTACATCAGCGGTGTTACAGGCTTCGTAGGTCCTGGATCTAGACCTGTTCCCCTTTCTGACGAGGAAGCCCGTGCGATCAGCGGAGAGGAACTTGTAAAGGCAGATGCATTCAACATCGGCGATATGGTTGAAATCGTTGACGGTATTCTTACTGGACATAGCGGAAGAATCAGCGAGATTTCAACAGATACACATGAGGTTACAGTTATTGTTACTTCCATCGGAAGAGATATGCCTGTCAGCCTTGACGCAAAGTGTATTAAGAAAATAGAAGAATAAAGCGCGCGACCGGCTTTAACGAGTCGCAAATAAGTGGGAGAGAGAAAATATGATTCTCTCAACAGTACCACATAGGAGGAAATAAATCATGGCAAAGAAAATTCAGGGTTATATTAAACTTCAGATCCCTGCAGGTAAAGCTACACCCCAGCCGCCTATTGGACCTGCTCTTGGTCAGTACGGCGTATCTATTCCTAACTTCACAAAGGAATTTAACGAAAGAACAAAGAACGATATCGGTTACATCATTCCTGTTGTAATCACTGTATATGCAGACCGTTCCTTCACATTTATCACAAAGACACCTCCCGCACCCGTTCTCATTAAGAAGGCAGCTGGTATCGAGACTGCATCTGCAGCTCCTAACAAGACTAAGGTTGCTAAGCTTACTAAGGAACAGGTTCAGAAGATTGCTGAGACAAAGATGCCCGACCTTAATGCAGGCTCTCTTGAAGCAGCTATGAGCATGATCGCAGGTACTGCTCGTTCTATGGGCATTACTGTAGAGGAATAAGATAAGGAGGTAACTTGAGATGAAAAAGGGAAAGAAATATATCGCAAGCGCTGAGCTTATCGAATCTACAAAGCTTTATGATCCCGCAGATGCTATGAAGCTCGTATGCGAGACATCAAAGGCAAAGTTTGACGAAACTATCGAAGTACACGTTCGTTTGGGCGTTGACTCCAGACACGCTGACCAGCAGGTTAGAGGTGCTGTAGTACTTCCTAACGGTACAGGTAAGAAGGTACGTACACTCGTATTCGCACGTGGCGAGAAGGCTAAGGCAGCTGAAGAGGCTGGCGCAGACTACGTTGGTGCTGAAGAATACGTTGAAAAGATTACAAAGGAAAACTGGTTTGAGTTCGACGTTGTAATCGCTACACCTGATATGATGGGTGTTATCGGTCGTCTTGGTAAGATCCTCGGTCCTAAGGGACTTATGCCTAACCCCAAGGCTGGTACAGTATCTATGGATGCTGCTAAGGCTGTTCTTGAGGCTAAGGCTGGGAAGATCGAAGACCGTCTTGACAAGACAAACATCATTCACTGTCCTATCGGTAAGGCTTCCTTCGGTACAGAGAAGCTTAACGAAAACTTCCAGACATTGCTTGGTGCTATCATCAAGGCTAAGCCCGCTGCTGCTAAGGGTCAGTACATTAAGAGCTGCACAGTGGCTTCCACAATGGGCCCTGGTATCAAGGTTAACGCTGCTAAGCTTTAATTTAAAGCCAAACATAATAAGAGGATCGCAAGATCCTCTTTTTTTGTTTTCTTCATTATTTATTATATATAAAAGAAAAAGCCTATTGCATTTTCGCAATAGGCTTTTTGTTAGTTATACAACTTGTATTTAAGACGCATATTATCGGCAATCATTGCAATAAACTCAGAATTAGTAGGCTTTCCACGATTGTTTTGAATAGTATATCCAAAATATGAATTAAGAGTATCAACATCACCTCTGTCCCAAGCCACCTCAATGGCATGGCGAATAGCTCTTTCAACTCGTGAAGTAGTAGTTTGGTACTTTTTCGCTACAGACGGATAGAGAATTTTAGTTACGGAATTGATTATTTCGTTATCTGAAATGGTCATAAGAATAGCTGTTCTTAAATATTGATATCCTTTTATGTGTGCAGGCACGCCAATTTGATGAATAACCTTTGTAACCTGTGTTTCGATGTCCTCACGGCTGGGCTTGTTTTCGGGAATAGCAGTTTCTCTTGAACGGTAAATTGTATTTATATGCTCACATAGACTAGAGAAGTCAAAGGGCTTCATTAAGCACATAGATGCACCGGCATTTGTTGCTTCTATAAATACATTCTGATTTGTAACAAGTGATGCAATAATAAATGCAGGTGGCTGATCTTTACCGTAATTAATTCCTCTGGAGTTTTTTATAAGCCCAATACCGTCAAGCTTTGATAACCATATATCAGCAATAACAATATCAGGATGATTTCTGTTGATTTTAATAAGCGCCTCTTCTCCGTTAGTAGCTTCATCTACATTACGGTAGCCTTTTCTTATAAGCGCCTCCTTTGTAGAATGCCTTGTTTGAATATTTTCATCTGCAACAAGGATTTTTGCATTTGTTTCCATTTTTCTTCTCCCTTTCTTCATGGTACTGTTTTATCTTTTATCGACAATAATATTATACCATATTATTCCATAAATTACAATAATTTCCATTTCGGTAAAATTAACAAACTTTTTCACTAAAAATTGGAAGAAATTACCAATTTTTATAAATTGAATATCGAAAAAGGGAGAGAAGAGACGTAAAAGCTGTGTCAGAACAAGGTGTCAGCAGAAATTCCTGCATGTATTTTCATTTCTTCGATGGAATTTAACAATAGCTGTCTTGTTTCCTCAAACTCGATTTTTGTTCCTTCACGTATTTTGGTTACAAAAACCGATAAGTTTTTTTCAAGGTCATCAAGTATTCTATGAGGAACGGATAAGGAAACATACATTCTTTCTTTCTCCCAATAATTAAGCAGAGAAGAGGCTTTGTCTTTTGATACTATTTCTATTTCTTTTATTTCGTTTTCCATATGGCTGTATACCTTTAATACATAAAAATAATTTAAAATTACAATTGCAAATACTAGTAGTAATGTGCAAGTAGAAATAATAAATGCTTTCATTTTTCTTCCTTTACTATTATATTTGTTTTGCCGTCAGGACTAACAGTCATGAGGAATATTTCATTAACTGTAAGCCCCTTCTTTTTTAGTTTACTTTCAACCCAATTTTTATCAAACCCAAGGTACGTAAGGTCGGTTTCACTTATTACACCATCTGTAATAACAGCATAACAAAATTGACTTTTATCCACACGTTCCCCGACTTTTTTCTTTTCAAATACAGATAACTTGCCATTTTGCTCAAGTATAGCATAATCAACAGTGCTTACATCATCTATATCCTTAAGTCTTAACTCACTAAGTAGCTCGTTTACACTCATTCGTAGCCTTTTAAGCTCACTTTGGTTTATAATTCCTTCCTTTATTATTATATTGGGAGTACCGTAAAATAATTTGTTCATTTTTTTAGACTTTGTAACAAGAAAAGAAATTATCACCTCTGAGCAAAGAAGGAATATCATAGGTATAAACGAATAAGAAATCGGAATTGATATATCCTGTATAGAATTAACTGCCAGCTCTGATAACATAAGAGTAGTTACAAGCTCGGATAGCTGCAGCTCGCCAATCTGTCTTTTACCGGTAATTCGTATAGAGAATATGAAAATAAAGTAAATAATTATAGTTCGTATCAGTACAGTTGCCATAAAAACCTCCGTTTTTATTAGTTTTTCAACAAGGTAATATATAATTCTAAAAAAAATTAATTTTTTTCAAAAAACCTCTTGACAAACTAAAAAGTATTTGATATAATAGCAAGGCACTCTGCGGGAGCGGAGAGAAAAAGATCCTTGAAAATTGAACAATGAAGAGAAAATAGTTTAAGAGAACTAATGTACAAAGACGGAACTCTTAAGAAAATTCT
>JAZQKP010000013.1:0-32595 GCA_045542275.1 Eubacteriales bacterium | reverse complement strand
CCCTCCCAGTCCTTTTTAACTGTGTCCTTTGAGGTGAATTTATCATAATCAATAATCTCTGTTGTGGTAGTGGTTTCGTCATCACTATTGCAAGCTACCGCAAGGGGTACAAGCATTATTAATGCAAGAATTATTATAAATACTTTTTTCATAGCTAAAGCCTCCCCACCTGTTATTTTATGTATCCTTCAATTATACTCTAACATATTAGAGTTTGTTTGTCAATATTTTTTTATTGTTTATACAAAAAAGAGAGCCGAAGCTCTCTTTGATTATTTGAATTTTTTGATTGGCAAAAGCATTCTTGTTTCTGATTTATACTGAGCAAAGCCCTCTTTTCGTGACTGTCTGCCGTCTGCCATAGGAATGCTGACAGAAAGGAACAAAGCTGTATTGGCTACTGCACCGAAAATAAGATACCACATATCCGGCATTGCACATACTGCGCTTAAGCCGATGCCCCACCACATAAGAATTTCACCAAGATAGTTGGGATGGCGTGAGTGCTTCCAGATTCCCCTTCTTATAAAAGGTGTTTCTCTGTTTTTTCTGTATTTATGCATCTGAATATCGGCAATACATTGAATGGTAGCTGCTGCCACGGATACGCAAAGGAAGATTACGCTGAGTATATTGATTTCCGGCTTGCTTTCTATTACTAAAACTGCAGGAAGAATACAACCGTATACCACAAGAGTTGGCACATAGTGGATTCCCACAAAGTTAATTATGGGATAGAGCTTGCCTGTCTTTTCACAAAGCATGGTGTAGCGCCAGTCCTGATGGGTAAGTCCCTTAAAGGTGTATGCCCAGTTGGCAGTTAAGCGAATGCCCCAATAGCATACTGCAATAAGGGTAAGCACACCGAGAATATTAAGTCCGTTTACTATGGAATAGCCTACAAGAATTACTATGGGGGCTACACTCCAATAGGGGTCATATACTGAGGAATTTTTAAAAATAAGGCTGAAGATGAAGCAGACAATTGTTGCTACCGTATCGGCTATAAGCAGATTTATGGGTGTAGAGAACGGAAGGTAGCTGTACTGCCCTATTCCCACAAGGGTGCATATTACGTAAATCAACGTAACTGCAATAAAGCTAAGGGGTCTTGATTCCTTGATTTTCATAAGTGCTCCTTACGATGTTTTTATCAGTATATCATATTTTATTTGAAAATTCAACGATATATATTGCTTTAATTACTTGATTTCACGAATTTGTTATGATACAATTATATTATCCAATATATTTTACGGAGGAACCCGATTATGAGTAAAAAGGATACACAGAGCATACTTGATGAATTTAAGAATGCTCCTAAGGAAGAAAGCGTTAAATCAGACAGAAAGCTTAAGGTAGGTATTATCGGTACCGGCTGGATTGCAGACGCACACGCACAGAAGTATAAGATGATGGAGGACGTTGAGGTTGTTGCTCTTGCAGACCTTATTCCCGGCAAGGCTGAAAAGTTTGCTGAGAAATGGGAGCTTACAGACGTAAGATGCTATCTCTCTCACAAGGAGCTTCTTGATGCTGAAACAGACCTTGATGCAGTTTCTGTTTGTACATATAACAGAACTCACGCTGAGTGCTCTATTTATGCACTTAAGAAGGGAGTTCACGTTCTTTGCGAAAAGCCTATGTGTGTAACACTTGAAGAGGCTGTTGAAATGCGCAAGGCAGAAAAGGAAAGCGGAAAGATTCTTTCTATTGGCTTCCAGCCCAGAATGAATCCCAACATGAAGAAGGTTAAGGAAATTTGCGAGTCCGGTGTGCTTGGTGAAATTTACTACATTCAGACAGGTGGCGGACGCCGTCGTGGTATTCCTACACCCTTTGGCACATCCTTTATTGAGGACGGCACAGCAGGCATCGGCGCTATGGGTGATATCGGCTGCTACTCTCTTGATATGGTGCTTAATGCTATCGGTTATCCCAAGCCCCTTACAGTAACAGGCTACACATCTAACTTCTTCGGTATTGACCCCAAGAATTATCCTTGGCATCCCGAATATGCTGAAAAGTTTGAGGTTGAGGATTTTGCAGCCGGCTTTATCCGTCTTGAGGGTGGCATTATTCTCGACTTCCGTATTGCTTGGGCAATGAATCTTGACACCCCCGGTGATACAATTATTATGGGTAAGAAGGGCTCACTCCGTATCCCCTCCACAGAGTGCTGGAACGGTTCAGTTGGCGGTCCTATGAAGATATACAGCGAAATGGCAGGCTCACAGGTTTGCACAGAGATTCCTCTCCTTCCCGACGGAGATTGCTTCTATCACAAGGTTCGTTCCTTCCTTGATGCAATCCTTACAGGTGGCAAGTCTCCTGTTCCCTCTGAGCAGATTATTATTAATCAGGCTATTATTGACGGTATTGTAAACTCAGCTAAGCTTGGTAAAGAGCTTGCAATTGAAATTCCCGAGGTGTAATATGAAAAATCTTAAGGTTGGTATTCAGCTTTATTCCCTTCGTGACGAGCTTGCGAAGGATATGGACGCTACACTTAAAAAAGTTAAGGAGATGGGCTACGATTATGTAGAGTTTGCCGGCTTCTATGACAAGAGCGCTGAGGAAATTAAAGCGCTTCTTGATAAGCACGGTCTTACTGCTGTTTCCATTCACCAGAGCCTTGACCCTTATCTTAGCGAAAACGCAGAGGAATTTGTTAAATTCGTTAAGACTATCGGCATTAAGTACAGCGCTGTTCCCTGGATGGACAAAAAAGTATTTTATGATGAAGCAAGATATGCAGAGTTTGTTGCTAATATGAAGAAGGTTGCTAAGCTTCTTTCCGATAACGGCATCGCACTTTGCTACCACAATCACGACTTTGAGTACGAAAAGATTGATGGCGAATATATTCTTGACAGACTTTACAAGGACGTTCCCGAAATTATGACTGAGCTTGACCTTTGCTGGGTTAAGTACGGTGGCGAGGAGCCTGTAAGATATATAAATAAGTACGCTAAGCGCAGCGGCATAGTTCATTTCAAGGATTTCTATGCTAACGCTATGGGTGGCGGACCTGTTTATGCTCTTATTGACGAAAACGGTAAGGAAATTGAAAGCAAGAAGCCTACACAGGCAGAAACAGGCTTCAGATTTACTCCTCTCGGCAAGGGACTTCAGGACTTTAAGTCCATTCTTGAGGCAGTTAAGGATAGCGACATTGAGTACGTTATTTACGAAAAGGACGCATGGTATGATGCAGATCCCTTTGAGGAAGCGCTTATCAGCCGTCAGTTCCTTAAGAACGAGCTTGGTATTTAACTAAAAAAGACGGTGCAGCTGCACCGTCTTTTATTTTTAACTGTTGATTACTTCCTCAAAGGCAGGTATATCATAGCTTGCAATATAAATGCCGTACTCCTCACCCTCATAGGTAAATCTGTATATGCCGTATGAATCACATTTCACATCATTACTGTCAACTACGCAAACACCTTCAACATTAAATTTTGGATCCTTAGGATCCATATCCGGCATTATGCTGAGAAGCTTAACCTTTCCGTTCACCCTTTCAAGATACGCACCCTCGCTTACAGGAATTTCATATTTTCTTTCAAGGTCGGTTATGTAAATTGTGTTGTTCTTTTTATACACTCTTAAGGGCAATGTAAAGCAACTTAGCTTTGACAGATCATAAAGCTGCTCCTCTCTCTTATAGGAGAAGTCTATTGTATCAATTTTCTTTGCATCATAGGGGAACATAAGCTCATCAAGGGCTACGCGCACCATAGAATCATAAGAACGCTCCGCCTCAAGCTCTTCCTCGGATTTATTTTCCTCGGGCTTCAGATTTCTTATACATTTTTTGTTCCAGAGCATTACTCCGTATCCGACAGCAAATCCCACCATAAATACGGGGAAAATCTTAAATAACTGCTCCTCTCCCTTTGTTGCGGCAATCAGTGCAATAATACCAATCAGCA
Source organism: Eubacteriales bacterium (assembly GCA_045542275.1). Taxonomy (GTDB): domain Bacteria; phylum Bacillota; class Clostridia; order Oscillospirales; family CAG-272; genus RGIG2000. The sequence goes on along the minus strand of JAZQKP010000013.1, from coordinate 28,657 downwards.
AAAACATAGCCACGAGAGTAAAATCGTTAATGAGTTTATTTTTTCTCGGAATTTTTTCTTCAAGACGGAAATCAAGCTTTTTCATTTCCGCATCGCAAAGCTTTTCTTCGGTAGATTCTGACAAATTCCCTTTTGCAAACTTGTCTGCGTGGAAAACGGAATTTTTACGTCCAAGAGTATTATCTGTTGAAAATACAGGCTTCATTTAATCACCTCCATAGTGTATAAATATGATATCATATAGCAGAAATAATGTCAATAGATGTTGTCAGGCTACAAAAAATATGGTAAAATATATTTAAGAGCATATCCTGTTATAAAGGAGATTACTATGAAGGTTTTATTAGTTAACGGAAGTCCTCACGAGCATGGCTGCACCTATACTGCCCTTTGCGAGATTGAGAAAACACTTAATGAATGTGGAATAGATACTGAGATATTCTGGATAGGCAACAAGCCTATCGGTGGCTGCATTGCGTGTATGAAATGCAGAGAGCTTAAAAAATGCGTATTTGACGATGTGGTAAATGAGGCACGTATTAAAGCATATGAGGCTGACGGATTTGTATTCGGAACGCCTGTCCACTATGCTGCTCCATCGGGAAATATTACTTCATTTATGGATAGGCTTTTCTACTCCGAGGCTTGCGGCAACAAGGCAGCTGCGTTTTATCTTAAGCCTGCGGCTGCTATTACTGTGGCAAGACGTGCAGGTACTACCGCAGCCTTTGACCAGATGAACAAATACTTTACCATTTCTCAGATGCCCATAGTATCCTCAAGATACTGGAATATGGTTCACGGCGCATTCGCTGAGCAGGTAAATGAGGATAAAGAGGGACTGCTTACTATGCGTGTCCTTGCAAGAAATATGGCATATATGCTTAAATGCCTTAAGGCAGGCAAGGATGCAGGGGTTCCACTTCCCGAAAAGGAAAAGAGAGTATCTACTAATTTTATACGTTAATCGACACGTATAGGGGAATTTTTAAGGAAAAGAGGTGCAAAAATGCATTTTGTAAAGGCTAAAGGAATATTATCCGCAAAAAACGGAATGAATATATACAGAGGCTGCACCCACGGGTGTATCTACTGTGATTCCCGTAGTGATTGTTACGGAATGAATCACCCCTTTGAGGATATTGAGGTTAAGGAAAATGCGCCTTTGCTTCTTGAAAAAATTCTTTCTCGCAAGAAAATAAAATGTATGGTCAGCACAGGCTCTATGTGTGACCCCTATATGCATTGCGAAAAGGAGCTTATGCTTACAAGACAGTGCCTTGAAATTATCGAAAAGCACGGCTTTGGCGCTTGTATTCAGACGAAATCCGACCTTATTTTACGAGATATTGACCTGCTTGAACGCATAAATAAAAAATCAAAATGCGTTGTGCAAATGACGCTTACCACCTACGATGAGGAGGTTTGTCAAGCCCTTGAGCCTAATGTTTGTACCACAAAAGAGCGATACGGTGTGCTAAAAGAGCTGCAAAAGCGTGGAATTCCCACTATTGTGTGGATATCTCCTCTGCTTCCCTACATAAACGATACAGAGGAAAATCTGCGTGGAATTCTTGACTATTGCTTTGATGCCGGAGTTAAGGGTATTGTATGCTTCGGAATAGGCACTACTATGCGTGATGGCAGCCGAGAGTATTTTTACTCTCAGCTTGACAAAATTCTGCCCGGGCTTAAAAAGGTTTACGCAAGAAAATACGGTCATTCCTACGAATGCTTAAGCGATGAAAACGATAGGCTTATGCGAATTTTCCATGAGGAATGCCACAAGCACAAGGTTATGCACAGAGTTGACAAAATCTTTGACTACCTTGAAAAATACGAATGCAAGGTATCAGAAAACGAACAAATTTCTATGTTTTAAGTTAAATTCCCCGTTTATTCGGGGAATTTTTTACTGTTTTATTGACTTTTTATCTATAAAATGATAAAATTCTATGGACTACGAAAAAAGGATGTTAATATGGATAATATCAGAGAAAATAAAATGGGCACTATGCCCATAGGTAAATTACTGTTTGGAATGGGCATACCAATGATGCTTTCCATGCTTGTACAGGCGCTGTACAACATTGTGGACAGTATATTTGTTTCTGAGATAAGTGAGGATGCATTAACTGCTGTATCCCTTGCCTTCCCACTTCAATCACTTATGATTGCCTTTGGTGTAGGTAGCTTTGTTGGTGTAAACACACTTATTTCCCGTTCCCTGGGCGCTAAAAATCCTGAGGCTGCAGGTAAGGCTGCGGGGACAGGAATATTTATAGTTGCGTGTAATTATCTATTGTTTGTACTGATTGCTGTCCTCCTTGCCCCTGCATTCTTCAGGGCGCAGACAGAGGATGCTGCCATTATTGAAATGGGCATAACCTACACACGTATATGCCTTATCGGTTCATTCGGATTTTTCATTCAGGTATGCTTTGAAAAGCTACTTCAGTCTACTGCCAAGACAGGACTTTCAATGGTTACGCAGGTGGTGGGCGCAGTTATTAATATAATCCTTGACCCTGTGTTTATTTTCGGTTATTTTGGCTTACCGGCTATGGGTGTTGCCGGTGCTGCCCTTGCTACTGTTATCGGACAGATTGTAGGCGCAATCGTAGGTCTTGTATTTCAGCTTAAGTGTAATAAGGAAGTAAAAATTCATATTAAAAATATCCGTCCTGATCCCACTATCCTAAAGGAAATTTACAGGGTTGGCTTACCCTCTATTATAATGCAATCAATCGGCTCTGTTATGACCTTTGGTATGAATACAATTCTTATGGGTCTTACATCTACTGCCGCTGCGGTATTCGGAGTTTACTTTAAGCTTCAAAGCTTTGTATTTATGCCTACCTTCGGTCTTAACAATGCGCTGATTCCTATTATCTCATATAATTTCGGTGCAAAAAACAGAGATAGAGTTAAGCATACTATTAAGCTTACTATTATTACCGCAGTTTCAATTATGCTTTTCGGACTTGCCCTCTTTGAGCTTGCACCAAATCTGCTGCTATCAATGTTCAACGCATCTGATAATATGCTTTCTATCGGCAGCGTGGCGCTTCGCATTATTGCATCCCACTTCCTTCTTGCAGGCTTTAATATTATTGCCAGCTCCGTATTTCAGGCAATTGGCAATCCACTTATCAGCCTTATAGTTTCTGTCAGCCGTCAGCTTTTGGTTCTTCTTCCCGTTGCGTTTTTTCTCTCCCTTTCGGGTAAGGTGGGGCTTGTATGGCTTGCATTCCCCATTGCTGAGATAGTGTCCTTTGTGCTTTGCGTTATCTTCTTAATTAAAACCATGAAAAGAGCAAACGCCATTATGGCAATTAAATAAAACAACAAAAGAGGTTGCGTGGCAACCTCTTTTGTCATATTAAGGAAAAACAAATGAAAAGCTTCATTTATTAGAAATTGGTAGCAGCTACAAGCTTGCCTGTGCGAAAGCTGTCGGAGTACACGGCTTCTCTTTTCTTTGCTGTGCTTTTTCTTGCGAAGCGAGAAAGGAATCTGTCAAGGGAGGAAACCTCCTTTACCCTTTTATCACACTTTTCTGTAAGGAGCCAAGGAAGAGTGTCACACCAGAAGCGAACACAAATGCAATTTTCAGGCATATTTTCGGGGATATCGGCGTTGGGGTCAGAGGGAAGCTGAAACTCGAAACGGAAGGAGCCGATTTTTACAGAATGATTTTTTGTAAAGGCAACAAGTCCGTTTTCAATAAGCTCCTCAATAGTTACAGTTGGCTGATGAGGTGTGCTTACATACTCACCGAAAATGAAGTAGTAGCCACTTGTGGGAACGGCTTTACCGTTCTTCATACCAAGGCTCTTAACATATGCGCACTTAGGGTCAATGCCGAAGGAATCGAAAAACTCTCTTTCCTCTCTTGTAAGCATATCACAGTAAACTCTGAAGTTTCTTGCGAACTTGTCTGTGGGCATTGAAAATGCATCATAGTACATTTTGGTTTTTAAGATGTTTGCGTTTATTTTCCATTCACCGTACTGAATCATAATATCTCCTTATTAAAGTACATCCTTGATTACCTTAACAGCTATACCCTGAATGGTAAGCTGACTTGGGTAAAAATCTCTTCTTTCGCCTGTGTATGTAGAGTTCTCTGCGTGAAGTCTGACTCTGCCGTTTTCCTTAAAGTATCTTTTAAGTGTGCTTCCCTTTTCCGTCAGGCAAACTACAACCTTACCGGAGGGAGCAATATTTGTCTTCTTTATAAGCACTAAATCCCCAGACTCGATTCCTATATCTATCATAGAGTCACCGGAGGCACGGAGCAGATAGCTTTCTCCTTTTACCCAATCATCGGGTATTGCCACATAGCCCTCTATATATTCCTCCTCGTCCTCCTCACTACCACAGGGGATAGCGCCGAGAATGGGAGTGCGAGTAAAGGACACCTTCATATCATCCTGTCCCTTTACACTTAAAGTGCCCTTGCCGTTATATCTGATAACTCCTCTTTCCTTAAGGGTCATTAAGTATCTGTACCCTACGGAGTTGGTCATATCCATATAAGCAAGTATGTCCTTGAACTTAGGGGATTCACCATTATGCTCTACTATATATTTATTTATGAACTCTGCCATTTTATTCAATTTTTCTTCATTTAACAGCTTCATAATTACCTCTTTCAAAACGGAAGTTATAAAAGAACTTGAACTTCTTTTATTCCATTATACCAGTGTTTTTTACATTTGTCAATAGGCAAATTTCGATTTTTTCGCCTATTTTTCGCCTGTTGTCCGTTTCTTAGGACAATAAAACGACAAAAAGCGAACATTTACTTCTTTTATTATTAAAAAGAAGTTCTTTTATAAAAGAAGTAAAAACAAAAAAGGAGAGAAAAAATCTCTCCTTTTATTTTATTATCTGTACTTTTCAAGCATTGCAACATACTCGGGGTTTTTCATAAGCTCAGCGCGTCTGCCACCTGTTCCATTCGAAAGATGTCTTATTCTCCAAGCAAAAAGGTTCTTTCTCATTTCTTCGCCATAACGGTCAAAGGCGCGATTTAAGCTTTCATTCTTTCCTCTCTGCTCCTCAAGAAGCTTTGCAACATACAAGCTCTTATCAGTAACCTTGACAACCTGCTTATCTGTTCCACCTCGATAAAAAAGATCGTTAGCCATTCTGCCAATAAAAGATTCTGCCAACATCAAGAAAAATCCTTCCTCGGTTTTTTCGAATGCATTTATCATAAGATTACAGTAACAAATAGCACGTTCTGTCTTATCTTCCATATTAAGTTCAGGATTAAAGAACAATGTTCTGCCAAGCTTATCTGCCGCAAAATCCACAAGCTCATACATATTCTTCTGAACATAGAAATAGTATTCGTCCGTATCCTTAGCAAAAAGCTGTTCTGTCTTTTGCTCACTTGTAGTATACCAATCTGCAAATTTTTCCTTGTAGATTTTAAGCGCCTCATCGGTCTTTCCCTCTGCATGAAGAATCTTAGCGCGCATATTCCACGCATTAAGGCGAAGTCCTTCCTCTGTACAACCTTCAAGAATCTTATCGCAGATTGCAAGAAATTCCTCCTTGTGCTCCAAAAGAACCTTTGGGTCATTATCTGCCAAGTCGCCGCCCACATTCCACATATAGTAGTGCATAATCCAATAATCATTAGGGTAATCGTGATATGCCTTAATAATGATTTCACGTCCCTTGCTATCATTCCAATGCTTTCTGTAAAGCGCCTTAACCTCTTCTATCTCGGTCTGCATTTTCTCCTTGTCATAGCCCATAAGCTCGTCAAGTGTTACACCAAAATAATAGGCAAGAGGCTGAAGAAGGGTAATATCCGGATAGGTTTCCCCTCTCTCCCATTTGCTAACCGCTGCACAGGTCACATTCATAGCCTCGGAAAGCTGCTCCTGTGTAATTCCCTTTCCTATGCGCAAGCGCTTAATATTTGCGCCAATAGTGATTTTCATAATCATACCTCCGTTAAATTAACAGTAAGCCGACGTCTGCTTCTGAATACATTATATCACATAAAGCATACGATTAAAGGCATTGTTAGTAAACATAATATTAACTTATGGTTTAAAAAATATATTGTTGCTATATTTTAATTTTTTACTTTTGCGAATAGAACTCCCCACTCACCACGTGAGAGCCCCCTTAAAGAGGGAGCCTTACTTGTTGTCCTATGATAGGACAACATCAATACAACTCTCAGTTGTAATAAACCACATCGGGTAAAAATAGCGTCGCTTCCCTTTTTGATTTGCATATGTTATAATAAAATCAGCAAAGAAAGGAGCAATTCTTATGATAAACAAAATTCATTTTGGAAAAAGGTTAGCTTCGCTGAGAAGAAAATTAGGAATAACACAAACAGAACTGTCGGAAAGGCTATTTGTAACACCTCAAGCTGTATCTAAATGGGAATGCGGCGCGGCTCTGCCTGATATTGAAATATTACTTGAGCTGTCCCATATTTTTAAAATATCTATAAATAACCTTTTAGAGGATACCGACACATTAATGGAGCTTACCGGTAAAGCAATCAACGATGACGGAATAACATATTTTGTTCCCGAGCAAGAAAGAGTTCATTATTTACCTTGGGCTAATGATATAGTAAATCAAAAATGGGTATTGAGAAATTGGAAATCCGCGCTGAATCCAAATGATTTTATGGACAGTGTAGGTAAAATAATTGCTGATGAGGGCGGAATAATCCTCGAAATAGGTGCTGGTCCCGGCGGTGGCTTTATGCCTTATATTTTAAAAAGTGACCCAAATTCCACAATTATAATAAACGATATTTCTCCAACTGTTGTAAGGGAATGGAAAGGTTTTTTAGATAAGACTCTTAATTCACCCAACATATATTATTCTGTTTTTAATTTTTGTAATATGCCATTCAAAGATAATTCTATAGATATTATTTCAGATGGTGGCGGTATAGGAAATACTCATAGCGGAGACAAGACTAAAGCCCTTAAGGAAGCATATCGCGTTTTAAAACCCGGCGGATTACTTGTAACCGCCACAGGATATGTTAATAAAGAAACATTTGCTGATATACCTAAGTCTGCTCAAGAAATATTAATGCAAAAACGCCCTGATGTATTTGAAGATTTATATGAGGATACTATACTTGCCGGATTTAAAAAAATCGACAGTGTAATTAGCGGCTGTTGGTATACAAATGATGATGACAGTACCATTGCCGACTTGGCTCGTTCTCTTGGCATCAACATAAAATTCACTAGTTATGTAAGATATTGCAGAAAAGAGTAAAAAACGCAAGGCAGTTTGCCTTGCGTTTTTGTGTTTGTTAATTTTGCATTCTGCATTTCAAAATTGAGCTCAGTTCAATTTTGCAGCTGCTGCCTTATCGCAAACGATAGTTACGTTGGGATGGAGCTGAAGAACGCTGGCAGGAAGGTCGGGGGTTACGTCGCCCTTTACCATACCGTAAACTGCGTCCGCCTTGTTAGCGCCGGACACTACCATAAGAATGGAGTCTGCCTGCATAATGTTTTTAATACCCATGGAAAGCGCCTGTCTGGGAACATCGTTAATATTATCGAAAAGACGGGAGTTATCCTTAATAGTGTTTTCTGTAAGGTCAACAAGATGTGTCACAGAGCCAAAGGGTGTACCGGGCTCATTAAAGCCGATATGTCCGTTGGAGCCAAGACCAAGAAGCTGAATATCCTGCTTCATTGTATCAAGAAGAGCATTATATCTGTCGCACTCTGCCTGAGCATCGGGAGCGACACCACTGGGAAGATTGGTGTTAGCAAGGTCAATATCTACTCTGTCAAAAAGATTCTTACGCATAAAATATGCGTAGCTCTGGTCGTGGTCAGCAGAGAGGCTTACATATTCGTCAAGATTTACTGTCCTTACATTTTTATAGGATGTACCGTTTTCCAAATGGTCCTTAACCATATTGTCGTAGGTGCCGATAGGGCTGGAGCCTGTGGCAAGACCTAATACTGCATTGGGGTTGTTTTTAACGATATTAATTATAAGGTCGGCAGCTACCTTACTCATTTCCTCATAATTTTCTGTAATTATAACCTTCATTGTTATTCTCCTTTAAACATTATATCATTTACATTATCAAGGCAGTCAAATACATAATCCGGCTTATCCTTGTTATCTGCATTATCAACATCATCGATTTTGGTTTCTCCCGAAAGAACAAGAATGGAGCAGACACCGAATTTCTTGCCAAGGGCAATATCCGTATAAAGTCTGTCACCGAAGATGCACATTTCATCATTCTTAAAGCCTGTTGCCTCGCCTATCATTTCAATAGTTTCCTTATAAGGCTTACCGAAATATGTAGGGGTCTTGCCTGTTGATGCGGTAACAAAGGCTGCAATCGCTCCACTATCGGGGATAAAGCCTGTTTCCGTAGGGCAGTTATAGTCGGGGTGGGTGGAAAGATATTCTGCTCCGCCACGCACAAATCGGCAGGCATTATCAAGCTTTTTGTATGTAAGCGTAGTATCAAAGCTTGTAATAACTATATCAGCCTTTTCCTCGTCCCCTGTAAGTATATGTATTCCCTTTGCCTTGTATTCATCCTCAAGCTCGGGAGTGGCAACAAGATACACGCTTTTACCCTTTCTGTATCTGTTAAGAAACTCGTAGGTAACATCTCCGGATGTCATAATTTCGTCAATAGTAGGCTCAAAGCCTAAGCGAGTAAGCTTTTCAAGATAAAAGGGCGTTGTGTGAGATGCGTTATTTGTAAAGAAAAGAACCTTTTTCCCGTTCCTTCTTAAATTCTTAATAAATCGAATGGCAAAATCAAAGGGCTTGCCCCCTAAATAGATTGTGCCGTCCATATCAAAGATATACAGCTTTTTATCCTTGATTATGCTTGTATCGGGATTAATAAACATATTTTCCCTCCTTAATATTACTACATTAAATATACCATATTAAAGAAATAAAATCAACATAAATTTCCTTATTGCAAGAAATTTCACTATGTGATAGAATAGATGTATAAGGTTACTTTATGAGGTGAATTATGAATATTGTTATTGCTATAGATTCATTCAAGGGCTCTCTTTCCTCTATTGAAGCGGGTGAGGCTGTAAAAAAGGGGGCGCTTGTTGCTTTCCCTGATGCTACCGTTTCGGTATGTCCTCTTGCCGACGGTGGAGAGGGCACGGTTGATGCCATAATTGAGGGGCTTAATGCAAGAGTACGCAAGCTTATAGTATGCGGTCCTCTCGGCGATAGGGCGGAGGCCTATTACGGAATAACCGAGGACGGTATTGCTGTAATGGAAATGGCGAAGGCTGCGGGAATTACTATGATACCCGAAAGCAAAAGAAATCCTATGCTTACCACCACCTACGGAGTGGGTGAAATGATACGTGATGCTATCTCCCTCGGCTGCCGTGAGTTTATAATCGGAATAGGTGGAAGCGCTACAAATGACGGTGGCATCGGTATGCTTCAGGCACTGGGCTTTTCCTTTAAGGATAAGGAAGGCAAGGAGGTGCCATATGGAGCGCAGGGTGTCAGCCTTATTGACTTAGTTGATGTATCGGGCGCTATGCCTGAGCTTAAGGAATGTAAATTCCATGTTGCCTGTGATGTAACAAATCCCTTGTGTGGGGAAAACGGCTGTTCCCATGTTTACTCCCGTCAGAAGGGCGCAGACGACGAAATGATTAAAAAAATGGATACGTACCTTGAAAATTATGCCAAAATCACGGAAAAAGCACTTAAAATCTCTACTAAAAATGCGGAGGGCGCAGGGGCTGCAGGCGGTCTTGGCTTTGCTTTTATCTCCTATCTTAATGCCTCTCTTGAAAAGGGAATCAAGCTTATTATTGAAAAAACAGGTCTCGAAGATAAAATCAAGTGCGCCGATTTGGTTGTAACAGGTGAGGGCCGTCTTGATTTTCAGACTGCCATGGGAAAAGCGCCCGTGGGAGTGGCTGAAATTGCAGAAAAATACGGTGTACCCACAATTGCATTTGCAGGCTGTGTAACTAAGGACGCAGGGGAATGTAATAATCACGGTATAAAAGCATTCTTCCCTATTCTTCGTGAAATATGTACTCTTGAAAAGGCTATGAACAAGGATTACGCAAGGGTAAACCTTGAAAAAACTGCTGAGCAGGTGTTCAGGCTTATGAAATAAAAAAATCCCCGACACGTGTCGGTGATTTTAGTTTATTTTAATATCTTTTCCCAGTTTTTGTAGGAATTCACATAATATGTAGCAAGGCGCTTAACCTCTGCCCTTTCCTCTCCTACGCAATTTGGGTCCTCAATTCCCACGGAAACAAATCCGTTTGCATGGAGTGTTCTTATAGCGTACACCGCATCCTCAAACACAGGAGTTTCCTCCTTTTTTGTGCCAAGGAAATTAAGTGCATAGTTATAAACATCGGGGTATCGCTTGCCTCTGCCTACATCCTTACAGCACAAAACCTCAGAAAAGTAATCACGTATACCAAGCCTTGTAAGAACTCTTGATGCAAGATAGGAATCGGTGGCAGATGCAATACACATCTTAACACCCATATTTTTAAATGCTTCCAGCATATCCCTTATATAAGGCTTTACATCAACGTACTCGTAGTTCTTTTCCATTATAGCATAGATGCCACGACTGACCTCTTCAAGAGGCTGGGTAAGACCGTATTCCTCCTTAAGCTGAGGGTAGACGGTTGCAAGTCCTAAGGTCAAAAATCTGTCACCAAGGTCATCGCTTGGCTCCTTGCCTAAGCTTTTTATATAGTCTCCGGCAGCGCTTTTCCAGTATCCCATGGAATCAATAAGCGTGCCATCCATATCAAAAATTGCGCCCTTGAAATTCATTATTATTCCTCGTTAAACTTGTGGCTGATTGTATCAAGATTATCAACTATTTTCTGAAGCGCGCTGTAGAACGCTACTCTTTCCTCCTCGGAAAGACCGATACCTCCCTCAGAAACAACACTCATAATCTTATCATCAAGCACCTGCTTTACCTTTTTACCGCTGTCGGTAAGATAATATCTTGAACGGTACTTTTTATTCTCATCATTTTCAAGCTCTACATAGCGAAGCTCTACAAGGGCAGAAAGTGTCTTTGAAATCGCTGCCTTATCCTCTCCGCAAAGCTTACAGAGCTTAGTAGCGGTAAGACCATTATCTGACTCTCCTATGTAAAACAAGCACATAACGTGAGAGCCCTTCAGTCCAAATTCCTTAATCGCTGCAGATTTTATCTTAATGATATATTTATAGGCGAGAGAAATATTCTTAGTAAATTCCTGAAAACGTCGTATCATCTTACCTTCCCTTTCTTCTGTGATTTAAGCTTTTTTAAAAATAATACGTTAATTATACCACATAATTGAATAAAAATGTAGTTTTTTGGAAAATTTTTCAAAAATTTTTATTTTTATAAAATCAGCTTATTTATCCTCATCAGGAACGGAGACATCATATATATCATCAAAGTGGATTTTTGTTTTTATGACAGTAAGATATCGCATTGTAAAATCAATGGCTGACACCATACCCTCCGTCTTTATATACCCGTCAATGTGGTAGTATGCTATCTTAATAAGCATACCCTTTTTTATTCTCATAAGCTTGTCGGAAAGAAGCTGCGACTTGTATTCGGAAAGCTCTCTTTTGGGAGAAATAACCTTTTCCTGCTGCCTTACAAGCTCATCATAGCCCTTAAGGGCTGCAAAGGGCATAAACTGCTTTGCTCTGTCGCTTTTCTCACTCACCGTTATGCCCTCCTATCAGCTTATTTCTGATTTGACCTGTTGCCTTTTCCTCAAGGCTGGTAGCCCTGAGTATTGCGTTTTTGCCGTATTTCTTCTTAATGGCGATAACGGTTTTCTGAAGGTCATGCTCCTTCTTTTCATCCTCATTTTCGCCCATTATATCAATTGTAAGGTAGTTATCCTCTATAAGATTATTAAAGCCGATATTAAGTCGTCTTATAGGATATCCACGCTTAACGGTTTTCTTGTAGTAATCCGTAAAGTAGTTAACAAGCTTTTTGGAGGAATTCGTATACTCCCCCAGCCTTTTTGTGCCTCCTGCCGGTTTTATTTCATCCTTTGAGTAGCCAACCATTAAGGAAATTGAGCCTGTAAGAAGATTCTTATCCACCAAGTCAAGAGACAGCATATCAACCATTTCCCGAAGGACTAAAAGCGCATCGTCATAATTGTAATCCTCGAAAAGAATCTGACCGTTGGAGATTGAGCTGCTTTTGGATTCGTAGCTTTTTATATCCTTGATTGTACAGCTTTCTCTGCCGTATGCGTGGTCAATAAGATATTCTGCATTAACACCGAATTCACGGTACAATGTATCCTCGCTCATTGCCGTAACACCGAAAAGGTCATATACTCCGTACTTTTCAAGCCTCGTGGCAATTCCTCTGCCTACATTCCATATATCTGTAATGGGACGGTGATGCCATACAAGACGTTCAAATTCCCTTTTATCAAGATATCCCATTCTTGTTCTTGCGTGCTTGGCTGTAATATCAAGCGCCACCTTGGCAAGAAAGAGATTAGTTCCTATGCCTACTGTTGCATAAATGCCTGTTTCCTCAAGCACCTTGTCAATAAGCATTTTGGCAAGCTCCTTAGCGCTCATACCGTATATTTTCATATAGTCGGTAATATCAATAAAAACCTCGTCAATTGAATAAACGTGAATATCGTCCTTACTGATATATTTTAAGTAAATTGAATATATTTTAACAGAGTATTCCATATAAAGCTTCATACGGGGTAATGCCACAATATAATCAATACAGTCGGGAATTTCAAAGATACGGCAACGGTTTTTTACGCCCATGGCCTTAAGGGCGGGAGAAACGGCAAGGCAGATTGCCCCCTTACCTCTTGCTGGGTCAGCCACAACAAGCTTTGCTTTCATGCTGTCAAGCCCACGCTCAACGCATTCACATGACGCATAAAAGCTTTTTAAATCTATACATAGATACATTCTTTCGTCCATAGCTTCCCCTCCTTGCCGATTTATATTTATTATTTTACCACACGAAATCCTTTTAGTCAAACACAAAATGTACTAATTTAGGAACAAAAAAGGAGTTAAGTCGCCTTAACTCCATATTTTTGTTATCTTATTATCAATTCACCTGTACATTCCATTACGGCATCACCGTTGATTATTTCGCCAACGGAATCGGCAACCACCTTACCGCTTCTAATATTCTTAACGGAATCAATATGGCCGTTTACGGTAGCATTTACATTGGAATATTCAAAGGAAAGGTCGCATCCCTCCATTGTGCAGTCAATAAGTGTAAGGTCCTTGCAGTAGCAAAGAGGCTGAGTGCCTATAATCTTACAGTTTACAAGGGTAAGTCCCTCGGAAAACCAACCAAGGTATTCTCCCTTTACTGTGCTGTTCTCCACTCTTATATTTTTTGAGTGCCAGAACGCATCCTTTGTGTCAAGATAGCTATCCTTAATTGTAAGTCCGTCTATGTACTGGAAGGAATATTTGCCCTTCATTTTAACGTTTTCAAGAGAAACATTTTTTGAATCAAGGAAAAGATATTCTCCCTCAACGTAGGTGTCCTTAAGGCTTATATCCTTGCACTTCCAACCAAATTCCGGAGACACGATTTCACAGTCAGAAAATGCAATATTCATACACTCCCTCAGGAATTTTACGCATTTTATATTACAGCCCTTGAATTCTCCGTCTACGCTATACCAAAGTGGCGCTCTTGCCTTATCGTCAAAGCTTGAATTCTCCACCCTATGTCCCTTGGCGTGCCAAAGGGGATAACGAAGGGAGAAAACACATTTTTTTACATTTATATCGGAGCATTCCTTTAGCGCGCTTTCGCCGTCTGCCTCACCTGCAAAGGTACAGCAGACTACGTCTGTGCCTACGAGACCGTACAATGCTCTTTCTTCATCAAATATTTTATCTTTAATAATCTTTTTCATTTTAACCGTACCTATATGCAGCATTTTAAAACATTTTACCACAAAATATTGGGTGTGTAAACAGTATTTGATGAAAATTTCTTCTCTTTGTAACAAAATTCAACATTTATATATTTAATAATATTGCATACATCTGTTTTTTGTGATAAAATAAATTATAACGTATTTTTTTGTGAGGCAATGATTATGAGATTTTATGAAAATCCCCAAAAAACCTACGAGAACAGGGAAAAGCCCCGTTCCTACTACATTCCCGAGGGAGCAAGTGAGTATGTTTCCTTAAACGGTGAGTGGAAATTTGCCTATTTTGAAAACTCAGACCTTGTTACCGATATGCCACAGAAATGGGATAAGATTACTGTTCCCTCCGTATGGCAGCTTCACGGCTATGAAAATCCTAACTATATTAATATAACATTCCCCTTCCCCTGTGATATGCCCTATGTTCCCAACATAAACCCTATGGGAATTTATCAGCGTGAATTTGAAATTAACGACACAGGTATGGACATTTATGTAGTTTTTGAGGGAATCTGCAGCTGCGGTGTGCTATATATAAATGATCAGTATGTAGGCTTTACTCAGGGCAGCCATCTCCAAAGTGAGTTTGATATTTCTTCTTTTGTAAATAAGGGTACAAACACAATCACAGTAAAGGTTTATAAGTGGAGTGTGGGTAGTTATCTTGAGGACCAGGATATGTATCGCTTCAACGGTATCTTCCGTGATGTATATCTTCTTATAAGACCTAATGACCATATAAGAGACGTTACCATACGTAGCGAGGACGATAATAAAATAGTGGTGCGTACTGACCGTTGGGCAGATATCCGTCTCTACGACGGAGAGCTGTTAATAGGTGAAAATCACGCAAGATACTGCGAATTTATTGTTAATGACCCTAAGCTGTGGAATGCTGAAAAGCCTTATCTCTACACGGTTGAGCTTGAGTATAAGGGAGAAATAATCCGTCAAAAAATAGGTATCCGTGAAATTTGCGTTTCCTCTAAAAATGAAATTCTTATAAACGGTAAGCCTGTTACCCTAAAGGGCGTAAATCATCACGATACCCATCCCGTAAACGGATGGTGCATGACTGATGAGGAAATTTATGAGGATATAAAGAAGATAAAGGAGCTTAACGCAAATACCATAAGAACCTCCCACTATCCTCCCTCCCCAAAATTTCTTGATTATTGTGATGAGCTTGGTGTTTATGTAATTTTAGAGGCTGACAATGAAACCCACGGCTTTATCCGCAGATATCCCGATGTTGACTATTGCTACGATATGGCAGAAAACGAGTGGCCGGCTACCGACCAAAAATGGCTTAAGGAGCATCTTAACCGTGCAGAGCGCACATATGCAAGAGATAAAAACCACTCCTCCGTAATTATGTGGTCTGTGGGCAACGAATGCGGCTACGGACCTAACATTGAAGCTATGGCTGAGTTCTTCCGTCTTAACGATTTTACAAGACTTGTACACTCCGAAAGCGCTTCTATGCTTAATATCGACAGCAAGAATATAAGCGTATATTCAAGAATGTATCCCTCCGTTCCCGAGCTTAAGGAATGGCTTGATAAAGGTACATATAATAAGCCTATATTCCTTTGCGAATACTGTCTTGCACAGGGCAACGGCCCCGGAGATATATGGGAATATGTGGATTTGTTCCTTAAGTATCCCCAAATGGCAGGTGGTTGTATCTGGCAATGGGCAGACCATACTGTGTTAGTTGACGGAAACCCCACATACGGTGGTGACTTTAAGGGCGAAAAGGTGCATGACGGTGACTTCTGCTGTAACGGTGTAGTCTTCCATGACAGAGCCTTAAAAACCTCTGCCCTTGAGCTTAAGGCTGCATATTTGCCTATCCGATTCAAGTACGAAAACGGTGAAATCACAGTTACAAACTACTATGACTTCACCTCTCTTACAGAGCACAGAATCAGATATCGCATACGTGTTGATGATGTGACCGTTGAGGAGGACACAATAAAGCTATCTATACCTCCTAAAAAGAGCCTTCGCTACAAGCCTAAAAAGACACCTAAGCTTTGTAGCTACGGTGCAAATATTGATGTTACTCTTATCGACCCTCAGGGCAAGGAGCTTGGCACTCTTAGTCAAAAAATTGACATTGAAAGGGCAAAGAAGGACCGCGATTTAGTGCCTCTTAAGGAAAAGGATATTGATGAAGGTGCATTTCATGTTACTATGAAGGGCAGAGGCTTCGAATATCGCTTCAATAAGCAGCTTGGTAACTTCGATTCAATTAAGATAAAGGGCAAGGAAATCCTTAATGCTCCTGCTAAAATCGGCGCATACAGGGCGCTTACAAATAATGACCTTTCAATCAAAGAAAAGTATACTACCGTCACAAATTGGAGAGGCGAAAACCTTGATTACACCTTTAATAATGTACGCAAGGTTACGGTTAAGGAAAACACTATTCTTACCGAGGGTGTCCTTGGTGGAATTGGCAGACTTCCCTTCTTTAATTACACCTTAAAGTACACATTTTTCAAGGACGGTACCGTAAAAACCGAGCTTTCGGGTGATGTTCGTAAGGATACAACATGGCTTCTTCGCCTTGGCTTCGAATACGAATTTGTAAAGGATATGAGGTCCTTTGAGTATTACGGCATGGGTCCATATGAGAATTTACCCGATATGTGCCACCACGTGTCTGAGGGCTTTTACAAGAGTACAGCTAAGGACGAATTTGTAAGCTACATAATTCCACAGGACCACGGCAATCATTTAGGCGTTAAGTATGCCGAAATTGATAAAAAGCTTCGCTTTGAAACAAATGATTCCTTTGTTCTTAACGTTTCCCAGTATTCAATCGACCAGCTTGACAAGGCATCCCACGCATCTGAGCTGACACAGCCCTACGCAACTCACGTAAGAGTTGACTATAAGGTAAGCGGCACAGGCTCCTCCTCTTGTGGACCTATGGTACGTGAATGCTTCAGAATTACGGAGAAAAGGATTAAATTCTCCTTTGATTTTATGCCTGTTAAATAAGAAAAAGCCCGACACGTGTCGGGCTTTTTTATTTGATTTTTAGATTTCTTCAATTCTTATTGTGTTGGTATAGCCTGATTCTCCTGTGCGGGAGCCGCCTGTAATTACAAGCTTATCGCCAAGCTTAAGATTAAGCTTATCCTTGGCCATTCTCTTAGCTGTGTAGAAAAGCACCTCAAGTGATGGGTAAACCTCGCACATTACGGGAAGAACGCCCCAGGAAAGGGCAAGCTGATGCCAAGTTTTTTCGTTTACGGAAAGGCCTATAATATCAACAGGGGAACGGAAGCGTGAAATCATACGTACGGTTGCACCTGACATTGAGGAAACTACAATCGCCTTTGCCTCAATATCAATTGACATAGCACATACAGAGTGAGAAATTGCGTCCATGGAGTCGGCAATTCTAAACTCCGAGGAATAGAAGTTCTTAGCGTAGTCAACGCTCTTCTCTGCCTGCTCTGCAATCTTGGACATTGTCTGGATAGTAAGAACAGGATGCTTACCTGCTGCGGTTTCGCCTGAAAGCATAATTGCGCTTGTGCCGTCAAATACAGCATTTGCAACATCGGAGATCTCCGCCCTTGTAGGTCTGGGATTATTTATCATAGACTCAAGCATTTCAGTAGCGGTGATTACTCTTTTACCAAGCAAGCGACACTTTGTAATAAGCTTCTTCTGTGTAGCGGGAACCTCCTCAAAGGGTATCTCAACACCAAGGTCACCACGGCCAATCATAATGCCGTCACACTCGGAGCAGATCTCCTCAATATTTTCAATGCCGGCACGGTTTTCAATCTTGGCAATAAGACCGATATCGTTTTTGCCGTTATTATTTTCAAGAATAAAGTTTTTAACGTCTAAAACGTCCTGTACGTGAGATACAAAGGACAAAGCAATATAATCAACATCATTCTGGATACCGAAAAGAATATCGCTCTTATCCTGCTCACTAAGGTAAACTTGATTCATTACCTTACCGGGGAAGCTCATGCTCTTACGGTTGGAAATAACACCGCCCTCTATAACCTTACAGATTATATCGGTTTCTGTAGTTTCAAGAACTGTGAATACCAAAAGTCCGTTGTTAACAAGAATCTTGTCACCCTCACTAAGCTCAGCGCTTAAATTTTTATAGCTTACGGAAACAACGGTATTATCGCCCTCTACATCACGGGTAGTAAATGTAAAGATATCTCCGTCATTAAGAGTTTCGCTACCGTTTTTAAACAAGCCTACTCTATATTCGGGACCCTTTGTGTCAAGCATGATAGCAAGAGGTACATTAAGCTCCTTACGCACATTCTTAAGCATATCTATGCTTTTCTGGTGTCCCTCGTGGGTGCCGTGAGAAAAGTTAAGTCTTGCAACGTTCATTCCCGCAAGACACATTTTCTTAAGGGTGAATTCATCGGAGCAAGCCGGTCCTATAGTACATACTATTTTAGTCTTTCTCATAATCTATCCTCTTTTCCATAATTATCTGATTATATTTTATCACAATACAGGCTTTTTTTCAACATTTATATATATTTTATGTAATTTTTAACACTTTTATAATATATTATCATATGTTAATATATTCATTTAAAGAAAAACCACGGTATTTCCGTGGCTTTTCTTATTCTATTAATGTAAAGCGTTTATATTCATTGCCGTCGCGAACTACTGTTTCATTCCACATTCTTGCAGGGCGCACCCATACATCGTTTTCACCGTACAGGGCTCGGTAAACAACAACGCTTTCACAGGTTTCGGAATCCTTGCCGATGTAAAGCACCTCATACTCGTTGCCCTTGAAGTGACGGTATTTGCCGATTTTGATTTCTTCCATCAGAGTGTCCATTCCTTTCCGTTAAAGAATGTATCACGGAACTTAATTGCAGCAGCCAAGCCACCTTCACCGTTTGGATGGTCACCGTAACGGGTGTAATCGTTGCCAAGGGGTCTGTCCGATGCATCAAGTGATGCTTCAAAATCGTATACACGGCAGCCATAGATTTTTGCAAGGGTAGGGATAGCCATATTGAGGCATCTCCACTCAAGCTCCTTTGCGTAATCGTAACGGAACGGAGGGATAGTAGAGAGAATAACCTCAATGCCCTCAGCCTTAAGCTTCTTTATTGTTTCTTCAATATAGCCTATGATTTCGCCTGCCGTGGATGGTCTGCCGTTACCGTATTTGCCTGAGCAAAGGTCATTAACACCGTAGGTTAAAATAGCAATATCTGTCTTGGTTGCTTTATAATAAAGTGAACCCCAATTCGCAAGATCTGAGCCACGGGAGAAGCCTAAGCCAAGATTCCATACCGAATATTCGTCCTTAAGCATCTTTCCGATTCTGCCAACCCACATTTCGTATTTATCAAGCTCCGTGCCACAGCCCTGAGTAATGGAATCGCCGATAAATGCAATACGCTTTTTCACCTTTTTGTCGCAGCCGAAAAGGGCAGGCTTAGGACAGCTGTCATAGGGGATAAAGCCCTCGCCGAAGTCAATATAGCAGGGCACACGGCTGTCAGGTGAGCAAGGAATAAGGTTGCCCTCTATCTCCCATTCCCACACAAGATATCTGCCGTTGGGAACATCAATTGTAACCTCATCGCTCCAGAACATTTCATCGGGAGAAACGTTCTTTTCTATCTTGTTATCAAAGGTAACGGGAATGTAGTATTCGGGAGCAGAGAGGTCGCCGTATGGAGCGCCGATGCCTACATTAGCCCTTATAATCTTCCAATCGCCTCCGCTTTTATCAACGTAAACCTCCTCACCCTGTGAAAAGGTAGAGTTGGCTGTATTCTGAAAGAAAAAGCGATAATTATATTTACCTGCACATTCCACCTTGTAAAAGGAACGGGCAATTATTTTTTTGTTTTCATTAAAGATAAGCATATAGTTGTTTCCTGTGCCACAGGAAACGTTTGAAACGTATTTTTTAAACATAGCCTTCTCCTTGATTTTATTCTATATTTATGATACCATAATTAGCCTTTTATGTCAATAGCATAGAAAAAATCCTTGATTTTCAAGGGTTTTTAAACATATTAGTATATGTTCATATATTTGATAAAGAAAAAGTGCCTCCCGAATGAGAGGCACTTAAGCTATTAAATAAAGGGTGAGATGATACCGTATACAAGGATTACGCCGATAATAATAGGCAAACCGTATCTGAAATAGTATTTCATCCAGTTTGCAACCTTGGCGCCCTTACCTGTATTTGCTTCCTCCTGGAACTTATCAAAGCCCCATGCGAACTTATAGTTACAGAAAATAACGAAGATAAGTGCGCCTGTAGGAAGAAGAATGTTTGATACAATATAGTCCTCAAGGTCAAGCACACCTGTACCGGGGCCAAAGGGCTGGAAGCCTGCAAGAGCATTGAAGCCGAGAAGACAGGGGAGGGATAGGAAGAACATTGCGATGCCATTAATCAAGCACGCTTTCTTTCTTGACCAACCGAACTGGTCCATACACATAGCAATAATGTTTTCAAATACTGCAATTACAGTGGTAAGAGCAGCAAACATCATAAAGATAAAGAAGAGAGTACCCCAGATGCGTCCACCTGCCATATTATTAAATACGTTGGGAAGAGTCTGGAAAATAAGACCGGGACCTGCACCGGGCTCAACACCGTATGCAAAGCAAGCGGGGAAAATAATAAGACCTGCTGTTATTGCAACGAAGGTATCAAGAACTGTTACGTTGATTGCCTCACCCATAAGCGCCCTGTCCTTACCGAGATAGCTACCGAAAATAGCCATTGAGCCGATACCGAGACTAAGTGTGAAGAATGCCTGATTCATAGCTGCAACAACAACGTTAAAGAAGCTCTTGAAGCCACCTGCAAACATTTTACCGAAATCGGGAATAAGATAGAACTTAAGACCCTCGCCACCACCGGGGAGGAACAAGCTTCTTACAGCCAAAACAACCATAATGCCGAGAAGAGCGAGCATCATCCATTTGGATACCTTTTCAATACCCTTCTGTACACCGAGAGCGCAAACACCAAAGCCGATAATAACTACTATAGCCACAAAAAGCATAAGCATCCAGGGCTTAGAAAGCATTTCTCCAAACACACCCGAAACCTCAGTTGAGCTCATACCCTCAAATTTGCCACCTATCATATAGAACACATACTGGAGCATCCAGCCTGAAACTGAGGTGTAGAACATCATAAGTAAATAGTTGCCTGCCATGGCAAAGTAGCTGTGAATATGCCATTTTGATCCCTTAGGCTCAAGCTCCTGATACATTTTAACAGGGCTTTTCTGGGCAGCACGTCCCAAGGAAAACTCCATTGTGAGAACAGGAATACCTAAAATGGCAAGAAAAATAAGATAAATCAGAACAAACGCGCCACCACCGTACTGACCTGTAATATACGGGAACTTCCATACATTGCCCATACCGATGGCACAGCCTGCACTGAGAAGAATGAAGCCAAGTCGGCTTCCAAGCTTTTCTCTTTCCATAATTTTCTCCTAAATTAAAAATATACATGTATTTTACCATATTGTTAACAATATTGCAACAAAAAATTAAAATTATATCAGAATTTAGAAATCCCCGACAGATGTCGGTGATTTTATATTATTTTTTGCTTTCGCTTTCGCAATAAATACAGCGGTATACTCGCTTCTTTTCGTCTGTAAGACGGAAGATGTGAGAAAGCTCCTGCTCAGTGGTGGTAATGCAACGGGGATTTTTACACTTAACTATATTAACAAGCTCACGGGGAAGACCGGGATGGTACTTCTCAACGATTTTAGAGTCCTTAATTACATTTACTGTAACATCGGGGTCAATATAGCCAAGGGCTGTCATATCAAGCTTAACCTCGGCATCTACCTTAATAATATCCTTAACGCCCATACTGTGGCTAAGCGCCTTCTGAATAATGGCAACAGGGCAGTTAAGCTCCTCAAGACCGAGAATTTTGTATATTTTCATACCGTTTCCGGGCTTGATGTGGTCTATTACAAAGCCGTTCTTAATGGAATCTACTGTCATTTGTCCGCCTCCTCAAGAAGCATTTTTATAAGAGCCATTCTGATATATTTACCGTAAAGCACCTGCTTGAAGTAGCAAGCTCTTGGGTCGCTGTCTACTCCAACGGAAATTTCGTTTACACGGGGAAGGGGATGCATAATGCAAAGGTCACTCTTTGCGCTATCAAGCTTGGCAGGGGTAAGAACGTATACGTCCTTAAGTCTGATATAATCCTGCTCATTAAAGAAGCGCTCTCTCTGTACTCTTGTCATATAGAGAATATCAAGCTCACCCATTACGCTTTCAAGGTCGTAAACCTCCTTGTAAGGAATATTACATGCCTCAAGCACCTCATCCTTGATGTAGTCGGGAACCTTAAGCTCCTCAGGGGAGATGAGAACTATATTGATGCCTGTATATCTTGAAAGAGCAGTAATAAGTGAATGTACTGTTCTGCCAAACTTAAGGTCACCGCAAAGTCCTACTGTAAGGTTATTAAGTCTGCCCTTTTCCATCTTGATGGTAAGAAGGTCGGTAAGGGTCTGAGTAGGGTGATTATGTCCACCGTCACCTGCGTTGATAACAGGAACTGTTGCATTAAGGGAGGCAACCATAGGTGCGCCCTCCTTGAAATGACGCATAACCATAATATCTGCAAAGCAGGAAATTACCTTAGCGGTATCAGCCACGCTTTCGCCCTTGGCAGCAGATGAGCTCTGCGCCTCGGAGAAGCCAAGAACATTACCGCCAAGCTCCATCATAGCCGCCTCAAAGGAAAGACGGGTTCTGGTAGAGGGCTCGTAGAAAAGGGTAGCCAGCTTTTTACCCTCAGCAACCTTATTATATTTTTTCGGATTTGCAATAATGTCTTCGGCTGTGGAAATAAGATTTTCTATTTCCGCAACGCTTAAATCTTCAATTCCGATAAGATGTCTCATTCTATTATCCTTTCGATTACGCCTTTGCGCCGTTTATCTCAAGATACTTCTTGATGCGTGTTACGTTTTCTTCGTTAGTAGGGTCCTCGCTAAGATATTCGATAATATCGTAAACGTCAACTACGGAGTATACGGGGAAGCCAAACTCGTCAGCGATTTCTGCCATTGCAGACTTTTCGCCCTGTCCCTTTTCCTTACGGTCTACCATTACAAATGTAGCGGCAATCTTAACACCCTGAAGGGACTTCATATTAGCCATGCTTTCACGGATAGCTGTACCTGCTGTAATAACGTCCTCAACGATTACAACCTCTTCGCCTGCTGTGGGCTTGTAGCCTACAAACACGCCACCCTCACCGTGATCCTTTTCTTCCTTTCTATTAAAGAAGAAGGGAACATTAAGACCTTCCTTGGAAAGTGCGATAGCTGCGGAAACTGCAATCGGAATACCCTTGTATGCAGGGCCGTAGAGAACTGTTCTCTTATTGCCTACCTTTTCAAGGTATGCCTTAGCGTAGAATTCGCCAAGCTTAGAGATGTGCTCACCTGTCTTGATTTCGCCTGCGTTTATAAAATAAGGGATCTTTCTTCCGCTCTTAGCTGTAAAGTCACCAAACTTGAGTACGCCTGCACTCTGTAAAAACTGAATAAATTCTCTCTTATAGCCTTCCATTTTAATTCTCCTTAGTCAATATATTAGCCTACAAATTCTGCTACGCAACGGCGATATGCTGCAACAGGATCCTCTGCTGCTGTAATAGGTCTGCCTACTACAATGTAGTCAGAGCCGATCTTCTTAGCCTCAGCAGGTGTCATAACTCTTACCTGATCACCCTTGTCGCCATCAGCAAAGCGAACACCGGGAGTAACTGTAACGAAGTCGTTACCACAGGTAGCGTGTACCTTTTCAGCCTCAAGGGGTGAGCAAACTATACCTGCAAGGCCTGCCTTTTTAGCATTCATTGCATAGTGCATAACAACCTTATCCATAGGCTCATTGATGAGAAGATCATCTCTCATTCTTTCCTCACTTGTGGAGGTAAGCTGAGTTACTGCGATAAGCAAGGGGCATGTGCCGTCGGGACGTGTAAGACCCTCAAGTGCTGCCTCCATCATAGCAATAGTGCCTGATGCGTGTACGTTAGTCATATCTACATCAAGACGGGAGAGAACTGCCATTGCCTTTTTAACTGTGTTGGGGATATCGTGAAGCTTAAGGTCGAGGAATATCTTATGTCCACGTCTCTTAATTTCTCTTACAATAGCGGGTCCCTCTGCGTTGAAAAGCTCCATGCCGATTTTTACAAAGGGCTTTTCATCCTGGAATTTGTCAAGGAAGTTAAATACCGCCTCTGCGCTTGAAAAATCACAAGCGATGATTACGTCTTTTCCCATTAGTGTGCGCCTCCTATTATTTCACTTAAATTATTAATTCTGTATTTTTCCATTGCTGCAGGCAAGGATTCGATTATCTTCTTTGATGCAAAGGGGTCTACAAGGTTGGCAGCGCCTACCTCTACTGCAGTAGCGCCTGCAAGCATCATTTCGATAACGTCCTCAGCATTAGTAATACCGCCCATACCTACAATCGGAATTTTAACTGCGTTATATACCTGCCATACGCAACGAAGCGCAACAGGGAAGGTGCAGGGACCTGAAAGGCCTCCTGTTGTGATTGAAAGAATAGGCTTTCTGTTCTTAAGGTTAATTCTCATACCTGAAAGGGTGTTGATAAGGGATACGCCGTCTGCGCCCTCGCTTTCAACAGCCTTAGCTATCTCGGCTATATCTGTTACATTTGGAGTAAGCTTAATAATTACAGGCTTAGTTGTAACAGCCTTAACGGCCTTAGTTACCTCAGCTGCATTCTTGGGGTTTGTACCGAAGCTCATTCCACCACCGTGTACATTGGGGCAGCTGATGTTAACCTCAAGCCAGCCAACCTGCTCCTCCTTATCAAGAAGAGAACAGGTGTATGCGTAATCCTCAACAGAGAAGCCGCTTACGTTTGCCATTACAGGCTTATTAAATATTTTCTTAAGCTCGGGAAGCTCGTGTGCGATAACGTGGTCAACACCGGGATTCTGAAGACCAACGCAGTTAAGCATTCCTGATGCTGTTTCTGCAATTCTCGGTGTGGGGTTGCCAAATCTTTCGTCCTTGGTTGTACCCTTAAAGGAGAAGGTACCGAGGATATTTATATCGTAAAGCTCGGCAAATTCCTGTCCGTAGCCAAAGGTGCCGCTGGCAGGGATAACGGGGTTATCAATTTCAATACCGCAAAGGTTTATTTTAGTATTTACCATATGATTTCCTCCTTCACAAGCACAGGTCCGTCCTTGCAGATACGCTTGTTGCCGTATTTTGTCTTACAGGAGCAGCCCATACAAGCGCCAAAGCCACAGCCCATTCTTTCCTCGAAGCTGAACTCTCCGCTTGTTACGCTCTTGTTATATACTGCCTTAAGCATAGGCTCGGGACCGCAGGTATAGAAGTATGTATAATCTATATCCATAGCGTCTGTTACAAAGCCCTTGATACCGTAGCTACCGTCTACTGTAGTTACATACACCTTTGCGCCAAGTGCCTTGAATTCTTCCTCGTAGAAAACCTCATCAGCAGAGCCATATCCAAGGATAACAGAGGGAGATTTGCCCTCTCTTACAAGGTCACGGCAAAGCTTGTACATTGGGGGGACTCCTGCGCCTCCACCTATAAGAAGAGGCTTATCGCCTGACTTGGATACGTCATATCCGTTGCCAAGACCTGTAAGAAGATCAAGCCTTGTACCCTTAGTCATATTAGCCATTTTTTCTGTGCCAACGCCTACTACCTTATAGATAAGAGTAAGCCTTCCGTCCTCTGCATCGCATACAGAGATAGGGCGGCGAAGATACTGGCCGTCTACTGTGATATTTACAAACTGACCGCACTTAATGTCGGTGATATCACCGCTAAGAACACATTCGTAGGTGTTCTTAGCGATTTTTCTGTTGCTTATAATCTCAAAAATTAAATTCTTCATATCAGCTGTCTATTGTGGAAATTGTAAGTGTGATGTCCTCAAGCACATCGAGAAGAACTCTTACTGTGTCAAGTGATGTGAAGAGGTTTGTGCCTGTTTCGGTTGCAAGACAACGGATTTCATATCCGTCCTTCTGCTCGGAGGTGGACTGAACATCGCTTGTGTTGATGATGTAAGCAACGTGTCCGCTTCTGATAAGCTCGGGAATACTTGCGCTGTCCTTGCTGATCTTATCCATAGCTCTTGTTCTGATTGCGTTAGCCTTAAGGAATCTTGCTGTACCCTGTGTAGCTACAATGTTAAAGCCAAGGTTATAGAATCTTCTTACCAAGGGAAGTGCCTCTTCCTTATCTGCATCTGCAAGAGTTACAAATACGGTACCGTAGTTCTGTACATTCATGCCTGATGCCTGAAGCGCCTTATAGAATGCACGGTTAAGGTCATCGTCATAGCCGATTGCCTCACCTGTGGACTTCATTTCAGGAGAGAGGTAGGTATCAATACCGTTAATCTTCTTGAAGGAGAATACAGGAACCTTACAGTACCATCTCTTCTTTTCCTCAGGATAAAGGTCGAAGATGCCAAGCTCCTTAAGTGACTTACCGAGAATAACCTCAGTAGCTATATCTGCAAGAGAGTAGCCTGTGGACTTGGAGAGGAAGGGAACTGTTCTTGAGGAACGGGGGTTAACCTCAATGATGTATACATCCTCCTTTTCGTCAACGATAAACTGGATATTGAAAAGACCGATTATGCCGATGCCAAGACCAAGCTTCTTTGAATACTCAAGAATCTTGCCCTTAACCTTATTTGAAATGCTGAATGCGGGGTATACGCTGATACTGTCACCGCTGTGTACACCTGTACGCTCTACAAGCTCCATAATGCCGGCAACGAATACGTCACGTCCGTCGCAGATAGCGTCAACCTCTACCTCCTTACCCTGAATGTAGTGGTCTACAAGAACGGGCTTGTCCTCATCGATTTCAACGGCTGTCTTAAGATAGTTTCTTATCTGCTCCTCGTTACCTACAAGCTGCATAGCACGGCCACCGAGAACGAAGCTGGGGCGCACAAGAACAGGGTAGCCGATTTGTGCTGCTACCTTTACACCGTCCTCAATATTTGTAACGGCTCTACCCATAGGCTGAGGAATATTAAGCTCCTCAAGTATCTTTTCAAATGCATCGCGGTTTTCAGCTCTGTCTATTGCTTCACAGTCTGTACCGATAATGTTAACACCTCTTTCAGCAAGGGGAGCAGCAAGGTTGATAGCTGTCTGTCCACCGAGAGATGCGATAACACCCATAGGCTTTTCAAACTCGATTACGTGCATTACGTCCTCAACTGTGAGAGGCTCAAAGTAAAGCTTGTCCGCTGTTGTGTAGTCTGTTGATACTGTTTCGGGGTTGTTGTTTATAATGATAGCCTCGTAGCCGCAACGACGGATAGTGTTTACTGCGTGTACGGTAGAATAGTCAAACTCTACACCTTGACCGATACGGATAGGACCTGCGCCAAGCACAAGAACCTTCTTTCTATCGGTATGGATAGACTGGTTTTCTCCTGAGAATGAGGAGTAGAAGTAAGGAATGTAAGCGCCAACGTGAGCTGTATCTACCATACGGTAAATGGGAGTTATACCGTTTGCCTTACGAAGATTCCATACATCAAGCTCAGAGCAGCCCCAAAGCTTAGCGATGTACTTATCTGCAAAGCCCATATACTTAGCGCTCTTAAGTATTTCAACATTTTCCTTATTATCCTTAAGAGTCTTTTCCATATCTGTAATCTTCTTAAAGGATTCAAGGAAGAATGGTGTAATCTTTGTAATTTCTGCAATCTGCTTAACTGCTGCACCGTGACGGAAAAGCTCTGCAATTGCAAAGATGTTGTCGTCATGGAAGGTGTCAATGTAGGTAAGCATATCCTCATCACTCATATTATCAAACTTAGCCATCTGAATGTGGCATACGCCGATTTCAAGTGATCTTACAGATTTGAGGAGACACTCCTCAAGGTTAGCACCGATACCCATACATTCGCCTGTTGCCTTCATCTGTGTACCAAGCTTATTGGGAACTGTGGTAAACTTATCAAAGGGGAATCTGGGGAACTTTGCTACTACGTAGTCAAGGTTAGGCTCAAAGGATGCCTTAGTGCCTGCAACCTCAATCTCATCAAGAGTCATACCAACTGCAATCTTAGCTGTAACTCTTGCAATAGGATATCCACTTGCCTTAGATGCAAGGGCAGAGCTACGGGAAACTCTGGGGTTAACCTCAATAAGATAATACTCGCTGGAGTCGGGGTTAAGAGCAAACTGTACGTTACAGCCACCCTCAATCTTAAGCTCCTTGATAAGCTTGATTGCGCTGTTATTAAGCATCTTAAGGTCATGGTCGTTAAGTGTCATAATAGGCGCAACTACTATACTGTCGCCTGTGTGTACGCCAACAGGGTCGATGTTTTCCATGCCGCAGATTGTGATTGCGTTATCGTCACCGTCACGCATAACCTCAAATTCGATTTCCTTAAAGCCACGTACACTCTTTTCTACAAGAACCTGGCTAACAGGAGATGCTGCAAGAGCGCCTACTGCAAGCTCCTCAAGCTCTTTTTTGTTGTACGCAAAGCCACCGCCTGTACCACCAAGGGTAAATGCAGGACGGAGAACTACGGGATAGCCTATC
>JAZQKP010000012.1:0-9576 GCA_045542275.1 Eubacteriales bacterium | reverse complement strand
GACTGCGACGTTCCCGCAGGTGACATCGGTGTTGGCGCAAGAGAGGTTGGATATCTCTTCGGTCAGTACAAGAGACTCAGAAATGAATTTACAGGTGTTTTGACAGGTAAGGGCATTCCTTACGGTGGTTCACTTATCCGTCCCGAGGCAACAGGCTTTGGTGCTGTATACTACACAGTAGAAATGCTTAACTACTTCAAGGATGATATCAAGGGTAAGACCTTTGCAATCTCCGGCTTCGGTAACGTTGCTTGGGGTACTGTAAAGAAGGTTAACGAGCTTGGTGGTAAGGTAGTTACTATCTCCGGCCCCGACGGTTACATCTATGATCCCGACGGTATCGCTACAGAAGAAAAGATTAATTACATGCTTGAAATGCGTGCATCCTGCCGTAACAGAGTTCAGGACTACGCAGATAAGTTTGGTGTTGAGTTCTTTGCAGGTCAGAAGCCTTGGGGCGTAAAGGCTGATATCCTTATGCCTTGCGCTACACAGAACGAGGTTGGCATGGCTGAGGCTGAAAAGATTGTTGCTAACGGTGTTAAGTACTATGTTGAGGTTTCTAATATGCCCACAACAAATGAGGCTATTGCATATCTTAAGGCTAACGGCGTTATCGTAGCTCCCTCTAAGGCAGTTAATGCAGGTGGCGTTGCTGTTTCCGGTCTTGAAATGTCACAGAACTCTATGCGTTACAGCTGGAGCGCAGAAGAGGTTGATGCTAAGCTCAAGACAATTATGGCTAACATCTTTGCTAACTCCATTAAGGCAGCACATGATTATAACCTTGGTGACGACCTTGTTGCAGGTGCAAATATTGCAGGCTTTATTAAGGTTGCAGAGGCTATGAAGGCTCAGGGCGTTTGCTAAAAATAAAAATATTGAGGACGGAATTTCCGTCCTCTTTTTATTTGTATTTTTCTTTTGTGCCTTGAATTAGAATATCAGTTATGGTAAAATAAAATAAGTAAGCTGAAGGGAGGTATAGTATGGAGCAGACAGAGCTTAATTTTGACGGAATTATTAATATTCGCGGTACTGTGGAGAATGTTGTTTACCACAGCGAAGAAACAGGCTATGGCGTTTGTGATATAGAAGATGAGCAGGGTGAGCTTGTAACTGCTGTTGGTACTATGCCTTATATTTCAGTAGGTGAGCAGGTTGATTTATACGGAAGATGGGCGCACCATAAGGTTTACGGCAGACAGTTTAAGGTAGAACGCTTTGAAAAGGTGCTACCAACCGATAAAAATGATATTTTGCGTTATCTTGCATCGGGTGCTATTAAGGGTGTTGGCCCTAAGATAGCTAAAAAGATAGTTGACAAGTACGGCGAGGAAGCCTTTGATGTCATTTCCAATCATCCAACCTGGCTTGCAGATATAAACGGTATTTCTATGCGTAAGGCATTGGAAATAAGTGAGGACTTTAAGGAAAAGTCCGGTGTGCGTGATATAATTATGTATTGCAATGAGGGCTTTTCCCCCAATACAGCAATGAAAATATATAGGGTGTGGGGAAAGAATGCACTTGGCATTCTTAAAACAAATCCATATTGCCTGTGTACAGATATTGAGGGCATAGGCTTTAAATATGCAGATGAGATTGCAAGAAATGCAGGTATTCCCAAGAATGATGAAAATCGCATTAAAAGCGCTATAACCTATGTTTTAGGCATATTTGCGTCACGGGACGGACACACTTATGTTTTGAAGGACAAGCTTGAAGAGGCTGTATCAAGGCTTCTTGAAATAGATATATCTTATATAACTCCACAGTTACCTGTATTAATTCAGGAAAAAAGAATAAAGAAGGTAGAATACAAGAGTGAAACTCATATTTACCTTACAGATGCTTATCTGAATGAGGAATATATAGCAAGAAAGCTTATAGTTCTTGACAGAAGCGCATCCTCTCTTGACAAGCATAATATTAAATCCTTGATCAGCAGAATAGAGCTTGAGGATAATATTACATATGCGGAAATGCAGAAAAAAGCAATCTATGAGGCAATGGAGAATGGCGTTACGATTCTTACAGGTGGACCGGGTACAGGTAAAACAACTATCATAAAGGCGCTTTTGCAAATTTTCAACAGGCTTAATATGAAATGCGCCCTGTGTGCCCCGACCGGACGTGCAGCCAAGCGAATGAGCGATGCGACCTCCAGCACTGCGAAAACTATACATAGGCTACTTGAGTTTGATAGCTTAAGCAAGGAGGTTAATGTACCTGAATTTTTGAGGAATGAAAACAACCATCTTGAGCAAGATGTTATTATTGTAGACGAAAGCTCCATGATAGATGTTCCTCTTATGTCATCGCTTTTAAAGGCGATTAAGCCCGGTGCAAGATTAATCCTTATTGGCGATATTTATCAGCTTCCGTCGGTTGGAGAGGGCAATGTACTTAATGATATAATTGCATCGGATAAATTCAGCGTTGTAACCCTTAATGAAATATTCAGACAGGCGGAAAACAGCGGAATTGTTGTTAATGCTCATAGAGTAAATAATGGCGAAATGCCTGATTTTAAGGAAAAATATGAGGATTTTTTCTTTGTGTCAATTACTGATGAAAGCGAAATTCCTTCATATATCGCAAACTTATGTAAAAACAGACTGCCTAAAAAATACGGAAACAGTATTTTTGACGGTATTCAGCTTATTTCACCTACAAAAAAAGGCTTGTGTGGAACACAGAACCTTAATTTAATGCTTCAAAGTAATATAAACCCACCCTCAAGCACCAAGAATGAGTATGTCACCAGAATTGGCAAGATATACCGTGAGGGCGACAAGGTGATGCAAATAAGGAATAACTACAATATCGAATGGGAAAGAGAAAACGAGACGGGTAGTGGAGTTTTCAACGGAGATATCGGCGTTATTGAAGCAATTGACAATGAAGAGAAAACAATCGTTGTTAATTATGACGGTAAGCTTGCAACCTATGATTTCACGCTTTTTGAGGAAATCGACCATGCATACTGTATAACAGTTCACAAAAGTCAGGGAAGCGAGTATCCATTTGTAATTATTCCTGTAACAAAATGTGTCAATATGCTTCTTACAAGAAATTTAATTTACACAGCTATTACAAGGGCAGAAAAAATGGTGCTTCTTATAGGAGATAAGGATATTCTTGAGATTATGGTTAACAATAATATTTCTGTAAATAGAAATACAGGCCTTAAGAATTTCCTTGTAAATAGCCAGATATGAAAAAAGCTTTTGAATATTTAAAAAGAGCATTGGCGCCAAGGCTGTGTATTTTGTGTGCAAGACCGGTAAGCTACTTAAGGGATATGCCTATTTGCGACTATTGTAAGATGCATTGGATTGATCAGCTTGATCTTCTATGTCCTGTATGTGGATATGAAAGTGAATACTGCACCTGCACAGCTAAGCATTTGTTTGGCAAAATTGATTTTGTAGCCTTTTGTGTATTCTATAAAAGTGGATACGGAAATCCTGCCAATAACATTGTGTATAAGCTGAAGCGTGATTATAACGGACAGGTTATAGATTTCTGTGCCGAGCAGATGAAAAGAAAGACAGTAAAAGAGTTTGCAAAGCAAAATTTGTCTTATAAGGATTACACAGTAACATTCCCGCCGAGAAGAAGTGACGGGTATTATGAGTTTGGCTATGACCACGCACAGCTCTTGGCTGAGAACTATGCAAAAAGGCTTGGCTTATCCGTACAAAAATGCTTTAAAAACGTTGGAAAGGCTGAGCAAAAGACTCTTTCCAAAAATGAAAGAATACAAAATGCGTTGAAATCATTTGTTCCGCTTAATGATATTGACGTAAAGGACAAGAAATTTATTTTAATTGACGATGTATTAACAACAGGCGCAACACTTAATGCTTGTGCAACGTTGCTTTTGCGTATGGGAGCAAAAAGTGTCGTATCTGTTTGTTTTGCTAAGGATATTTAATTTTGGAGGAAATAAGTATGTTAAAAGGAATCCCACCAATTTTGTCCCCTGAGCTTTTAAAGGTTCTTTGTGAAATGGGACACAGCGACAGAATCGTAATTGCAGACGGAAATTTCCCTGCAGAATCCATGGGTAAGAATGCAATTGTAATAAGATGTGACGGACACGGCGTTCCTGAGCTTCTTGATGCTATTTTGCAGGTTTTCCCTCTTGACACCTATGTTGAGAAGCCTGTTTCTCTTATGGAGGTTATGAAGGGTGACAATGCAAAAACTCCTATATGGGATACATATAAGGAAATTATTGCAAACCACGATCCCCGTGGTGCAGCTACAGTAGGAACAATAGAGCGCTTCGCATTCTATGAAGAAGCAAAGAAGGCATATGCAATAATTGCTACAAGTGAAAAGGCAATTTATGCTAATGTAATGCTTCAAAAGGGTGTTATCTAAAATAAAAAAATCCCGACCGATTCGGTCGGGATTTTATTTTAATTGATTATTTTGCGTTCTTAACGCAAGCCTCTGTATCTCTCGCAATCATAAGCTCTTCATTTGTAGGAAGAACATATACCTTAACCTTAGAGTCAGGAGCAGAGATTTCAACGATGTTAGGCTGTCTGAGTGTCTTAGCGTTAAGCTCCTTGTTAAGCTTGATTCCGTAGAATTCCATATCAGTACAAGCTCTCTCGCGAAGCTCAGGGTTATTTTCACCCATACCTGCAGTAAAGATAACAGCATCAAGACCGTTCATAGCTGCTGTGTAGGAGCCGATGTACTTCTTAACCTGATATGCAAGGATTTCAGCAGCGAGAAGCGCATGCTTCTGAACTGCAGCCTTTTCTTCCTCTGTCTTGGGGCAAGTGGGAAGAGATTCATCAAAATTACCAAGAATAGCAGCCTCAATATCACGGCTGTCAGAAGAGTAACCGGAAACACCGAGGAATCCGCACTTCTTGTTAAGAAAATCGGAAATCTTTTCAACAGGAATGTCATACTTCTGCATGATGTAAGGAACGATAGCAGGGTCGATAGCTCCGCAACGTGTACCCATTTCAACACCGTCAAGAGGTGTGAAGCCCATGCTTGTATCGAGAACCTTACCGTCACGAACTGCGGAGATAGAGGAGCCGTTACCGATATGACATGTTACAATCTTGGAGTCCTTCTTGCCGCCGAGAAGCTTGATAGCCTCAGTAGCAACGAAACGGTGAGATGTACCGTGCATACCGTATCTTCTGATGTGATCCTCCTCAACCATCTTAATGGGAAGGGGGTATGTATATGCCTTAGCGGGCATTGTCTGATGGAAAGCTGTATCAAATACAACTACCTGAGGGGTGTTGGGCATAACCTTTGTGCAACCCTTGATACCCATAATATGTGCAGGGTTGTGAAGAGGAGCAAACTCAGAGCATTCGTCAATGATATCAACTACCTCGGGTGTAACCAATGTGCTTTCAAAGAAGTAAGGACCACCGTGTACGATTCTGTGACCAACAGCCTCAATTTCGTCCATGGACTTGATGCAGCCGTATTCAGCATCTGTAAGCATACTTACAACAATCTCTGTAGCAACAGAGTGGTCAGCCATAGGTGTAACCTTCTTAATCTTTGTGCCGTCAGCCTTCTTGTGCTCGATAAGGCTTCCTTCGATGCCTATTCTTTCACAAATACCTTTAGCAAGAACTTCTTCTGTGTTGGTATCCATCAACTGATACTTGAGTGATGAGCTACCTGCGTTTACAACGAGTACTTTCATTTTTAATCCTCCAAATCGAAATGTTGCTTGACAAATTATCAAATCAAGTATATTATATAATAAAAGAAGTACGATTTCAAGCATAATAAGGAAAAAACTTTGTCTTTTTTTAGGAGGTGTGGCTATGAATGAGATTATTGCAATTATTTGTGAATATAATCCTTTTCACAAGGGGCATAAATATCAGATTGATAAAATCAAAGAAAAATATCCCAATGCCACAGTAATTTCCATTATGTCAGGCAATGCCACTCAAAGAGGAGAGGTGGCACTCTTTGATAAATACAGCAGGGCAAGATCTGCCGTGCTTTGCGGTGCTGACTGCGTCCTTGAGCTACCGTATCCCTTTTGCTCAGCCAATGCTGAGGTATTTGCATCTGCAGGTGTATTTCTTGCTCATATGCTTGGCGCTACCCATTTATGCTTTGGTACTGAAAGTGGCAGTATTGATTATGTCAAGGATGTTGCAGACGCTATATCAAGCGATGAGTTTGAATGTGAAATAAGGGAGTTACTGAAAAACAAGACAGTATCGTATTCAAGCGCACGTGATGCAGCGCTTGAAAGCTTAGGAATAAATGCGCCTAAAAAATCAAACGATATTTTGGGTGTAGAATACATTCGTGCAATTAAAAAGTATAACAGCTCTCTTATACCGATAACTGTTAAGAGAGAAGGTGCTGATTATAATGATTTAAGCATTTCAAGCCTTATGTCAGCATCTGCAATACGTGAATATTTTATGAATAATAATTCATTTATAGGCATACCGAATGAGCTTGAAGACCTGTATGCAGATCTAATCGCAAAAAAGCAATATACGGACAAGCATGAAATAGAGGATTTTCTTTTCAGAAGCATTTTACTGTCATCTCCCGAGGAAATCTCACGCTGTTACGATGTTCCCGACGGAGCAGAATATTTTATTTATGATACAGCTTTAAACAGTAAAAGTTCCTCAGAGTTTTTTTCTAAGCTGACTACTAAAACATATACTTACGCACGTCTTCGTAGAATTGTTTTGTATACAGCGCTTAAAACCCTTGAGATTGAATCAGCTCCGGAATATACCGTTCTCTTAGGAGCAAACGAAAAGGGCAGAGCTTATCTTAAGCAAATTAAGAAATCTGTGTCTTTTTCGATTTTAACTAAGCTTGCAGACTATAAGCAATGTGAAAAAAAGGTAAAAAAGCAATTTGAAGCTTCTGCAATTTTAGATAAATTTTTTTACTCATTTATGGGAAACTATTTATCATCAATAGACCTTTTTAAAAACAAACCATTTATGAAATAAAAATTAAAAAAGCGATGGATTTCCATCGCTTTTTCTTATTTTACATGGTTAACTGTTTCGTCTTCGTCGGTGACTCTTTCTCTGAAGAGAAGAGATACGCACCACAAGGCGCAAAGGGCAACAGCGACGTAGATAATTCTAGACATTAATGCTGCCTGACCGCCGAATATCCATGCTACAATATCGAACTGGAAAAGACCGATGCTGCCCCAGTTAATACCGCCGACAATGAGAATAAGAAGCGCGATTCTATCTATTAACATTTTGTGTTCCTCCATTTTGACATTATGTCGAGTTTAGTGTTTGCTTTTATCGAAAATATATTCGCTTTCTCTTATGTAATTTTTTCCTGACAAGCAATTTTTGTCCAAATAAAAATATACTTTATATGAGGTGATGAATAATGAATATTTTTTCAATAATTATGCATATTGCATACATGGTTTTAGAAGTAGAGCAGGCGCAAAAGTTTCCTGAGGCTCTTAGCGCAGAGGAGGAAAGAGAATGCTTTAAGAGGTGCAGACAAGGGGATATGAAGGCACGAGATAAGCTTATAGAGCATAATCTGCGTCTTGTTGCACATATAGTCAGAAAATACTATATTTCAAACAAAAATACAGAGGATTTGATTTCTGTCGGCACAATAGGTCTAATAAAGGCTGTTGATTCATTTAACTTTGAAAACGGAACAAGATTTGCAACCTATGGTGCAAAATGTATTCAAAATGAAATTTTGATGCTGTTTCGCAGCCAGAAAAAGCTCGGCTACGAGGTTTCTCTTAATGATACCATAGATGTGGATAAGGATGGGAATCCTTTAACCTACATTGATATAATCTGCACAGAGGATACTATTGCTGATGATGTGGACAAAAAAATCAAAATAACAAAGGCTCTTGAATTTATTCGAGATAAGCTTGAGGATAGGGAGAAGCAGATAATTATTATGCGTTACGGACTTGGAAATACAAAGATATATACGCAAAGAGAGGTAGCGGAGATTTTGGGCATTTCCCGGTCATACGTGTCCAGAATTGAGAAATCTGCCCTTGAAAAAATTAATAAATATTTGTGTCCTGACGGTTGATTTTTATATTTATTTAGTTTATAATATATAATAGACTAATAATGCGCAAAAGAGGAATTTTAAAATGGTTAAAATTGAAAGGATAACAGACGGGTCCCTTGCTCAGCTTGTGGGTATACAGGAAAATGATATGCTTATAAGCATTAACGGACATGAGATTACCGACGTTTTAGATTACAGATTTTACCTTGCAGAGAAGCGCATTGTCATAAAAATTAAGAGGGATACAGAGCTTGATTTTGTTATCGAAAAGGAGCTGTATGACGATATCGGTCTCGACTTTGAGACACCTCTTATGGATAAAAAGCACAGATGTGAAAATAAATGTATTTTCTGTTTTATAGATCAGCTGCCTAAGGGCTTGCGTGAGACCTTGTATTTTAAGGACGATGACTCTCGCTTGTCCTTCCTTCACGGCAACTACATAACACTTACTAACCTGGAAAGAAAGGATATTGACAGAATTATTGAAATGCACATTTCTCCTGTCAATATTTCGGTCCATACCACAAACCCCGAATTAAGATGCAAAATGATGCACAATAAAAAAGCAGGAGAGGTGCTTTCATATATTGACCTTCTTGCAGATGCAGGCATTGAAATTTGCGGTCAGATTGTATTGTGCCGTGGTATAAACGACGGAGAGGAGCTTACACGCTCGCTTGGCGATTTGGCTAAGTATTATCCGAATCTGAGAAGCGTTTGTATCGTTCCCTCAGGACTTACAAAATTCAGAGATAACCTTTACCCCTTGCGTGGCTTTGATAAGCAATCGTCAAAGGATGTTATTTCCCAGGTTGAGAAAATTAACAAGAAATACAGTAAAAAATACGGAAAAAATTTATTTTTCTGCTCTGATGAATTTTATCTTATGGCAGGCAAAAAGCTTCCCAAGGATGAATACTACGAGGATTACAGCCAGATTGACAATGGAGTAGGTATGCTTCGTTCATTTGAGTGTGAGGTTGACGGATTTCTAAAGACGTTGTCTTTAGAGGAACGGGAAATAAAACGGAATATATCTGTCGCAACCGGCGCTGCTGCATATGATTTTATATGTCAGATGGTTAAGAAAATTCAGAAAAAATGTAAGAATATAGACTGCAAGGTTTATAAGGTGCTTAATGATTTCTTCGGACATTCTGTTACCGTAAGCGGACTTGTAACAGGTGTTGATATGATTAATCAGCTGAGTGGTTGTGACCTTGGAGAATGTCTTATTCTTCCAAGAAATATGCTGAGAGCTGAGGGAGATTTATTTTTATGTGGAACCTCACTTGACGGCTTAAGCAAGGAGCTTGGAGTTAAAATAGAAATTGCCAATACAGACGGTGCG
This sequence comes from Eubacteriales bacterium, assembly GCA_045542275.1. GTDB lineage: Bacteria > Bacillota > Clostridia > Oscillospirales > CAG-272 > RGIG2000. The sequence continues at coordinate 155 of JAZQKP010000012.1, read as the reverse complement.
TCCTTTGTTGAGGCGATTTTGGGATTACAGGAGGTATAAAATGGCTAAACCTATAATTGCAATAGTGGGCAGACCAAATGTAAGTCGGATCGTAGCCATGTCGTTCTGTGAGCCAAGGAGTTGGTGAGTTTAATTGTCTTCCTAAGACCGCTTGG
>JAZQKP010000011.1:0-18870 GCA_045542275.1 Eubacteriales bacterium | reverse complement strand
GAAATGGATATTCTTGAAAAATGTGCTTATATAAAGGGTCTTGCAGACGGACTTAACCTTGATGAAACAAAGGCTGAGGGCAAGGTGCTCAAGGCTATTCTCGACCTTCTCTCCGATGTATGCGAAACAATCGCCGACATTGATGATGAGGTTGCAGTTCTCGGCGATTACATTGAGGAGCTTGACCACGACCTTGGCGACGTAGAGGAATACGTTTACGAGTGCGAGGACGATGAGTGCGATTGCGGTTGCTGTGATGATGAGGACTGTGATTGTTGCTGCGACGATGAGTGCGACTGCTGCGATGACGAGTGCGACTGCGAAGATTTTATGGAGGCTATGTGCCCCCACTGCAGCGAAACAATCTGCTTTGACAATGAGCTTGATCCTGCAGATCTTATCTGCCCTGCTTGTGGTAAGAGCTTTGCTGAATAAAGCAAGTCAAATAAAAACAAAAGGAACGGATTTTCCGTTCCTTTTTTTAATGAATTGACACTACCGTGTCATGAATTCTCACTTTGTTCCATGAATTCTCGTGCTTTGCACTCCATGAATTGAATTGCAACTATCTTATCATGCCGAAAGGCAATTCACGGCATAGCCAATTCATGGGTTAGCAATTCATGCAACACCGTTGCAATTCATTGATTTGATTTCACGTGGGTGAAATCAAATCCTTCAGCACCTCAGATGCTACAATCAGTCCCACAACTGAGGGGATAAATGCACAGGAGGCAGGGGGCATCTTTCTTGTAAGCTCCATATCCTCAGGATAAATGGGGGTAACGGGCTTTTCCTCTGAATAGACTACCTTGAGGGCTTTCACCCCTCTTTTTTTAAGCTCTGTTCGCATTGCACGGGCAAGAGGGCAAACGGAGGTTTTATAAATATCCGTCACCTTAAAGGCAGTAGGGTCAGTTTTATTCCCTGCGCCCATTGAGGAAATTACGGGAGTGCCACAGCGCTCTCCCTCTACTGCAAGGCTGATTTTACCGCTTACTGTGTCGATTGCGTCAATTATATAATCATAGGAGGAAAAGTCAAATTCCTCTGCCTTATCGGGCATATAAAAGGTGTTGTAGGCGTGTACATTAATATGAGGGTTAATATCCCTCATTCTCTTTTCCATTACCTCTACCTTTGGCATACCTACTGTGGAGGTAAGGGCAATAATCTGTCTGTTAATATTGGACAGGGACACAGTATCGTTATCAACTATATCAATTGTGCCAACACCACTTCGTGATAGCGCCTCACACACATATCCACCTACTCCGCCAACACCGAAAACAATAACTCTTTTATCCTTAAGCAAGGACACCTTATCAGCGCCGAAAAGCATTTCGGTACGGGAAAGCCATTCCATAAAATCACCTCAATTCAATAATATATTATCATATAAAAATGTAAAAATCAATGATAAAGCTCCCTTTTCGGTCATATAAATTTTCTAAAGGGGGTGGGTAATATAAAAAGGGTACAAAAATATTTTTTAAACGGTATTCTCCTTGCCCTTGCCACCATTTTTCTGCGTGGCATCGGTGTTACCTTTAATGCGTACATTACATCAAAAATCGGCGCTGAGGGTATGGGTATTATTACCCTTATTAGCAGCGTATACGGCTTTTCTCTTACTGTTGCCACATCGGGTATAAATCTTTGTATGGTGCGCTTAATATCTGCAAGCTACAAGGAAAATTACGGTATTCCCGATAAGAATTCATACACGTCTCTTGGAAAAATCCTGAGAAACGGCATTTCCTATGCCCTTATTTTTTCTATTACTGCAACAGTAGTTTTGCTTATCAGCGCAGAAAATATAGGCACTCTGCTTTTAAAGGACTACCGAACAATACGCCCTCTTAGAGTACTTGCCCTTACTCTGCCCCTTATTGCCATATCCTCTACCTTAAACGGATATTTCTGTGGGGTGCAAAGGGTATATAAAAATGTAATTGCCCAGATAAGTGAGCAGGGGATAAAAATTATTGCCGTTGTTTCTCTCTTTCTCTGCCTTGCAGACTCCGTAGAGGACGGGTGTATGGCTGTAATCTGTGGGGGCGCAATTGCAGAGGTTGGCAGCACCCTTGTATATCTGCTTCTTTATATTTTTGACAGGAAAAAGCACGGCTTTTCCGAAAAAATAAGTCAAAAACGGGGGTACGTTACCCACCTTTCCGAAAAAAGCCATAATTTCAGTGAGGTTTTCGGTTTAGCCTTTCCCGTGGCAATCAGCGCCTATGTGCGCTCTGCCCTTTCCACAGTTGAGCATCTTATTATCCCCTTTGGGTTAAGAAAAAACGGAGCAGATTTCAAGTCTGCCCTTGCCTCCTACGGAGTTCTCCACGGAATGGTAATTCCTCTTTTATATTTCCCAAGCGCAATTTTAAGCGCCTTTTCCTCTCTCTTGGTGCCTGAGCTTTCCTCATCACAGGCAGAGGGACACAGGAAAAGAATAAAATATATAGTTGGCAGAGTTATAAGCGTGACCCTTTTGTTTTCTCTCCTTGTATCAGGCATATTTATGGCCTTTTCCCACGAAATCGGTATTCTTATGTACAAAAGCGCTGAGGCATCACGGTATATACGTCTTCTTGCCCCTCTTATCCCCCTTATGTATCTTGATATGGCAACGGACACTATGCTAAAGGGTCTTGGTGAGCAGATTTACTCAATGAGGGTAAATATTGCCGACTCCCTTATCAGTATAATTCTGCTTTTAACTCTGCTTCCCACCCTTGGAATTGAGGGGTACGTGTCTGCAATCTTTATTACAGAGCTGTTTAACACCTCGGCAAGCCTTATCCGTCTGCTTAATATAACAGGTCTTTGCCCGTCGGTGTCAAGGTGGGTTATAAAGCCCCTTGCCGTTATTATAATTTCCACATTTATTATAAGACATATTTTCAGTCCCACAGTAACAGTCAGCTATTTAAGGCTAAGCTGGGAAATTATTTTAACCGCTGCTGTATATCTTGTATTCTCTGTGCTGACAGGTGCAATTTCACGGGCAGATATAAGGTGGGCAAGAAGTATAATTAAAAAGGAATAATCTACACATAACCCCATTTTTCCTTAATTTTCCTTACCAAATATTGTTCCTTGATTTTCTATTTTTCCTATGCTACAATATTAGAGTAATTATGCGCAATTTTTACAATTTAAGATATTATCATGCATGAATAAGGAAAGGACATAAAATGAAAAGAGCTGTTTCCTTTGCTGTTTTCCTTTGTATGCTTGTAGGCCTTATGGCGTTTCCTCTGAACGCATCGGGCGGAGTAAGCATTATTATTGACGGAGACAGATACTACGGAAACGTGCAGGTGCAGTATAATACCACCTATGTGGGAATACGTAAGTTTTCCACTACTATGTACCCTGATGCCAAGGTTACATACAGCTCCTCTACTCGCACCCTTACAGTAAAAACAAACAATCTTACCCTTGAATGTAAGGACGGAAGCAACTACATAATCGCAAACGGCAGATATCTGTACACTGAGGCGCCCATTTATATGCGCTCAGGCACTATGTATGCCCCTGTATTGCTTCTTGCCAAGGCATTTGATGCTAAAATCAGCTGGGATAGCGCCCTACACGGCTTCAGAATTACCCGTGGCAGCGGCGGAATTATGTCGGGGGCAAGGTTTTACCGTGAGGATGAGGTGTACTGGCTGTCAAGAATTATCTACGCAGAAAGCGGTGCTGAGCCCCTTCGTGGCAAGATAGCTGTTGGAAATGTTATTCTTAACAGAGTGCGCTCAAGGGCATATCCCAACACTATCTACGGAGTTATTTTTGATAAGCGCTACGGCGTACAGTTCTCCCCTACCGCAAACGGTACAATTTATAAAACACCTAATGCAGAAAGCATTGCGGCAGCAAAAATCTGTCTTGAGGGCTACACCGTAAGTGACAAGATAATCTATTTTGTCAACCCCGTCAAGGCGCCGGGAAGCTGGGTATCAAAAAACCGACCCTTCTTTGCCAAAATCGGTAACCACAGCTTTTATGAATAATGCTGTGCATTATTCAGCGATATAAATCCTTACGGATTTGCGATATTTCCAAGGGAAGCGATATTTTCTGTTGGAAAACGATATGCCCTGATGGGCGAAAAGGATTTATATCATATCGCACCGAGCATAGCGAGGTATATCGTAGCTATCAACGCTATATCGCATTCGCAAGGCGAATATATCGCAAAAAAGAGCAAGTCTGACTTGCTCTTTTTCTTATTTCTTTAATAACATTCGCACAGCGAATATATCACATCGGCACAGCCGATATATCACATTTGCGTAGCAAATATATCATAAATTCGCAGAGGCGAATTTATATCATTGCAGGCTTGCTTCAAATCGTTGAAGCAATGACTGCCTTAATGGTGTGCATTCTGTTCTCTGCTTCCTCAAAAACTATAGATGCATCAGACTCAAAAACCTCATCGGTTACCTCAAGTGCGTCATAGCCGAACTTTTCGCCTATTTCCTTGCCTATGCCTGTCTTTAAATCGTGGAATGCAGGCAGACAGTGCATAAACACAGCATTTTTATCTGCCATTGCCATAGCCTGACTGTTTACCTGATAAGGATAAAGCTCACTTAAGCGCTCCTCCCATACCTCATAGGGCTCTCCCATGGAAACCCACACGTCTGTGTAGATTACATTAGCGCCACTAAGTGCCTTAGCCTTGTCGCTTTCAAGGGTGATAGTCGCACCTGTTTCCTTGGCGATTTTTTCGCACTCTGCCACTAAAGCTGCACTTGGGAAATACTTTTCCGGTGCGCAGGCAACAAAGTCCATACCCATTTTGGCGCAGCCCACCATAAGTGAGTTACCCATATTGTAACGGGCATCGCCCATATAAACAAATTTTATTCCCTTAAGAGTGCCAAAATGCTCCTTAATGGTAAGGAAGTCTGCAAGAATTTGTGTAGGGTGAAACTCATTTGTAAGTCCGTTCCAAACAGGAACCCTTGAATACTTGGCAAGCTCCTCTACTATCTTTTGCCCGTATCCACGGTATTCAATACCGTCATAGATAGATGCAAGAACCCTTGCAGTATCTGCAATGCTTTCCTTTTTGCCTATCTGTGAGCCTGTGGGGTCAAGATATGTAACGCCCATTCCAAGGTCGTGTGCTGCCACCTCAAAGCTGCAGCGTGTACGTGTGCTTGTCTTTTCAAAGATAAGAGCTATATTCTTGCCTTTGAAATAATCGTGGGCAATACCCTTCTTTTTCTTATACTTAAGCTCAGCTGCAAGGTCTATAAGCGCTTCTATTTCCTCCGGTGTATAATCAAGAAGCTTTAAAAAATCTCTGCCCTTTAAAAAGCCTATATTCTTTTTTGAATACTTAAATTTCATATTATTCTCCCTTAGCTGCCAGCTTAATAATCTCAACAGCCTTTTTCAAAGCGTCCATAGGGATATTAAGGGCAGGAAGTAATCTTACCTTATTCTTTGCCTTGATAGGTAAAGCGCCCATTTCCATACAGGCTTTTACAACCTCTGAGGCATCTTTTTCTGTTTCAATGCCAAGCATAAGACCTATTCCGCTTACGGATTTTATTCCCTCTGCGCCTGTAAGCTCATTTATGATATACTCTGATTTTGATTTTACCTCTCCTAGCAAATCATCATCAATTCTTTCGATTATATTAATTGCGCCTGCACAGGCTACGGGGTTGCCACCAAAGGTAGAGCCGTGAGTTCCTGCAGTTAAAACATCTGCGGTTTTTTCAAACATCATGGTTGCACCGATGGGCAATCCGCCTCCAAGTCCCTTTGCCGTAGTAGCTATATCGGGGACAATTCCGTACTCCTGAAATGCGTAAAGGCTACCGCTTCTGCCGTTGCCTGTCTGCACCTCATCAATTATCACAAGAAGATTTTTCTCCTTGGCTATTGAAATAACACCGTCTACAAATTCCTTTGTAAGCTTCATTACTCCACCCTCACCCTGACAAAGCTCCATCATAATGGCGCAGCAAGATTTGTCTACTAACGCTTCAACAGAGGCAAGATTGTTCGCCTCTGCGTAAAGGAAGCCCTCGGTAAAGGGATTAAAGATTGTATGGAAGGAATCCTGTCCTGTGGCAGACAGGGTTGTAATAGTTCTTCCGTGGAAGCTGTTCTTTAAGGTGATAATATTGTGGTATCCCTCACCCTTAGTATCAAGGGCCCACTTTCTTGCCACCTTAATGGCGCATTCGTTTGCCTCAGCGCCTGAGTTTGAAAAGAAGGTTTTTTTACAGCCTGTACGCTGTGAAAGAAGCTGAGCCAAGCGAACACAAGGCTCTTGATAATACAGGTTTGAGGTGTGCTGAAATGCGCACAGCTGACTGTTTACCGCATCTATCCACTCCTTATCGCAGTAGCCAAAGGTGTTTACCGCTATACCTGTATTCAAATCTATATATTCCTTGCCCTTTTCATCGTAAACGTAGGAGCCCTTACCCTTTACAATCTGCAAATCGAAGCGACCGTAGGTTGAGGCTACGTATTCCTTATCATCAAGCTTAACATTATTCATCATCTTTATTTTTCACCACCATAGTTCCTGCGCCCTCATCGGTAAGCATTTCTATAAGAAGTGCGTGAGGAACACGTCCGTCAAGAATGGTAACCTTACTTACGCCCTTTTCGATAGCATCAATACAGCACTGCACCTTGGGTATCATACCTCCTGAGATAACTCCTGTCTTAAACAGCTCCTTAGCCTCCTCTGTATCAAGGCACTGAATAATTGAGGTATGGTCATCCTTATCTCTTAAAATACCCTCAATATCTGTCATTGTAATAAGACGCTCTGCCCTCATTTTACCTGCGATATAGGCAGCTGCGGTGTCTGCATTGATGTTGTATACATTACCCTTTTCGTCGCAGCCGATGGTGGACACTACGGGAATGTAATCGTTGTTTATAAGGTCGATAATGGGCTTAATATCAACATCGGTAATCTCACCCACGTAGCCAAGGCTTTCGTCCTTCATTTCAGCCTTTATCATATGTCCGTCAAGACCTGAAAGACCGATGGCAGCGCCACCCTTTATCTGAAGAAGATTTACAAGGCTTTTATTTATTTTACCTGCAAGAACCATCTGTACAACGTCGGCGGTTTCCTTATCGGTAACACGAAGTCCGTTCATAAAAATGGAATCCTTGCCCATTCTTTTAAGAGTTTCTGTAATTTCGGGGCCGCCGCCGTGAACAAGGACAACCTCTACGCCTACAAGGTGCAAAAGGACAATATCCTCCATAACCTGTTGCTTAAGCTGGTCATTTATCATGGCGTTTCCACCGTATTTGATTACTACAATCTTGCCGTAATATTTCTGTATATAGGGCAATGCCTGAGTAAGTATTTCAGCGCGATGCGCATTGCTTATTTCTAGTGACATAATATATCTCCGTAATGAATTGAAGCTTTGCTTCATGAATTCTCGCTTTGCTCCTTGAATTGACACTCCGTGTCATGAATTGAATTACCTTTCCTATGCACCGCAGTGCAATTCATGCTTTAGCAATTCATTGCAAAATTGTTTCAATTTTGCATTTACGTACGGTAATCTCCGTTTATTTTTACGTAATCGTAGGTAAGGTCACAGCCCCAAGCCACGCTTGATGCGTTGCCGTCCCCTAATTTCACAACGATTGTAATTTCCTTTTCCAGAAGAATTTCCTTAGCAATATCCTCAGAAAATTCCACTCCTGCGCCGTCCTTGCAAACAAGGATTTCTCCCTTTGCGGACTTAAAGGAAACGTCTACCTTATTTACGTCTACCTCTGCTCCGCTGTAGCCGATAGCGCAAAGAACTCTGCCCCAGTTGGCATCTGAGCCGAACATGGCAGCCTTTACAAGTGATGAGCAGATTACACTCTTTGCAACGGTCTTGGCATTTTTAATATCCTTAGCACCGCTTACCTCACACTCAAGAAGCTTGGTAGCGCCCTCTCCGTCACCTGCGATGCAACGGCAAAGGTAAACTGTAACGGTATTAAGCGCCTTCATAAAGGTATTGAAATCCTCGCCCTCTGATGTGATTTTCTTATTCTTCGCCTTACCGTTGGCAAGGACTGTTACCATATCGTTGGTTGATGTGTCTCCGTCAACGCTTACCATATTAAAGGTATCGGCAATATCGCTTGAAAGCGCCCTCTGAAGCATTTCAGGGCTGATATTACAGTCTGTTGTAATAAATACAAGCATAGTTGCCATATTTGGATGAATCATACCTGAGCCCTTGGCAATACCGCCTATCTTACATTCCTTGCCGTCAAGCTCAAAGCTGACTGCTATCTCCTTAAGACGTGTATCTGTGGTCATAATGCCCTCAGCGGCATCACGGCTTTTAGCCCTTGTAATACCCTGTGTAAGCTCCTTCATACCGTTTGCAATAGGGGTAATATCAAGGGGCTGACCGATTACACCCGTTGATGCAACCACCACATCAGTCTTGTCTATTTTAAGTGCATCGGCAGTAAGCTGACACATTGCCTCAGCGATTTCAATACCGTTTGCGTTACAGGTATTGGCATTACCGCTGTTACAGATAATAGCCTGTGCGTAGCCGTCTGCAATATTATTCTTGGTAACTGTAAGGGGTGCACCCTTAACCTTGTTTGTTGTGTAAACAGAGGCAACTGCTGCCTTCGCTTCAGAATAGATAAGGGCCAAATCCTTTTTTGCCTTGTTCTTTCTTATTCCACAATGAATACCGTTGGCAAGAAAGCCCCTTGCAGCGCAAACGCCGCCGTCTATAATCTTCATAATCGCTCCTATATCTCAAGTGTCTTGGTCTTATCACAGCCAAGCTTTATATTAAGGCATTCAACGGCTGCACCCGATGCGCCCTTGCCAAGATTGTCATATCTTGCGACAAGTAAAATCCTGTCATCGTTGCCGTATACCTCAATGCTCATTGTATCCTTGTTACTGTATTTGTTAGCTGATATAAAGCCACCCTCATCGTTACCCTCATTAAAGGAGATAATGGGTGTATTATAAAGCTGTCTGTATATATTTTTAATATCCTCAATATTGCCCCTTAAAAGCTGCTCCTTAAATAAAGGAACGGTTACCTCCATGCCCGAATAAAAATCGGACACTATGGGACAAAATACAGGGGCATTCTTAAGTCCTGTAAGCTTAACCATTTCCGGCAGGTGCTTATGCTTCTGGGCGATGCCATACTGTCTTGGCGCCTTAAGGAGTGTATCTCTGCCCTCTGCCTCATAGTCGGCAATCATACCCTTACCACCACCGCTGTATCCTGTAATTGAATGGGCAGTAAGCAATATATCATCAGATATTATCCCGTTTTTAATAAGGGGATATACAAGGGCAATAAATCCACTTGCGTGGCAGCCGGGCACTGCTATCCTTTTGCTATCCCTTATTTTATTTTCAAATTCCTTGCCAAGCTCTGCAAGGCCGTATGCCCAGTCGGGATTTGTCCTGTGGGCAGTTGAGGCATCTATTATAACCGTATTTTCGTTTTCCACCATGCTGACAGCCTCAATGGCAGCAGCATCGGGCAAGCAAAGAAATACAATATCTGCCTCATTTATGATTTTCTTACGTGCATCTGCATTCTTCCTTAAATCGTCGGAAAGCGAGATGATTTCAACATCATCTCGCATAGCAAGTCTTTCCGCAATTCTGAGTCCCGTGGTGCCTGCCTTACCGTCTATAAAAACCTTTTTCATTTAAGCATTGCCTCCACGTATTCTATCTGCTCCTTAACGGACTCATATCCTGTTGACCCCTTGGAAATTCTCTTTGCCACACAGCTTTCAAGAGAGATTTCCTCATATAAATCATTATCAAATATTTCGGAATATTCCTTATATTCGGGAATAGTCAATTCGTCAAGGGTCTTGTTTTCCTTAACGCACTTACCAACAATTGTACCTACAATCTTGTATGAGGTACGGAAGGGCAAGCCACGCTTTGTAAGGTAATCGGCAAGGTCGGTGGCGTTAATAAAGCCACGCTTTGCCGCATTGTACATATTTTCCGGAATAGGCTTCATGGTAGCTATCATGGGGATAAATACCTGTAAGCACTTCTTAACCGTTTCGGTGGCATCGAATATAGCCTCCTTATCCTCCTGCATATCCTTGTTGTATGCCAAGGGAATGCCCTTAAGCATAGTCAAGGTAGCCATTAGGTCGCCGTATACTCTGCCTGTTTTTCCTCTTACCAGCTCTGCCATATCGGGATTTTTCTTCTGTGGCATAATTGAGGAGCCTGTGGTGTAGGAGTCATCAAGCTCCACAAACTTAAATTCCCAGCTGCTCCAAAGGATTATCTCCTCTGAAAGACGGGAAAGATGCATCATAACCGTTGCAAATGCGCCCTCAAGCTCTATGCAGTAATCTCTGTCGGATACTCCGTCAATAGAGTTCATACATACTCCGTCAAAGGAAAGAGCCTTTGCCACCATATCCCTGTCTGTGGGATATGTGGTTCCTGCCAAGGCACAGGAGCCAAGAGGTGAATAATTCATACGCTTTATTGCGTCCTGTATCCTTGTAATATCACGGAGAAGCATCATACAGTATGCAAGGAGATGATGAGCAAAGGTAATAGGCTGCGCCCTTTGTAAATGGGTGTAGCCGGGCATTATGGTGATTTGATTTTCCTTTGCCTGCTTAAGCAGTGAAAGGGTAAGCTCCTTTAAAAGAGCTATAATATCCTTAGCCTCATCACGCATATAGAGGCGAAGGTCAAGGGCAACCTGGTCATTACGGCTTCTTGCGGTATGAAGCTTTTTGCCTGTATCCCCTATTCTCTTTGTAAGCTCTGCCTCTACAAACATATGAATGTCCTCAGCGTTTTCATCAAATGTGAGCGCACCGCTATTAAGGTCATCAAGGATAGAGGTAAGACCGTCTGTAATATCAGACAGCTCCTTTTCATTAAGGATACCTACTGCACAAAGCATTGATGCATGCTCAAGAGAGCCCTTAATATCCTGCTTATACATTTTTTTATCGAAATGAATGGAAGAATTAAAATCGTCTGCCACCTTGTCAAGTGATTTTTCAAATCTTCCTGCCCACATTTTGTCCATAGTTGTTTTTTCCTTTTCAAATGAATTGAAGCTATGCTTATGAATCGAATTGCCTCAATGCACCGCAGTGCAATTCATGCCAAAGGCAATTCATTGCAAAATTATTTCAATTTTGCGTTTTTTGCGTTTACCTGCGCCTGTTTTGCCTCCCTCACCGAGGGAGGGGGACCACGCTAGTGGTGGAAGGAGTTTTTCTACAAATAACACTCCCTCAGTCACCTTCGGTGCCAGCTCCCTCTAGGAAGGAGCCTATTTCAATTTTGCGTTTTTTGCGTTTACCTGCGCCTGAACCTTGATGGGAAGACCGAAAAGGTTGATAAAGCCTGCGCTGTCAGCCTGATTATAAACGTTATCCTCACCAAAGGTTGCAATCTCCTCAGAGTAAAGTGAATAGTCACTCCAAGCGCCTGCCTTAATCATATTGCCCTTATAGAGCTTGATTTTAACCTTACCTGTTACATTCTCCTGTGTCTTATCAACAAATGCGGAAAGCGCCTCACGGAGAGGTGTGTACCACTGACCGTTGTATACAAGGTCTGCAAAGGTAATTGCAAGCTCCTGTTTCTTGTGCATTGTCATCTTGTCAAGACAAAGTGTTTCAAGATAGTTGTGGGCGAAGTACAAAATTGCTCCACCGGGAGTTTCGTACACGCCACGGCATTTCATACCTACAAGACGGTTTTCAACAATGTCAAGAAGACCGATGCCGTTTTCTCCGCCTACCTTATTAAGATTAAGGATGATATCCTTTGCACTCATCTTTTCACCGTTGAATGCAACGGGAATACCCTGCTCAAAATCAAGGGTGATATATGTAGGCTTATCGGGTGCCTGAAGAGGAGAAACGCTCATCTCAAGGAAGCCCTTCTTCTCATACATAGGCTCATTGCCTGCATCCTCAAGGTCAAGTCCCTCGTGGCTTAAATGCCAGAGGTTCTTGTCCTTGGAATAGTTAGTTTCACGGTTTATCTTAAGGGGAACATTGTGTGCCTCTGCATACTCGATTTCCTCCTCACGTGACTTGATGCTCCACTCACGCCAAGGAGCGATAATATGCATATCAGGAGCGTATGCCTTGATAGCAAGCTCAAAGCGAACCTGGTCATTACCCTTACCTGTACAGCCGTGGCAGATAGCATCTGCTCCCTCTGCAAGGGCGATTTCACAAATTCTCTTTGCAATAATAGGACGTGCAAAGGATGTGCCAAGCATATATTCCTCATAAAGTGCGCCTGCCTTAACTGTGGGGATAATATAATCGTTTACAAACTCCTCTGTAAGGTCCTCAATATAAAGCTTGGATGCGCCTGTCTTAAGTGCCTTTTCCTCAAGACCCTCAAGCTCGTCTGCCTGACCTACATTACCGGAAACTGCAATAACCTCACAGTTGTTGTAGTTTTCTTTAAGCCACGGAATAATGATTGATGTATCAAGTCCTCCTGAGTATGCGAGAACTACCTTTTTAATATCCTTTTTGTTCATTTTTTATATCTCCTTGTGAATAAAATTTCAAAAATATGCTCCTATTATATTACTTTGCCCTGTGCTTGTCAAGGGGTTTTTGAATATTTTTTCACTAAAATTGAAAATATTTTTCCCTTTTTATAATATATGCGCGAAACCGTTGCATAATTTATGCATATTTTCACTTTTCGTCTGAATATTATTCAGTAGCCTGTGTATTATTCGCATTATTATTCTTGTAATACTCATTACTTCTTGCAAGGGCTGCCGCATAATAATCATCAGCATCAAAGGAGCTTTCCATTTTCTGCCCCTTAGCTGCTTTTTTGCCACCGGAAAGATTTTTCATTCTTCCGTCAACATAGGTTGTATGCTTTTCCTTATCATTATCCATTCTCAGATAATAATATAATCCGTTTTCATCCTTAGTCAGATTCTTGAATATTTTGTCATAATGCCCTCCACACAGTCTGTCAATTTCGCCTTGACTAAGATGACCATGAAAGTGAAAATTACAAAATACCTTAACATATTTTCCTATTTCTTCATCTGACATAAGTGAGCATTCCAACAAAAAATCTGACGGATAAAATAAAAATGCCGGCTTCTTTTGTTTTCTCATATATACACCTCCTTTCTTCCTACTGACACCATTATACAATATAGAAAGCGTTAGAAAACGTTAGACTTTTATATATACGTAGTATATATAATTTTAAAAAACCGCATTTTTTCTCAATAAGCCTCCATCTTTGAGGGAGGTGGCACGACTTGTCGTGACGGAAGGAGTCCTCTCCCCCACACCCCCTCTCCATCAGCTCTAGCTCTAGTTCTAATTCTATATCTATTTCTATTTCTACATATGGGCACCTCATATGGGGACTCCATATGGGCACTCCATATGGGAAACCCTACCTTATAATTAAGGATAAAAAAGAGATACAAATTAACAGAAAAAGGACAGAGTGTTCTCTGTCCTTTTTTAAACACTAAAAAGTGTTAATAAATACTATTTGATTTATCTTGCAAATTATTTTAATTTTGCAAGAAGGTCAAGCATATCAAGCTCGCTCTGGAGCTTTGCAAGGTCTGTCTTATCGTCGATTACTACAAGCTCAGTATCTGTAAGCTTAGCAAAGAGGCGAACGTCCTCAACTGTAAGAGCTGTGGAAACTACTGTGTGGTGTGCGCCACCTGCGTAAATCCAAGCTGCTGCGCCTGTTGCGTGGTCGGGCTTAAGCTTCCACATAATTCTTGCAACAGGAAGCTTTGGCATATCCTTAGGCTGCTTTACAAGCTCAATTGCTGCGCAGATAAGACGGAAGCGGTTACCCATATCAACCATACATACTGCAACACCGTCGCCGTCTACACCGTCAAATACAAGACGTGCAGGGGGCTCCTTGCCACCGATACCAAGGTGATGAACCTCAATTTTCGGCTGAGTTGATGCAAAGTCGGGAGAAACCTCAAGCATATGAGCGCCAAGAACTACCTCCTCACCCTTTGTAAAGTCATAGGTGTAGTCCTCCATAAAGCCTGTTGAGCCATTTCTGCCCTTAGCCATTTCCCAGAAGATAGCGCCAAGCGCTGCTGTCTTATAGTCACCCTCAGCACCGAAGCCGTAGCCCTTGCCCATCATTCTCTGAGTTGCAAGACCGGGAAGCTGACGAAGACCGTGAAGATCCTGGAATGTATCTGTGTAAGCACCGAAGTTACCTGCCTGCATAAACTTATCAAGGGCAATTTCGTACTTAGCCTGCTCCTTAACGGAGTCAAGGTTATCTGTATTCATTACGTAGAGCTCATTGTACTCTGCCATCTTGGCATTAAGCTCCTCATCTGTAACTGCATTAACAAGGGCAACAAGGTCGCCGATGCCGTAGTAGTTTACGTTCCAGCCGTACTTAATCTGGCTCTCTACTCTGTCACCGTCAGTAACGGAAACCTCTCTCATATTGCTGCCGAACATAGCAACATTAAGGTTCTTTGAGAAATCAACTGCTCTTGCAACGTCAATAAACTTCTTAATCTTTTCGATTACATCCTCATGCTTATAGTAGCCAACGACAACCTCACGCTTAACACCGAGGCGTGTACACATAAATGCATACTCACGTCCACCGTGTGCAGTCTGGTTAAGGTTCATAAAGTCCATATCAATTTCATCGTAGGGAAGCTTTTCGTTTGCCTGTGTGTGGAAATGAAGGAGAGGCTTCTTAAGGAACTGAAGACCCTTTATCCACATCTTAGCAGGACTGAAGGTGTGCATCCATGTGATAACAGCGATGCAGTCCTTATCGTTTGTTGCCTTGGCGCAAGCCTCAACGCAGCTTGCCTCATCTCTTACAGTTGAGCAGTATTCAATTTCAACACCGTCAATCTTGTCATTAAGGTAGCTTGCAATAACCTTGCTGTCCTCTGCAACCTGCAAAAGAACCTCTTCACCGTAAAGGTCCTGGCTACCTGTAATAAAGTATACCTTCTTCATTAATCTATTCTCCTTTATAATTATTCATTTTCAAAAGCCATGAACATATCTACTCTTGTCTTGTGTCTGCCACCCTCAAACTCTGTGTTAAGGAAGATATCGGCAATATCACACGCAAGGCCGGGGCCTATGGTTCTTTCACCCATGCAAAGCACGTTTGCATCATTGTGAAGACGTGTAAATCTTGCGCTGAAGGTATCGGAGCAAACAGCTGCACGAATGCCCTTACACTTATTTGCTGCCATGCTCATACCGATGCCTGTACCGCAAACAAGGATACCAAGGTCATTCTTGCCCTCATTTATTGCATCGCAAAGCTTCTTTGCGTATTCCGGATAGTGACAGCTCTTTTCATCGTATGTACCGTAGTCAACGTAGGAAACGCCTATTTCGTCAAAATGCTTCATAAGCTCTCTCTTAAGCTTGAGAGCTGCGTGGTCAGATGCGATTGCAATAGGTTTTTTCATATCTTTTCCTCACTTTTTAATCTTTCTTCTCTTTCTCTCTCTGCCTGTGGCTTACGGAGATAATTTACACGGAGCTGTGCATCGGTAACACACATATCCGACATTATCTTTTTATATGCCACCTTGCCCACGGAATATCCGTTTGCATATCGCAGAGCCTCGGGAGTGTACTGAGTATTTGCTATTTTATAATCGATTGCAAGGTCGTAGCCGTCGCCTACGAAATAAATCCTTTCATTGTAATTTTCAAGAATGGGCACAAGGTCGGAAAGCATCATGCACTCATCGTCCATAAGGCGATTTTCACCCTTGAAAATACCTGTGTAGACCTGTCCTCGACGGGCGTTCATAACAGGGCAAATTATACCCTCAAAGCCCTCCAAATTAGATGCGAGAGCCTCAATTGTGCTAACCTCAACGCACTTCTTATTTCTGCCAAAGGCAAGACCCTTGACGGTTGAAACACCGATGCGCACGCCTGTGAAGGAGCCGGGGCCGTAGGACACGGCATAGGCATCTATATCCTCAATATCAACATCGGCTGTTGAAAGAAGATTTTTAATCATAGGCAAAAGAGTTTCGCTGTGGGTATTGTTTGTATTGACTGTATATAAAGCGATAAGCTTCTCATCCTCAAGAAGCGCCACTGATGATGTGTTCATACAGGAATCAAGAGCAAGTATCTTCATATTATAGTAATCTTTCTTTTATTTACATCTTCGGGCACACGCTCAATAGTTACCTTAACGGCATTATCGGGAATAGCCCATGGAATATTTTCACTCCATTCGCATACGGAAATACCTCTTTTTATGTAATCGTAAAAGCCGATTGAATAAAGGTCATCGTCATCGGTGATTCGGTACACGTCAAAGTGAAACAGCTTACATTTTTCACCCTTGTATTCATTTACAACGGTGTAGGTAGGGCTTTTGACTGAGGCTGTGGGGGCAAGAACTCTTGCAAGTCCACGGACAAAGGCAGTCTTGCCAACGCCAAGGTCGCCGTACATGGCAACAAAGTCACCCTTTTTAAGACGGGACGCAAGGACTGTGGCAATCTCCTCAGTCTGCTCTGTTGAATTTGACAAATATTCTGTCATATCAGAAAAGTCCTGTAATCTTACCGTTATCGTCCACGTCTATCTTCATAGCAGCGGGAACCTTAGGTAAGCCGGGCATTGTCATAATTGCGCCTGTAAGGGCTACAATAAAGCCTGCGCCTGCAGAGAGCTTAACCTCTCTTACAGTAAGTGTAAAGCCTGTGGGACGTCCAAGCTTAGTCTGGTCATCGGAGAGTGAATACTGTGTCTTAGCCATACATACGGGGAATTTTGAGTATTCGGGAGAAAGGGCCTCAAACTCTGCGATAGCCTTAGATGCCTGTGCGTCAAACTTAACGTCGGCAGCACCGTAGATTTCCTTGGCAATTACAGTAATTTTTTCCTTGATGGAAAGGTCATCGCCGTAAAGCACGTGGAAGTTGCTACCCTTTTCACAAGCCTTAACAACCTTTTCGGCAAGGTCAATTCCACCCTCGCCACCCTTAGCGAATACCTCAGAGAGGGCAAACTCAGCGCCCTTAGCCTTACAGATATCCTCAACAGCCTTAAGCTCAGCCTCTGTATCTGTGCCAAAGCGATTGATTGCCACTACTACGGGCACACCGTACTTATGAAGGTTATCAATATGAGCCTCAAGGTTTACAGCGCCTGCCTTAAGGGCATCAAGATTTTCGTTTACAAGGTCAGCCTTAGCAACGCCACCGTTATACTTAAGAGCGCGAACAGTAGCAACAAGAACTACTGCATCAGGCTTAAGTCCTGCGTAACGGCACTTAATATCAAAGAACTTCTCTGCACCATGGTCAGCGCCGAAGCCTGCCTCTGTAATTGCATAATCACCAAGCTTAAGAGCAAGCTTGGTAGCCTTAACAGAGTTACAGCCGTGGGCAATATTTGCAAAGGGACCACCGTGAATAAGGGCAGGTGTATTTTCAAGTGTCTGTACAAGGTTGGGCTTAAGTGCGTCCTTAAGAACGGCTGCCATAGCGCCGTTTACACCAAGGTCACGGCAGTATACGGGGCTTCCGTCATACTTATAGGCTACAAGAATATTGCCAAGACGTGTCTTAAGGTCTGCAATAGATTCGGAAAGACAAAGAATAGCCATAATCTCACTTGCAACAGTAATCATAAAGTGGTCCTCACGGGGAACACCGTCAACCTTGGAGCCAAGGCCGATTACAATATTACGAAGCGCTCTGTCATTCATATCAAGGACTCTGGGGAAAAGCACACGTCTTGGGTCAATGCCAAGGACGTTGCCCTGCTGCATATGGTTGTCAATAATAGCGCTTAAAAGATTGTGTGCGATAGTGATAGCATTGAAGTCACCTGTAAAGTGAAGGTTAATATCCTCCATAGGAAGCACCTGTGCGTATCCGCCACCTGCTGCGCCACCCTTCATACCGAATACAGGACCGAGTGAAGGCTCACGAAGGGCAATAACTGTGTTTTTGCCAATCTTGTTCATAGCCATAGCAAGACCTACTGTTGTAGTAGTCTTACCCTCGCCTGCAGGTGTAGGGTTAATAGCTGTTACAAGAATAAGCTTACCGTTTGGCTTATTCTCCATTCTCTTAATAAAATCGTCTGTGATTTTAGCCTTATATCTGCCGTAAGGCTCATACTCTTCCTCAAGAAGACCAATCTTTTCTGCAATTTCCTTAATGGGCAAAAGCTTAGCGCTCTGGGCAATTTCGATATCTGATAACATAATACCTCTCCTTTTGTCGAAAAAATCATTATTGAAACTATTGTAGCACATTAAAGCTATAATTTCAAACATTTTTTATATATTTATTTACAAAATAACATTTTTGTGGTATAATTCAAATCAGCCGAAAATCCCAAGCCGATTTTTGGGTAAAATACCTATCACATTTGCGTAGCAAATATATCACGTGCATAGCACATATCACTGCGAAGCAATATCACGTTTGCATAGCAAATATATCACATCGGCCTTGCCGATACTATTACTGCCCGTGGCACAGCTGGATAGCGCGTCAGACTCCGACTCTGAAGGTCGAAGGTTCAAATCCTTTCGGGCAGGCCAGAAAAACCGACAAGTTTTGACTTGTCGGTTTTTCAACTAAATCCGTCCTTTCGGGCGGGATAAATCCACATGCGGTGGGTGAAATTTGCTATTCGTCGGGCGGACACGACGAATGACGCAATATACCGCAAGCGGTATGCGCACGCGATGAAATCTTGCTTCGCAAGGTTAAGGGGAGGCGGATTTGATTTCAACTGAAGCGGTACACCGAAGATTTCACCCGAGCTTACTCGGATTTCACC
>JAZQKP010000010.1:0-16765 GCA_045542275.1 Eubacteriales bacterium | reverse complement strand
GTCTTGGCCGTTTAGCAGCATGCTTTATGGATTCGTTAACATCTCTTAATTATCCAGGCGATGGTTTTTCAATTCTTTATGAATATGGCTTATTTAAGCAAAGAATAATTGATGGTAACCAAGTTGAGTTACCAGACACATGGCTTCCAGGAGGTGATTCATGGCTTGTTCCCAGAACAGATAAAAAGTTTATGGTTCGCTTTGGTGGACAAATTAAGGAAGAATGGCAAAATGATCGCCTTACAATAAAATACGAGAATTACGAGGAGGTTGAAGCTGTACCTTACGATATGATGATATCAGGTGCAGATTCAGCAGTTAACAGACTTCGTTTATGGAAGGCGCATGATGTTACTAACTTTAATATGAGCCTTTTCTCTCAGGGACAGTATGTTAAGGCAATTCAGCAAACAACAAGTGCAGAGGTAATTTCCAAGGTGCTTTATCCATCTGATGAGCATACAGAGGGTAAATTGCTTCGCTTAAGTCAGCAGTATTTCCTAGTTTCTGCCTCGTTACAAAGCATTATAAGCGACCATATTGGTGCGTACGGAACACTTTCAAACTTTGCAGATAAGGTTGCTATCCATATTAACGATACTCACCCAGCACTTTGCGTTCCTGAGCTTATGAGAATCCTTATGGACGTTTATAATTTCACATGGGAAAATGCATGGGATGTTGTAACTAAGACAGTTTCTTATACAAATCATACTGTAATGCCCGAGGCACTTGAATGCTGGAATGAGGACCTCTTTAGCTTCAGACTCCCCAGAATTCATATGATTGTTAAGGAAATCAACCGACGTCTTTGTGATGACCTTTGGAAGATTTATCCCGGTGACTGGGATAGAATTTCCAAAATGGCTATTATTGCTTATTCACAGGTAAGAATGGCTAATCTTAGTGTTGTTGCATCTCACACAGTTAACGGTGTATCTGCGCTTCACTCAAACATTCTTAAGAAGACTGTATTTAATGATTTCTATAAGGCAACACCTGAAAAGTTTACTAATGTAACTAACGGTATTGCACATAGAAGATGGCTTTGCTATTCCAACCCAGAGCTTAGTAACCTGATTACAGATTGCATTGGTGATAAGTTTGTTAAGAATTCCTTAGAGCTTTCTAACTTTGCCAAGTATGCTGATGATAAGACAGTTCATGCTAAGCTTAAGGAAATTAAGGAAGCTAATAAGCTTAAATTCTCAAAGTATATCTTCAATAAGACAGGCACAACTCTTGATACAGCATCTGTATTTGATGTTCAGGTTAAGAGAATGCATGAATATAAGCGTCAGCTTCTTAATGTTCTTAAGATTATTTCTTACTATGTTGAAATAGAGGAGAATCCCGATAAGAACTTTACCCCCAGAACATTTATTTTCGGTGGTAAGGCTGCTCCCGGTTATTATATGGCTAAGGATATTATTAAGCTTATCTGGAATCTTGGTGAGGATATAAAGAAGAATCCTAAGGTTAGAGACAAGATTTCTGTTGTATATCTTGAGGATTACAACGTAAGCACAGCAGAGGTTCTTATGCCTGCATCTGATATAAGTGAGCAGATTTCACTTGCCGGTAAGGAAGCCAGCGGTACAGGTTGTATGAAGTTTATGATTAACGGCGCCCTTACAATAGGTACTCTTGACGGTGCTAACGTTGAAATGAAGGAAGCTGTTGGCGATGATAATATCTTTATCTTCGGTCTTAACTCCAAGGAAGTTGATGAGCTTTGGGAGAAGGGCTACAGATCTCTTGATTATTATGCACAGAGCGCAAGAATCAGAAAGACTGTTGACCGTCTTAACAGAGGCTTTAACGGCGTATCCTTCAGCAATATTGCAAACTACTTAATAGGTGGCTACGGCGTTTCTGACCCCTATATGTGTCTTGCAGACTTTGATTCCTACTATGTGGAATCTGAAAATATTATTAAAGCATACAATGATAAGGAAAGATGGGGCAGAATGTCACTTATCAACATTGCACAGGCCGGTTTCTTTGCAGCTGACCGCAGTATTAAGGAGTATGCAGAAAATATCTGGGATATAAAGAGCGTTAAATAATTAAATGAATATTTTTGAGAAAAAATATGACGGTAAAAGAGAAGTTGGCTACCTTGGTGCATTCACCAAGTGTAGCCCTCTTACCATCCGTCTCCATATACCGTGCGTGAGAAGAGCATCTAAGGTATTTATTCAGCTTCATGCTGACGGAATGCAGAGATACTTTTATCAAAGAATAGAGTTAAATAGAATTTCAACAATGGAAGGTGCTGATTCACATGATGTGTTTGAAGCAGAATTAGACCTCCCATCTTTTGAGTTGGGCTTATATTATTATAAATATGAAGTAATGTTTTATAATAAAAAGTTTGAATATTACGGATATAAGAACCTTGATGGAGAGGTATTTAAGCTTTCTGATGATAATCAGGGCTATATTCAGCTCCTTATATATAAAAATTCTAAAATCCGTCCCGAATGGCTATATGGTGGTACTATGTACCATATTTTTGTCGACAGATTCAAATCCAGTGGTAAATGCCCTGTTAAAAAAGGCGCTATTTTAAATAAAAATTGGTATGGTGGGATTACTGAATATGCTGAATATCCCGGTGCCTATGTAGAAAATAACGTGTTTTTTGGCGGAGATTTATACGGAGTTATAGAAAAGCTTGACTATATTAAGTCTTTAGGTGTAAGCTGTATATATTTAAGCCCTGTTTTTGAGGCTTATTCCAATCATAAGTATGATACTGCCGACTACATGAAGGTGGACTCCATGTTTGGCTCTGATGAAGCACTTGACAGTCTTATTTCAGAGGCAAAGAAGAGAAATATCTGTATTATTTTAGATGGTGTATTTAATCATACAGGCTCCGATAGCGTGTATTTTAATAAAAAAGGCACATACGATTCAATAGGAGCATATCAGTCTGAAAAGTCCAAATATTACAGCTGGTATAACTTTAAAGAATATCCCGATGAGTATGAATGCTGGTGGAATGTTGAAATTTTACCCAGAGTTATGTCCGATAATGAATCTTATAAAAAATTCATTATGGGTAAAAACGGTGTAATTGAAAAATGGATGGGTAAGGGCATCGCAGGCTTCCGTCTTGATGTTGCAGACGAATTAAGTGATGAATTCCTTACAGATCTTAATAAGAAGCTTAAATCTATGAAGCCTGACGGTATGATATACGGTGAGGTTTGGGAGGATGCCTCCAATAAGATAGCGTATGATAAAAGAAAAAGTTATTTTAACGGAAATGAGCTTGATTCTGTTATGAATTATCCCTTAAAGGATGCCGTAATTGATTATATTCTTAACGGTAATGCATCACATTTTGAAAGCACATGTACTTGCTTGTATTCTCATTATACACCTACGGCTGCAAATCTTCTTATGAACATTCTAGGCACACATGATACAGAAAGAATTCTTACCGTGTTAGCCGGTGAAAGCTCTTCTAATTATACAAATAAAGAGCTTTCGGGTAAAAAGCTTAGCTCAGAAGAGAAGAAAAACGCAATTATGAAGCTTAAAAATGCGTATGCACTTATTGCAACTATGCCGGGTATTCCTTGTATATTCTACGGTGATGAGGCTGGAATGGAGGGATACAGAGATCCTTTTAACAGACAGACATATCCATGGGGTAGAGAAAACAAGGAGCTTATAGAATTTTATAAGACGATTGGTAAAATAAGACAAGAGCAGAGTGTATATAAAGAAGGCTTAATAAAAATTATTAGGTGTGATAAAAATATTCTTGCGTTTGCAAGATATGAGAAGAGAGATTTTATTGTTACTGTTATCAACAGGAGCGAGGATGCAAGCTATAAGATTAATTCATCACACATACTTATTGATCTTATAAGGGATAAGCATATAAGAGTTATCAAGCCTAATTCCTCGTATATTTTAAAGGGTAAGGGATATATTGATAAATTAGATGTTGATTTCACTGCGATCGAATAAAAAAGTCCGACCACGTGTGTGAATTTTGACATTTTAGGACGCAAACAGATGTGAATTTCTGTTTGCGTCTTCTTTTGTTTTTATAAAAAAGTCCGACCACGTGTCGAGTTTTTACTTAAAAAATACCTACAAAAATTATTTAAAATATTTTATTTTATGTGTGGACAAGCGCAAAAATATGTGTTATAATACGTAAATAGTAAAATAATGTTTTATTGAGGTATAACATGGATTTTAATTATCTTGCTGATTTATTGTTTCCTAATGTGTCTATGACAAAAGAGGAGCTTGAAGCTAAATATCCGTCAAGAAATCTTAAGGAGGGTGCTAAGGTAACCAGATTTGCACCAAGCCCAACAGGTTTCGTTCATTTCGGTGGCCTTTTCCCATCTACCGTTGGTGAAAGACTAGCGCACCAGTCCGGTGGCGTTTTCTATCTTCGTATAGAGGATACAGATGCTAAGCGTGAGGTTGAGGGTGCTGCTGAGGGTCTTATCAAAACCCTTGCAAAGTACGGTATAAATTTTGACGAGGGTGCTATCCTTGACGAAAACGGTAATATATGTGACCGGGGTGCATACGGTCCTTATAAGCAGAGTCTTCGTGGTAGCATTTATCATGTATATGCTAAGCAGCTCGTACGTGAGGGCAAGGCTTATCCTTGCTTTACAACGGAGGAGGAGCTTGACGAGCTTCAATCTGTAAATAAAAAAGAAGAAATCAAAAACACTGATTGGCAAGCAGAAGCAGAGGCTAAGCGCGCCGAGATGCTTGCAAGACGTAACTTTACAATAGAAGAGGTTGAAGAGCATCTTTCACTCGGTCACCCCTTTGTTTTAAGAATTCTTGCAAACGGTGACCCAGAGAAAAAGATTAAGTTTACCGACCTTGTAAAGGGTGCACTTGATATTCCCGAAAACGATGAGGATTTTGTTCTTCTTAAGTCTGACGGTATTCCCACATATCATTTTGCACATGCAGTTGATGATCATCTTATGGGTACAACTCACGTTATTCGTGGAGAAGAATGGCTTCCCAGCCTTGCAAAGCATATTCAGCTTTTCTCATATCTTGGCTTTAAGCTTCCTAAATACATGCATATCGCACAGATCATGCGTATTGATGAAAATGGAAATAAAAAGAAGCTTTCTAAGCGTGATATGGGCGCTAATATGGACGATTATACATCTATGGGCTACTGTCCCGATGCTGTTTGCGAGTATGTTATGACATTGCTTAACTCCAACTATGAGGAGTGGCATATGCAGAATCCTGATAAGCCATATACAGATTTCCCGTTTAATATCAAGAAAATGTCAACATCGGGATGTCTTTTCGATTTTGCAAAGCTTAATGATGTATCAAAGAATGTAATCTCAAGAATGAGTGCTGATAAGGTGTATAACCTTTCTTCTGAATGGGCGAAGGAATTCGATCCTGAGCTTTACAGCCAGATGAGTGCTGATCCCGAATATACAAAGAAGATCTTTGCAATAGGCAGAGGAGGAAAGAAGCCAAGAAAGGATATAGCTGTATGGACAGATGTACGTCCTTATATTGACTTTTTCTATGATGAGCTTTTTGAAATTAAGAGCTCCTACCCCGAAAAATTCTCTATAAATGACATTAAGTCAACTCTTACAGAATTTGTAAAAACATTCAATATTGCTGATGATATGAATACTTGGTTTGAAAAGATCAAGGATATTGCTGATATGCTTGGATATGCTTCAGATATGAAGGCGTACAAGTTAAATCCCGATGCATACAGAGGAAATGTTTCTGACATCAGTATGTTTATAAGAATTGCTATTTCAGGTAAAGAAAATTCACCCGATATGTATAGCGTTATGCAGATACTCGGCTATGACACAGTTGTTTGCCGTATTAATAATATGATTAATTCACTTTAAGAGGTGTTCCAATGGAAGAAATGAGCTCAAATTTTATACATGACATTATTGATGAAGACATTGCAAATGGCTTCAGCGATAGAATTCATACAAGATTTCCGCCTGAGCCTAACGGATATTTGCATATCGGTAGTGCTAAGGCTATTTGGATTAACTCACAGACAGCAAAAAAGTACGGTGGTACATTCAATTTAAGATATGATGACACTAACCCATCAAAAGAGGATACCGAGTATGTAAACAGCATTTATGAGGACCTTAATTGGTTGGGTGCTACTCCTACAGGTGGTGTATTCTATGGCTCTGACTACTTTGATAAGTGCTATGAATTTGCAATCAAGCTTATCAAGGACGGTAAGGCTTATGTTTGCGATCTTAGTGCTGAGGAAATGAAGGAGTACAGAGGTACTCTTACAGAGCCCGGTAAAAACAGTCCCTACAGAGACAGAACAATAGAAGAAAATCTTGACTTGTTCGAAAGAATGAAGAACGGAGAATTCCCCGACGGATCTAAGACTCTCCGCGCAAAGATTGATATGGCATCATCAAATATCAATATGCGTGACCCTGCAATTTACAGAATTTTGAGAGCGCATCATCACCGTCAGGGCAATAAGTGGTGCATCTATCCTCTTTATGACTATGCACATCCTATTCAGGATGCCCTTGAGGGAATTACACACTCTCTTTGCTCACTTGAATTTGAAAATCACAGACCACTTTATGAGTGGGTTGTAGATAATATCGGCTTTGAAAAGAAGCCCAAGCAGAGAGAATTCGCACGTCTTAACGTAACATACACTGTTATGAGTAAGAGATATCTTCGTTATCTGGTAGAAAACAACCTTGTTGACGGCTGGGATGACCCTAGAATGCCTACACTTTGCGGTCTCAGAAGACGTGGATACACACCGGAATCCATTATTGATTTCGTTAGCCGTGCAGGTGTGGCGAAGGCGTACAGCATTGTTGATATTGAGCTTCTTGAGCATTGTATCAGAGAAGAGCTTAATATGACTGCAAAGAGAAGGATCTGCGTTACTGACCCTGTTAAAGTAGTTATTACAAACTATGATGAAAACAAGGTTGAATATTTCCCTGTGTCCAATAACCCCAACGATGAAAATGCAGGTACAAGAGACCTTCTTTTCACTCGTGAAATCTTTATTGACAGGAGTGACTTTGAGGAGGTTCCTCCGCCTAAGTTCTTCAGAATGAAGCCTAATGGCGAGGTTCGTCTTATGGGTGCGTATATTGTAAAATGCAATGAGGTTATCAAGGACGAAAACGGTAAGGTTATTGAGCTTCACTGCACAGCCGATCTTGAATCCGGTAACGGTAACCCTATTGATGGACGCAAGGTTAAGGGAACAATTCATTGGATCAGCGCTCAGAATGCAAAAGAGGTTACTCTTATGCTTTATGATAAGCTTTTCACTATTGAAAATCTTTCCGATATTCCCGAAGACAAGACATACAACGATTATCTCAATCCAGATTCACTTGTTAAGATTGAAAAGGCATTGGTTGAAAAGTCTCTTGAGGGTGCTGAGGATGGAGAAAAGTTCCAGTTTGTAAGAAACGGCTACTACTGTAAGGATTCCAAATATGAGAATACCTTTAACAGAATAGTTGGTCTTAAGGACAGCTATCCTAAAAAATAAGGAATAAACATTAAAAAACAGGGAGAAATCCCTGTTTTTTGTTGACTATTTTTCCATACTATGATAAAATAAAGATAACAAAATTACCAAGTGAGGAGAAGCTTGATATGTTAAGACAAGAAAAATTAGATTACGCTCGCAGAGCAGCTGCAGACGGTATGGTTCTTTTAAAGAACGATAACGGCACACTTCCTATTTCCCTTGATTCAAAAATTGCACTTTTTGGTACAACCTCATATAGAGGCTTTAGAATGGGTTGGGGCTCAGGCGATATGATGGCACAGAGAACTGTGCAGATTTTTGAGGGCTTAAAGGCTGCCGGATATTCAGTTAATGCTGAAATAGAAAAGATTGCTCTTGATTGGGTTGATGCTCATGCAGAGGAGTATAAGGGCTATAACAGAGAATGGAATAAATGGGTATACAGATTTAACGAATTTGATATTTCTGATGATGATATTGCAAATGCTGCTAAGGTATCTGACGTTGCAGTTATTACTATCGGTAGATGTAGTGGAGAGGCTGACGACCTTAAGAACGAGGAGGGCTTCCATAAGCTTCATAAGGAGGAGCTTGACCTTATAAAGAGAGTATCAAGTGTATTTTCAAAGGTTGTATTATTGCTTAACGTATGTGGAGTAATTGATCTTACACCTATTGAAGCTTTAAATATTGATTCTATTGTTGATATTTCTCTTTGCGGTGAGCAGCTTGGTAACTCAGTTGCTGATATTGTAAGCGGAAAAGTTAATCCCAGCGGTAGATTATCAACTACATGGGCTAAAAAATATGAGGATTATCCCACACGTGAGGGAATAGATACACTTGTAGTTCCTTATAATGAAGGAATTTATGTAGGCTACAGATATTTTGATACCTTTGGAGTTGAGCCAAGATATCCCTTCGGCTACGGACTCTCATATACCGACTTTGCAATGAAATCCTATGATCCACAGATTGAAGGACCTATTGTTGATTTCTGCGTTGAGGTTGAGAATACAGGTAAGGTTGCAGGCAGAGAGGTTGTTCAGTGCTACATTTCTGCACCTGATGGAAAGATGGAAAAGGCATATCAGGAGCTTTGTTCATATGTAAAAACTGACGTAATTAAGCCTGGTGAAAAGGAAGAGGTTGTTGTTTCCTTTGATCTTACCGAAATGGCTTGCTATTGTGAAAAGTGTGCTAAGTATGTTCTTGAACCTGGTAAGTATGTTGTAAGAGTAGGTAATTCCTCAAGAAATACAAAGGTTGCCTTTATAATTAATGTAGAAAAATTGGTTGTTTGCTCCGTTGTAAGTAACAGATTGGTTCCTGAAGAGGGAACACTTAATCTTCTTAGCAAGAAGGATGCTACACCTTATACATATGATGGAGAAGCCGAGGAGATTGCAAATGCTCAGGTTTTGGAGCTTGATTGCGACTCTGTTGAACCCGTTATTTGCGAAAAATATGAGGATAATATGCCTAAAGAGCTTGTTGCTAAGAATGACGGCAAATTATATACTCTTGAGGACGTAGAAAATAATATTTGTGATATTGAGGATGTAGTAGCTCA
This sequence comes from Eubacteriales bacterium, assembly GCA_045542275.1. Classification (GTDB taxonomy): domain Bacteria; phylum Bacillota; class Clostridia; order Oscillospirales; family CAG-272; genus RGIG2000. The sequence continues at coordinate 7,643 of JAZQKP010000010.1, read as the reverse complement.
GTTCAGCGATGAAGAGCTTTCATATATGCTTAACGGTGTTATTTACAGTGGCTCTGATGCCAATGCAAATGTAGGTAGCATGTCATCTAAGGTACGTGGTGCTGCAGGTGAAATGTGGACAAGTGACAAGTATAAGATTCCTACAAATGCTTGTGCTGACGGTCCTTCCGGTGTTCGTCTTGCTATGTTTAATACTCCCGAAAGCGATGACTCCGATATCGCAAAGGAAGTAGTTTCTTATCCTTCCGGTACTTGTCTTGCTAATTCCTGGGACAGAGATGCTGCATATATGCTTGGCGTATGCGTTAGAGATGATCTTGAATATACAGATATTGAGGGCTGGCTTGCTCCAGGTGTTAATATTCACAGAAATCCCTTAAACGGTAGAAACTTTGAGTATATGTCAGAGGATCCCTTACTTGCAGGTAACATCGGTGCTTATATTACAATCGGTGTACAGTACGACGAAGACGGTGAGCCTACAGGCAGATATGTAACAATTAAGCATTTTGCTTGTAACAACATAGAATACGAGCGTGGATTATCCGACAGCAGAGCAAGTGAAAGAGCTCTTCGTGAGATTTATCTTAAGCCATTCCAGATTACCGTAACCACAAGTGCACCTCTTGCCGTTATGACTGCATACAATAAGATTAATGGCGAATTTGCAGCTACAAACTTCGATCTTCTCAACGGTATTTTGAGAGGAGAATGGGGCTATGACGGTATGGTTATGACAGACTGGAATAATGCGGCTGTTCCCAAGAGACACGCAATTGCAGGTAATGACCTTATTATGCCGGGCTGTCACAGAAGCAAGATTCTTGACGGACTTAAGGACGGCACTCTTCCAAAGGCAGATGCTCAGGCTTGCGCTGTAAGAATTCTTTTAACAATTTTAAGAAGTAATTTTGTAATTAAGAGAAGAAAAAACAAGTAAAATAATGACAGGGGACACACGGAAAATCCGGGTGTCCCCCATGTCAAAAATAATTTAAAAAATTTTAAAATTCCACTTGACAAAGCATACTATCTGTGTTATAATGACGTAGCAAAAAGAAGTAGAACTCTCCGTTCTCACCCAATTACATACGGTAGATTGAGGTTAATACATTGTACATTCACCATAAATGAGTGTATTTTCTGTGTGTGCGGAGAAGATATTTCTTACGCACAATTTTTATTTTTATGACTTAACTGTCAGCTTTTGAACTAATTGGAGGTGCATAATATTAGCGCGAAGGAATTGTCTATCAATGAAGAAATCAAGATTAAGGAAGTAAGAGTAGTTTCCGATAACGGAGAGCAGCTCGGTCTTATGTCTTCAGCAGAGGCACTTGAAAAGGCATTTGCTAAGGGACTTGATCTTGTACTTATCGCTCCTACAGCGGTTCCACCTGTATGTCGTATAATGGACTACGGTAAGTTCCGTTACGAAAGAGATAAGAAGGAAAAGGAAGCAAAGAAGAAGCAGCAGACTATTGAGACTAAGGAAGTACAGCTTTCTTGCAGAATTGATACACACGATTTTAACACAAAAGCGAATAATGCAATCCGTTTCTTAAAGGGTGGAGATAAGGTTAGAGTAGTCCTCTCATTCAGAGGTAGAGAAATGGCTCATACTGATACAGGTGCTGAGCTTATTGCTAAGTTTATCGAGACATGCTCCGAATACGGAACAACAGATAAGGCTCCTGCACTTGACGGCAGAAAAATGAGCGTTATCATTTCACCAATTAAGAAATAATTTAAAACCGTACACTATGTATTGAAAGGAAAATATATCATGGGAAAGATTAAAACACATAAGGCTTCAAGCAAAAGATTTTCTTTGACTGGCACAGGCAAAGTAAAAATGTTTCACGCACAGCACCGTCACAACCTCGGTCTTAAGACTGCAAAGCGTAAGAGAAATCTCCGTTCCGGTTCTTACTTGAGCGAGAGCATGGCTCCTACAATCAAGAAACTTATCAACAAATAAGTCTGTGTTAATCTAACAAGGAGGATTTTTAAGATGGCTAGAGTAAAAGGCGCAATGATGGCGCGTAAGAGAAGAAATAAAGTATTAAAGATGGCAAAGGGTTACTGGGGTGCAAAGAGCAAGCACTTCAAGATGGCTAAGCAGGCTGTTATGAAGAGCGGCAACTATGCATTTGCAGGCCGTAAGATGAAGAAGAGAGATTTCCGTTCTCTTTGGATCACAAGAATTTCTGCACAGGCAAAGGTTTGCGGTATCAACTACTCCAGACTTATGCACGGTCTTAAGCTTGCTGGTATTGACCTTAACAGAAAGATGCTCGCTGAGCTCGCTGTTTCTGATAAGGAAGCATTTGCAGCAATCGTAGAGAAGGCTAAGGCAGCTCTTTAATTTAACTATAAAAACTCGGCGTAATGCCGAGTTTTTTGTCTAATGAGGTATTTATGAATAATACGATTTTTAACGTTCCTTTAATAACAGGAAAGACAAATTCTACAATTGTAAAAATTTCAAAGCTACAAAATAAAAAATACAGAAATGAAGAAAAATTATTTATTTGTGATGGCATTAAACTTTTTCTTGAGGCTGTAAGCTTTGATGCAAAAATCAAGTACGTAATCCTTAAAAATAATACTGTATTTGATAATGATATCATTAATATAATTAATGATTTAATTTCAAGTGGTACAAACATATTATGTGTTGAGGATTATATATTTGATAAGCTTACTACCGAAAATGCTCCTCAGGGAATAATAACCGTATGTGAATATTTATACAATAAACATTCATTTTCTAATGAAATAAATTGTAATAACAAAGACGAAAAAATTATGATTCTTCAGTCAGTGAGAGACCCAGGAAATATGGGTACAATTTTAAGAAATGCTGTTGCCTTTGGCATAGATAGATTAGTTATTTCCTCTGACTGTGCAGATATATATTCACAAAAGGTTATCCGTTCTTCTATGGGTGCTATTTTCAAGCTTAACATTACTGTTTGTGACAATCTTAATGCAGCTGTAATTTCTCTTAAAAAACAGGGAAGACGAGTTTTATGCGCAGCATTAAGAAAAGATTCCTTGACATTAGGTAAGGATAAAATCACTTCCTCCGATGTGCTTGTTTTGGGTAATGAAGGACACGGCATTTCTGATGAAATACTTGATACTTGTACAGATACTGTATTTATTCCTATGAAAGAAAATACAGAATCATTAAATGTGGCGATTGCAGCTGCGATTCTGATGTGGGAAATTTCCAAATAAATTTTTTGTTCGTATTGACAACACAGATTTAAAATGTTATTATATATATTATAAAACACTTAGACCTTGGAGGTTATTATGGACAAATCCCTTATATGGCTTTGGTTATCGCTTCATTTTGGTGAAGGTACACGAATTTATAATGACCTTTTGGCGCATTTTGGCTCTGAGGAAGCTATTTATGATTCCGATGACTATGATGTTGAGCCTCTTGATTGGCTTTCTGACACTCAAAAGTCTAAGCTTCTTGATAAAAATTTGAATCATGCTTATGAGATTGAGCAATGGTGTGATGATAATGGAGTTCACATTTTGACCTATGCAGATTCTCTGTATCCTGATACTTTAAGATTACTTGAGGATTTCCCTGCGGTTTTATACTATGTGGGTACATTTCCTGACTTGCGTAACAAGGTTGTTATCGGTATAGTGGGAACACGCAGAATGTCTGTCCGTGGTGAGAAAATGGCATATTCTTTGGGATATAGTCTTGCAAAGGGTGGTGCAATCACAGTAAGCGGTATGGCACTTGGCATTGACGGTACTGCTCAAATGGGTACAATAGCTGCATTCGGTACAACTATTGCAGTTCTAGGCTCAGGTATCAATGTTATTTATCCAAAGCACCATGAAGAACTTTATCAAACTATAATCTATTCCGGAGCAGTAGTTACAGAGTATCCTCCTAACACACCTCCGAATGCAAGAAATTTCCCTGTAAGAAACAGACTTATAAGTGGACTTTCTTTAGGTGTCGTAGTGGTTGAGGGTGATGAAAACAGTGGCTCTATGATTACTGCAAGAAGAGCTATCAAGCAGGATAGGGACTTGTTTGCTGTACCCGGACCTGCCGGTGAATTTTTAAGCTCGGGTCCTAATAAGCTTATCAAAGAGGGAGCTATCGTTTGTGAAAATGCCATTGATATCTTTGAAAATTATCTTGAGCATTACAGGGATAGCATAAATCTGGTGGCTGCGAAGCTTTTGCCAAGATCAAGAAGAGAAGTTTACAGTGTGGCAAGCTCAATTAATGAGGGTAGATTCTTCAGAAGAGGCAGCGAGGAAGAAAATCTGAAGCCTAAAAAGCGTTTTAACCCTTTTAACAGAAAAACTGAAGAGAAAAAGAAAGAAGAAACAGTCACAGTCGACCTGTCCATGCTTACCGATGAAGACAAATTGGTATATAATGCTATGGAAAAGGGTAAAATGATGACTGAGGATAGCTTTTTAAATCTTGGTCTTTCTGTTGCCGACATAAGTGCGGCTTTATTAAATTTGGAAATTTACGGTCTTATTGAAGCTAAGCCCGGTGGTTTCTATGTTAAAAAGTAATTTGTGAGGAAACATTAGTATGTCAAACAACCTTGTAATACTTGAGTCTCCCGGTAAGATTGGAGCAGTAAAGAGTTATTTAGGTTCTAACTATAAGGTAATTGCATCGGTAGGTCACGTACGTGACTTGCCAAAATCAAGTCTCGGTATAGATATAGATAACGGCTTTTCAGCGCATTATATCAATATCCGCGGAAAAGGCGATCTTATAAAGGAATTGAGAAAAGAAGCAAAGAATGCCGATAAGATATTCTTTGCAACCGACCCTGACCGTGAGGGAGAGGCTATTTCATGGCATCTTGCTACGGTGCTTGGTGAATACAGTAAAAAGGCAAAAAGAGTATCCTTTAACGAGATAACAAAATCAGCTGTCAGAGAAGGAATAAAGCATCCACGAGACATCAATATGAATATTGTTAATTCTCAGCAGGCAAGACGTATTCTTGACAGAATAGTTGGATATCAGATAAGCCCTATTCTTTGGAAAACTGTAAAAAGCGGACTTTCTGCAGGAAGAGTACAGTCCGTTGCTACAAAAATTATTGTAGATAGAGAGAATGAAATCAAATCATTTGTTCCGTCTGAATATTGGACTATTTCTGCTGAGCTTAAAGGAAATAACGGAAAAACCTTAGTAAGCCATTTTTACGGTGATACAAAGAAAAAAATCAAGATAAAGAATCAAAAGGAAGCAGATAAGGTTCTTTCAGCAGTAAAGGGTAATAGCTTTGAAGCTTATGAGGTTAAAGAGGGTACAAAACAGCGTGTTCCTGCGCCTCCCTTTATAACATCATCACTTTTACAGGAAGCATCAAGAAAGTATAACTTCCAGTCTCAGAAGACAATGAAGGTTGCCCAGGAGCTTTACGAGGGTATCAACCTTGGCTCTGAATTTGGCGGAACACACGGTCTTATAACTTATATGCGTACAGACTCTCTTCGTGTGTCTGCAGAGGCGCAGAGCAAGGCTAAGGAATATATAATTTCAAAGTTCGGTGATAAATATTACCCCGAAAAAACAAGATTTTACAAGTCTAAGGCTGACGCACAGGATGCGCATGAGGCAATAAGACCCTCTTATATTGATCTAGAGCCTTCAAAGATCAAAAAAGTCCTTACAAACGACCAGTTTAAGCTTTATAAGCTTATTTGGGACAGATTTATAGCCAGCCAGATGGCATCTGCAGAAATAAATACTGTAATTGCGGACTTCGTAAACAACGGTTATATTTTCCGTTCAAGTGGATATTTTGTGAAGTTCCCCGGTTATATGGCAATCTATGAGGAGTCTTACGATGAGGCGCCAAAGAGCATGGATGATGCATTTGATCCTGAAAAGAATGCTAGAATTCCTGAAATTACAAAGGGAGAGGTGCTTTCATCGGACAATATTGATGCTAAGCAGCATTTTACAGAGCCACCGTTAAGATATGATGAGGCAACTCTTATCAATTTCTTTAAGGAAAAAGGTATAGGTCGTCCCAGCACGTATACTCCTATCATTACAGTTATCATTTCCAGAGGATATGTAGAAAGAGAAGGCAGATTTATTAAGCCAACTCCCTTAGGTGAGGTAACTACCAAGATAATGAATGAGTATTTCCCTGACATTATGAACTACAAGTTCACTGCTCAGATGGAAGATAGACTTGATATAATCGAGCACGGTAATGAAACTCTTGAGGAGGTTCTGTCCGACTTTTATAACGGCTTTAAGGTAGAGCTTGATAAGGCTACTGAAAGCCTTGAAAAGAAGGGTGTAGAGGTGCCTCATGAGGAAACAGATATAATTTGCGATAAATGTGGCAGTAAGATGATTATTAAAAGCGGTAGATTTGGTAAATTTGCTGCTTGTCCTAATTATCCTACCTGTAAAAATACAAAGACACTTAATAATGACGGAAGCATTAAAGACCAGGAGGAAAAGAAAACTGCTGATTTTAAATGCGAGGTTTGTGGTTCTGACATGATTGTAAGGTCAGGTAAATTCGGTGAGTTTTATGCTTGCTCAAATTATCCTACATGTAAATACACAAAGGCGAAAACCAGACCTACCGGTGTTATGTGTCCCAAATGTGGTAAGGAGATACTTGAAAGAGTAGGAAAGAATAATAAGCTTTTCTTCAGCTGCTCAAACTATCCCGAATGTGATTTTTCAACCTGGGATACTCCAACAGAAAATAAATGTCCCAAATGTGGAGATATACTTTTGCATAAAAAGACAAGAAATATGCTTGTTTGCAGAAACATTAAATGCACTTATAAGGAAAAAGCAGATAAATGAACGATAATATTCCGTTTATAAACGTAATCGGCGCAGGCTTGGCAGGCTGTGAGGCAGCATATCAGGCTGCCAAAATAGGTGTAAAGGTAAAGCTTTATGAAATGAAGCCTGTTAAATATTCACCTGCACACCACAATCCTAAATTTGCTGAGCTTGTGTGCTCAAATTCACTTCGCTCTGATGAGCTTTCCAATGCAATAGGTGTCCTTAAGGCTGAGCTACGACAGATGGACTCTATTATTATGGAGGCTGCAGATGCTAACAGAGTAGCAGCCGGTTCGGCATTAGCGGTAGACAGAGAAAAGTTTTCAGGTTATATTACTGAAAAAATACAAAATCACCCTAATATTGAAGTGATAAACGAAGAGGTAACATCAATAAATCCTGATGAAATTACAGTTATTGCATCAGGACCACTTACCTCTGATAGCTTTGCAGAGTTTATCAGAAATGAAATTGGACTTTCAAATTTGCACTTTTTCGATGCAGCAGCTCCAATTGTTGATTTTTCTTCAGTTGATATGAGCAAAGCATTTTTTGCATCAAGATACAATAAGGGTGATGCGGATTATATTAACTGTCCTATGAATGAGGATGAGTATAAGGCATTCTATGATGCACTTATAAATGCCGAAGAGGCGGAGCTTCATGATTTTGATAAACAAAACGAAAAGCTTACAGTTTTTGAGGGATGTATGCCTGTTGAAGTGATGGCTAAAAGAGGTTATGAAACACTTTTGTTCGGACCTTTAAAGCCTGTTGGTCTTCCTGTTCCTTCTAC
>JAZQKP010000009.1:0-22846 GCA_045542275.1 Eubacteriales bacterium | reverse complement strand
TTTTTCTTCCTTGGCAAGTCTGTATATATACTTACAGGAGAACGCCTTACTTGCAAACAAGGGGTATGAGCCTGCACCAAAATGTTTGCTCATAGCTTCCTTATATAGACGCATATTGCGTCTAATTCTTTCCTCATCCATTACCATAAGTGGAGAGCCGTGCTTCTCGATAAGCTCAACCGTGTCCTTACCTGCTATACACAAATGTCCTTTTTCGTTTACTGACAAATTATCGTGTAACATAAATACCTCTTTAATGATTTTTCAAAAGCTCCGTCATTGTATAAAGTCCAGCACCTTTACCTGCCATATATTCTGCAGCCTTGATAGCTCCGTCGGCAAATAATGCTCTGTCATATGCCTCATGCTTAAGCGTAATCTGCTCTGATGCTGTACCGATTCTTACCTCGTGTATACCTACAATATTGCCGATACGGACAGAGCTTACGCCAACCTCGTTCTTTTCACGCTTACAAAGACCGTTTCTGCCATAGTTTGCATATGAGTCCTTGCGTACCTCGTTAACAGCTGAAACAAGCATTTTTGCCGTTCCACTGGGTGCATCAAGCTTACGTGTATGGTGGGTTTCAATTATTTCCACGTCAGCATCGGGGAATACAGATACAACTCTCTTAACCACATCGCAAAGTGTTGCAATACCCACAGACATATTTCCTGAATAAAATACTGCTGTTTTCTTTGATGCATCATAAATCAGGCTCTTCTCTTCCTCGGTATGACCTGTTGTTGCAATAATAACAGGCGTGTTTGTAGCTACTGAGTAATCAAGGATTTCTCCTACTACACCGTGAAAGGAAAAATCAATAATTACATCTGCTTTTTCCTTAACGTGGCTGAGTTTTGTATATTCCTTTGGGCAATTTGGGTCACATTTTACATCTACAAATGCAGATATTTCATATCCTGCATTATTTACGGCATTTATTACATGGCCACCCATAATACCCTTTGCACCGAGTAAAATTATTTTCATACATTGATTCCCTGCGCTCTCATATTATTAAGAAGCTTTTCCTCATTAGCCTGTTCCATAGGATAAAGTGGTGAGCGAAGCACGTTTTCGGTATAGCCCATATGAGCCATTGCTGCCTTAACGGGAATAGGATTAACCTCACAGAAAAGTGAATTAATCAAGGGAAGAAGCTCAAGCTGAAGCTTACAGCTGCCTGCCACATCACCATTAAAGAATTTATCGCAAATTTCCACAGTTTTCGCAGGTAAAACGTTGGAAAGAACAGATATAACACCCTTTCCACCCAGTGACATAATGGGAACAATCTGGTCATCATTACCGCTATACACATCAAGCTTATCGCCTACAAGGGCAATTGTTTCTGCAATTTTACTGATATTTCCGTTTGCTTCCTTAATTGCAACAATGTTAGGATGGTCAGCAAGTGCAAGATAGGTTGAGGGCTCAATAGAAACTCCAGTTCTTGAAGGAACATTGTATACAATTACAGGCTTTGTTGATGCGTCTGCAATTTCGGTATACATACGGATAAGACCCTTCTGAGTTGCCTTGTTGTAATAAGGTGTAACAATAAGCACAGCATCGGCACCAACCTCGCATGCATGCTTTGTAAGCCAAATAGCATAAGCGGTATCATTACTACCTGTACCGGCTATAACAGGGACTCTGCCTGCAGTTTTTTTAACTACAAACTCAATAGCATCCTTGTGTTCATCATCTGTAAGTGTAGATGCTTCACCAGTTGTACCGCATACAACAAGTGCGTTAATACCTTCTTTTATCTGAAATTCAACAAGCTCGCCAAATTTTTTATAATCTATTTTTCCGTTAGCGTCAAAGGGTGTGATAAGTGCAGTAGCTGCTCCAGTAAAAATAGTGTTTTTCATAATAATTCCTCTTTAAAATGTATTACAACTATAAAAGCGCCCGAAATACCTCGAGCGCTGTGAAAAAAGCAATAGTACAGGCTAGGGTAAGCCTATATATACTTAAAACACATAGCTCTCCGTAAAAACGACAGTTCAGCAAATATTATTTGAAGAACCAAGGAAGGATGCGACGCTTCCTTTCGGCATTCGACCCTTTCAGTATATCCAACTTTTCGCCTAAGTTAACAAGGATATCCTTACTGATTTCTAAATGCGCCTCTATGATGTTACATAAATATTATCATATTATAAATGAATTGTCAAGAATAAAAGCAGATTTTTTATCATTTTTATTGATAAACGGAATTATAGATTAAATTTCGACATTTAATTACAAAGTATGTTCATTTGTTGATTTGTTCATTTGTGGAAATTTTTATTCCACATACAAATAAATATAAAAATCCTGCTCTTACGAACAGGATTTTAATTTTTACATTATATTTATTAAAAATTCAACTGATTCCTTAGTTGTTGCCCATGAGGTAGTTATTCTACAGATGAAATTATCTTTGTCAAAGTCGCCCCAGTTGTCAATTACTACCTTATCGGAAATCTTTACAAATATTTCCTTGGGAATAATAAAGAATTGCTGATTGGTATAAGAATCCATATAAAGCTTGTATCCCTTTTTTATAAGGCTATCCTTAATAAGCATAGCAAGGTCTATTGCATGACGGGAAATTTCAAAATAAAGATTATCGGTAAATAGCTCGTCAAACTGGATTCCTAGGATTCTGCCCTTTGCAAGATGTGCGCCCTTTTGCTTGGTTCTTGTGAAAAAATATTTAGAATCATTTTTATTTGTAAACACTACAGCTTCACCAAAGAGTGCACCCACCTTTGTTCCACCTATATAGAATACATCGCAGAACTTAGCAATATCCTTAAGTGTTACATCTGTGTTGTATGATGCAAGTCCGTAGCCAAGACGTGCGCCGTCAAGATACAGCTTCATACCGTATTCCTTGCACACCTGACTTAAGCCCTCAAGCTCCTCTTTAGTATACAACATACCATATTCAGTTGGATGAGAAATATAAACAGCTCCCGGCTTAACCATATGTAAATTTGTTTCATCTTCGTAAAAACCTTTTACATAATTTCTTACATCGTTATAATTTAATTTACTATTACTTGATGAAAGTGTAATAACCTTATGTCCCGTGTGCTCAATTGCACCTGCCTCATGTACGCTTATATGACCTGTATCAGCTGCAATTACGCCCTCATAGCTTTCAAGAATACTGTCAAGAACCACAAGATTGGCCTGAGTCCCACCAACTAAAAAGTAAATGTCTACGTTAGGATTTCCACAGGCAGCTTTTATTTTTTCTTTTGCGCTTGCGCTTATTTCATCCTTACCGTATGCAACGGTTTGAGTAAGGTTTGTATCTACAAGTCTTTTTATTATATTTGGATGTGCGCCCTCTAAATAATCACAGTTAAATCTATACATAATACACCTCGTAATTTATTACATTTAAATTATACTATAAAGCTTGTCCGATGTCAACAACCTTCTTTAAGGAATTTATAAATCAGAAAAAGCAATTTTTGTCTATTAAAAACAAAATATCCTTGAGCAAATGCTCAAGGATATTTGATTATTATTTAACGTCCTTATTAAGCTCTTCGGGATCGTGGAAGGTGGGAACAACCTGACGGATAGCCTCCTTAACAACAGTAGAATTAATATCGTCATTAAAATCCACTACTGCTTTATCAAGAATAGCAAGCTTTTCTTCAACCTGTTCTCTTGAATAAGGCGTATCCTTTTCAATAAAGATCTTATTATTATCTGTTTTTGTGAGAGTTTCAGTCTTCATAAGAAGCTCCTCATAAAGCTTTTCACCGGGACGAAGACCGATTTCCCTTATCTGGATATCAACATTGGGCTCAAAGCCGGAAAGCTTGATCATATTAACTGCAAGGTCATAAATCTTAACTGATTTACCCATATCAAGAACAAAGAGCTCACCGTTATTAGCCATAGCACCTGCCTGCATAACAAGCTGGCTTGCCTCGGGAATAGTCATGAAGAAACGTGTAATACGCTTGTCTGTAATTGTAACAGGACCACCGTTGGCAATCTGATTTCTAAACAACGGAATAACTGAACCGTTAGAGCCAAGCACGTTACCGAATCTAACAGCGGCAAAGCTTGTCTTGCTATCAGTTCTACACTGGATAACCATTTCACAAAGACGCTTTGATGCACCCATGATGTTTGTAGGATTAACTGCTTTGTCGGTAGAAATCAAAATAAACTTTTCTACGCCATATTTTTCTGCCATATCAGCAGTATTATATGTTCCACGAACATTGTTCTTTATAGCCTCACAGCCACTATGCTCCATAAGAGGAACATGCTTATGTGCTGCAGCATGGAAAACAATATTAGGCTTATATTCGCTGAATACACTATCAAGACGAACTCTGTCACGAACGGAACCGATTTCAACGCATAGATCAAGTCGGTTGCCGTACTTTCTTATAAGCTCTTGCTGAATTTCATATGCATTATTTTCGTAAATATCAAAAATAATAAGCTTTTTGGGGTGACACTTTGCAATCTGACGGCAAATCTCACTACCGATAGATCCACCACCACCTGTGATAAGAATTGTTTTGTTGCTATAATATTCAAGTGTTTTTCTGTTTACAACATCTACACGTCTTCTGAACAGCAAGTCCTCAATCTGGAAATCACGGATAGTTCTGCGAGGGCTAATATCCTCATTACCTTCAATTTCCTTAACAGGTGTTTCATAAAGCTTAAGACGGCATTTTGTCTTACTGTAAAATTGATAAAGATGAGAAAGTGTTTCACTGTCAAGACCTGTAAGAGCAATAAATATTTCACTTATTGGCTGAGACTTAATAAAATCAATTATCTGATCATTTTCAGGGTAAACCTTAAGACCGGAAACATAGCTTCCCATTTTTGTAGTATCTCTGTCAATAAAGAATACAGGTCTATATCTTGAGTTTTTATTACTTGAAAGCTCATTTGCCAGCAAGGCGCCAATCTGACCTGCACCTACAATTGCAACAGGAATTTTATGATTATTACTTGTATCGGAATTGTTGGTTCTCTTATACCATATACGGTATGCAAATCTTGCAGTCAAGCCTACAATAAGGTTAAGGCTTGCAACAGCAAGAAAATGGTTTGTTACATTTTTATCTATGGTAAAATATACAATCATCCAAGCAACAACTGCGCCTGTAATATCGCTTATTACAAGATTTAGATATGCACCTGTATTGGTATATCTCCACACGTTAGTATACGCACGGAAAATTGTTCTGAATGCACTTATAAGCACAAGTAATACAACTGCATTAATTACATAATCTCCAACATGTGTTATAGCATCATTCAAGAAAAGATAATCTATACCAAGATATAAAGCGGTTATTATGATATATGTAAGGATGTCAAATGCAGCGAGAACCACACGCCTAGCATGTCCCTTAATAGCCATTATGCCTTTCATACTTTCTCCTTAAAAACTTATACCTGAAATTTCAGATACAATTTTATTCATTTCATTCATTTTTCTGTACATATCCTTAGCAAGCTCAAGCTGGCAACGAGTACGCACAAGATTGTGACCGGGATAAAGAGTTTTAAAATATTTGTCACCGGTGATATAATCGTCCAGAAATCTTACCACAAGCTCAAAGGTCATAGTAAATGCGCCCAGAGCTAATGTTTTTATTTCATTTTCAGTGAGTGATGTGCCAACCTCACTAAGAAATCCCTCAGTATATGCCCTGAATCTATCGATGTCAAGGCTAACCTTGGAAAGGTCCGGCTCATCCTCAGCAGCGGTATTAGCACCAAATCTGATGGAATCACCAAAGTCATGAGCCACAAGACCAGGCATTACAGTATCCAAATCAATAACAGTCTTTGCTTCATCTGTTGTGATGTCAAAAAGCACGTTATTGATTTTTGTATCGTTATGAGTTACTCTCTTAGGAAGCTCACCTGCGTCAACCATTTCATTAAGTTTGATAGCCAATGGATAAAACATTTCCATCTGTGCAAGCTCATTTTCAACCTCAGCCACCCTGCCACATTCATCCTTTTCTACGTTTTTGAGAAAATTCTCAATACGTGCACGGGTATTATGGAAATTGGGAATTGTTTCATAGAGCTTTGAGGCATCGAAATCCGAAAGCATATTCTGGAAATTACCAAATGCCTTACCTGATGATCTAATCTTATCAAGATTATCACTCATATTGACTGTATAGCTGTTGGGAACATAAATATATACTCGCCAAAAGCCATCTTCACCATCGAAATAATTTATTCCCTCATCTGTATTAAGAAAATGAAGAACCTGATCATCGCTTAAATTGTTCTTTTTAAGCTTATCTGCAATAAATCCAGTAACGTAACCGATATTACTCATAATATATGTAGGCTGCTTAAATACAAAAGTATTAATGCGCTGGAAAACGTACATTTCCTTGCCGTTTACACCGTTTACCGTAACCTTGAATGTTCTATTTATATTACCGCTTGTCATCGGTGTTATGTCTAAGATTTCGCCGTTGATGCAAAACTTTTTTGCAACAGCATTAAATACTTGTTTAGAAATATCCATAGTAATCCTCTCTCGATTTTCTGCATATACAAATTGGCCTTATAGTATTTCTCGCAGAAGGTCATAAATATTTAGTATATTATATCATATTATAAACGTAAAGTCAACGGATTTTGTCATTTTATATGCTCCAAAGTCGATATGCATAAATGTAGATGGGAATTTTAAATATTTAACAAGAAAAAACGCTGACATGTGTCAGCGTTTTTTTATTCGTTTGTCTTTTCTCTTTCTGCTTTTTTCTTGTACAAATATTCTACAAGGAAGTAAAGTCCTACTCCAAGCAATACCATAAGTGCAGACCAAGTCTGTGAGGGTGAAATAAAGCCTAAAAGCTCGCCCCTGTGGTCGCCTCTTATAAATTCAATCAAGAATCTGAATATACCGTATGCAACCAGATACAAGCTCATATTGTGTCTGAAATTGAACTTAAAGAGTAAGAACGTGAACACTCCGAAGAGCAAGAAAAGGAATGCAGCCTCATAAAGCATGGTGGGATGAACAGCTGTGCTGTGACCGGGGAATTTTACTCCTAAAAAGCTGTCGGTAGGTATACCGTAGCAGCAGCCTGCAAAGAAGCAGCCTATTCTGCCAAAGCCATGTGCCATTACAATAGTACAGGGGATTATTGAAAGCACTTCATAAAGGCGTGTTTCGTATCTCTTGTACATAATGAAATAGATAACAAGAAAGCAAACTACACCACCTATAAGACCACCAAGGAAGGTCATTCCACTACCGAAATTAAAGCCCTTGTCCGGATTTTCTATATAATTGTAAAATGCCTGAAAAAGTGCTGCTGACAAAAAGCCAAGTAAAACGGAAACTACTCCGTTCATAAAAACAAAATCGGCAAATTTATCGTCTATTCCCTTTTTCTTAAAGAAAATTGCAAGAATTGCAAATCCGATTGCAAGGCCTATACCAATCATTAAGCCATACATATGGATTATACCGAATATAACGGGTCCTGATAACATATCTTCTCCTCTAAATAATCAGTAAAGCCGAGTATCGACTCGGCCTTACCTATAATCAATAGTTTTCTGCGTGGATTTCAAAATAGCTCTTGGGATGTGCGCATGTGGGACACATTTCGGGAGCCTTTGTGCCAACCACGATATGACCACAGTTACGGCATTCCCAAACCTTAACCTCACTCTTAGCAAACACCTCTGCCATTTCGACGTTCTTAAGAAGGGCACGGTAGCGCTCCTCATGATGCTTTTCAATTGCGGCTACAAGTCTGAACTTGATTGCAAGCTCCTTAAAGCCCTCCTCCTCTGCTTCCTTAGCAAAGGTCTCATACATATCTGTCCACTCGTAGTTTTCTCCGTCTGCAGCTGCAGCAAGGTTAGCAGCGGTATCACCGATACCCTGAAGCTCCTTAAACCACAGCTTAGCATGCTCCTTCTCATTCTCTGCTGTCTTTAAGAAAAGAGCTGAAATCTGCTCATAGCCTTCCTTTTTAGCTACGGATGCAAAATATGTATATTTGTTTCTAGCCTGAGATTCACCTGCAAATGCAGCCTCAAGATTCTTTTCGGTTTTTGTACCTGCGTATTTACTCATTTTTATTCTCCTTATAGACTTATTTTCACTTATATTATACAACAAGCAATTCTTATTGTCAATAATTTATTTTAATCAGCAAAGGACTTTTTAACCACTTTGCCATTTTTCACAAGAGCAATACTCACATACACGATTACTATAACGGTAAGGAGAAATGCTACAAGGGACATAAACTGCTGTGCATATGCGGAAATACCGAAAATTTTATTACCGTTTGTTTGAATTTTGTCCACAATCAAGCTTGAAGCAAGGGTTGATAAGAAGCCTGCAAGTCCTGCAAGTGCCTGAGTTAATGCGAGGGCATGTACACGCTTTTCGGTGGAAACGTAGTCGTAGCAAAGGTTAATAAGGGCGCTGTTTATTCCACCCATAGCGATAGAATATAAAATTCTGTATGCGGTAAACATAATTTTTCCGTTTGACGGTACACAAAATACATTACACAAAAATGCAAGTGCTGCAATTCCAAAGCAAATTCTTATCATTTTAGCAAAGGAATGCTTATCTGCATAAACGCCTAACAGAATTGATGCACCTACACGGGCAGCAGCTGACACAATACTAAGAATCGAAACAAAGGTAAGGCTAAATCCAAGCTCCTTTGTCTGATATGTACCGTAAAAGGGGTTGGCAGAATAGGTTGCAATATACCAGATAAGAAATACAAGTGCTACCTTTATAAGATTTTTATCCTTTAATACACTCCAAAGCTGATGCTTTTCTTCAAGGACATGCTCTATAGGCTTCTCTTTTGTAAGAAGCATTGTAACTGTATGCATTATCATAAGAACAAAGACAACAATGGCGCAGATAATAAATGCACCTCTTGTATTACCCTCTTCCTTATAGCTATCAATTATACTACCCATAACAAAGGAAAAAATCATTCCTGAAATTAAGGAAATTATCTCCTTTGTAGCAGTAAATCGTCCGCGTGATCCGTCATTTACCAAGGACATAAGCCAATTTATCTTTTTGGGATGAGCAATGTTATATACGAAATATGCAAGTAAAATACATACAACAAAGATTACAATTTTAAATCTTTCTGTTCCTCCTGCAAGGGGGATTACATAAAGAAACATAAAGAGTATTTGATTAAGAATGCTTAAGGTAATAACGGTTTTCTTTGCACTTCCCTTGCTTAAAAACATAGCAATAAGCTGAAAAACACAGCCCAAGGAAATAAAAGAGGAAATAATACCTGTTAAGCTATCCTTCATACCGAGAGATGCAGTAAGTGTAGCTAAAAATGCATCTGCAAAAAGTATTGAAATTAAATATTCCAGTCCCGCCTCAATAATATACATTAGGCGGCTGGTTTTATATAGATCCTTCTCCATTTCATCACCCCGATTAATTTTAGCAATAAAAATTCTGTATGTCAATACTTTTAATAAAAAATTAAAAGGCTGTCATTTGACAGCCTTCTGTTAATTATTAAGCTTAAGTGTTTGTCCGGGTTCAACCGAGTATAAGGTTCCGTCTCTGTCAAACCAAACGGTCTGAAGAGTGGGATTATATACTGCTGTATTATCTGCTCTGAAAATCAATGCATTGTATGCTTGTATGTAATCGTAAATTTCAATATTTGTAGCATACCACACATCAGGCAATCCTGAAAGCTTTTTGCAGAAGTCCTCTGCATGATCCCAGCCACCCTCACGGTCAAACTCAAAGCTATGTCCCCAGATGTAGAACAGCCACGGTGCTCTTGATGAACAGTAGCCTGTGTTCAAATCTCTTGAAATAAACTTCTCAATATACTTATCAAGATTAGGGTTATCATGGTGAGCATTGGGCATCCATGCATACCAGTCCTTTGGCAATGCAAAATAGTCATTATCCCCACCCAGTGTACGGGAATATGCGATTCCAAGGTCCTGAAGGTATGATCTTACTCTTTCATATGAGGTATTGCTTGCCCATGAGGTTATACCACTGTCCGGATATGCCATGCCACGTATTATCCTATCATATTTTGTTTCAAGCTCACGTCGGCAATCAAGAACATCAATAATGCCCTCAATAGGTCTTATATAGCCCTCTCCACGGTGAAAATAACCGTGAACTGCTATTTCGTGACCACGGGAAAGGAAATACTTATTAACCTCATCAACAGTAAGAGCATGGTCTCCCCTTGCCTCAGAGCTATTAAGATTAAAGGTGCATTTAAGACCGTATTTTGTAATTATATCGGAAAAGCGAAGATCCTGCTTACATCCATCATCATAGCTTAATGTAAGCGCCTTTGTCTTTCCACCGGGAAATCTTAAAAAATTATATTTTACCTTCATAATTAACTCCTTCTATTAAAATTCACAAAGCACTTTTGCAATTCTTTCGGAAACGCCTGTCTTTGTAGGTGGATGAATATGAAAGCTCTCGGAAATGTCGCGACAGATAACAGTTTTTACATTGGGAAGCATTGCTTCTGCCTTAAGCTGTCCCTCTTGTACAAGATGCCAACCCTCATCATCTCTTTCGTCATAATCAGCTATCTGTATAACTACAAAAGGTAGATTCTCATCTCTTAAATCCCTGCGCCAGATCTTAATAAGCTCACAAAGCTCCTCGGCATACACCTTACCCTCGGGCACGGATGAATCGCTTTCGCCCTGATACCAGATTACTCCGTTAAATGTAAAGGGTACAACCTGCTTAAAGGCGAAATCATAAAGGTCGCCATTCTTATTCCACTTGCCAAACCATTCGTCAACATGGTCCTTGTGTCTGTCGTCAATGGGTATATTTATACCAATCGATTCAAAGGCTCCCTTAGGCACCCAGCTTTCGATAACTGATGCACCTTGGTAACATGCAACCGCTCCGACAGCAATATCTGTCTTGTCGGATAGATATTCAGAAACGAGATAAGGAATAGCGGGCCACTTATCCACGTTAGCGCTATCAGCAATGATCCAGCCGTCCCTTGAGAAGAAATATTCGCCATCCTCTACCCTATCTGTTGAGAAAAGACGAAGCTTGCTTGTAGGTTTACAGTCCTCCGGCTTTGTGGTGCTTTCCTCAATTTTAAACTGCATATTGGACTGACCTGCAAAGAGGTAAACCTTACCTATATAAATATCATCAAGCACGGTCTTTTCACCGTTTAATATAACTGTCATTTCGTAGGGGCCGCCGTAATCCATAGGAGGAAAGGACATCTCCCATTTATCGCTATCCGTATCAACCGATCTTTCAATTCCGTTGAATACGACCTTGGCTATACCCTTACCTTCACCAAAAACAAGGAATTCCTTATTCATTGGCAAAACCATATGAGATGTAAATAAATTATTCAGCTTCATTTTATCACCTCATTTACCATTGACTTATAAAAACTGTCATCTTTATTCTTTATAACGTATTCATGTAATCCGTTTTCGTTGATTTCAAAATGGTTTGCTCCGCTCTCACGCTCAACACTAGCCGTACCGCAAACGGTATCGTAGCCTGCCTCAGCCTCGTCACCGATAAGGGCAAGCATTACAAGCATTGGATCCCAAGAAAGTCTACCGTCTCCTGAGCCGTGATCCCTTAAGGCATCAAGCAAAATATCCGGCTCCGTAAGGTTATCGGCTGTCAGCACGGTGTTTCCAACCTCAAAGCCTAAAAATGTAACGGGAACAGGACATTTTTCACAGAAATTATGAGAGCCACGCCTCGCACGTGCATTTTTAAAGAAATTGTTCTCCTTGCCTCCGTCCTCATCCCATTTACCACCCATTATCCAAGCCTTAGCAACCTTGGATTTAAACAGGTCAATTCCGTTAAGAGGGGATATATCGTCGGGCTGACTTTCAAGCACATCAGAAATTACATTAAGAAAGCCTATTTCCATTATTTCGACAGGGCCGTCGGCTTCGGCAATTAGTCTGCGATAAAGTCTTACAGCATCCTCAGCGCCTTCGTTGTTTTTATATTTATCCGTATATGACGCAAGTCTTTTCTGATAGCGCTGCTCAGAGCCGAAATCATCAGCATCTCTTGCAACACCGATAGGAACACAAACGCCCTCGCTATTCAGCATTGCGTGCATAGATGCTGCCGAATATTCCATACAGGCATTAATACCTACGCCAAGCAGATTTATTTTCCCTGCTCTTGCATATCTTGATACGATACGGACTGCAACCACATCATCGCAGTCATCCCACCAGTCCGTTCCCAAAATAAAGTTTCTCATACTACCTCGTAACAGACGGCTGTTACTTATATAACAACCGTCATAATTTATTTAGCTTTTCTGACCTTTGCAAGACAAAGACCACTACGGGCAGGAATATAAAGTCTTATCTTCCATTTTCCGTCGGGCTGCTTTTTAGCCTTATAGATATAATCCTTGGATATTCTGTCCCAACCACCGAATTTCTTTTCATCTGTTGACATAATAACCTGATAATCACCACTTGAGCCTACATCTACATAATAATCCTCGTAGCTGTTATTTGGACTGAAATTAGCCACGAATGTAAGTCCGTTGCGCTCATATATCATTACTTGCTTATGCTCATCAATAAATCTGCAATTCGGTGATTTTTTAAACACTTTTTTGCTATTTAAAAGGCTTATCATTTCCTTATCGTAATTGTTAAGGAATTCATATCTGAGGTTGGTATCGTCTGCAAGATGCCATTGACGGCGACAGTAGAAATAGCTCCAGCCGTTGCCCTCTCTTGGGAAGTCTATCCATTCTGGATGACCGAATTCGTTACCCATAAAGTTAAGGTAGCCCTCTCCACCGAGAGTCATTGTAACCATTCTTATAAGCTTATGAAGTGCAATTCCTCTGTCAATTACAGGGCTGTCCGTAAAGCGTGACATATGTGTGTACATATAGCTGTCACACAGACGGAACATTACTGTTTTATCTCCTACAAGAGCCTGGTCATGAGATTCTACATAGCCTACGTATTTTTCCATTGGGCGACGGCTTGTAAGCTCGTGCCAGATATGGAACATATTCCAGCATTCGTCATCCTGCTCCTTGAGAAGCTTGATCCACATATCGGGAATACCCATAGCAAGACGGTAATCAAAGCCTACGCCACCCTCTTCAATAGGCAGACACATACCGGGCATAGCAGACATATCCTCTGCTACGGTTATGGCATTTGGATTAACCTCTCTTATAAGTGCATTGGCAAGCTGAAGGTAGGTTATAGCCTCAGTATCGGTGTTAAGTGAAAAATACTTACTGTAATCGGTAAAGGATACACCGAGACCATGATTATGATATATCATTGAGGTTACACCGTCAAAACGGAAGCCGTCAAAGTGGTATTCCTCCATCCAGAATTTAAGATTGGACAAAAGGAAATGGATAACCTCGTTTTTGTTGTAATTAAAGAGCTTAGTTCCCCATGCAGGATGCTCTCCTCTTTCTCCCTCATGGAAGAATTGATAAACTGTGCCATCAAACTCGTTTATGCCCTCTGCAGTATTTCTGACAGCATGAGAATGTACCACATCAAGAAGAACGGCAATACCCATTTCGTGAGCCTTGTCTATTAATGCCTTAAGCTCATTCGGAGTGCCAAACTTAGAGGATGCAGCGAAGAATGAGGATACCTGATATCCAAAGGAGCCATAGTAAGGATGCTCCATTATAGCCATTATCTGAATTGTGTTATAGCCAAGTGCCTTGATTCTTGGAAGGACGTTATCACGGAATTCAAGATAAGTACCGATGCCCTCCTTTTCCTGAGCCATACCGATATGACATTCGTAAATGCAAAGCTCTCTTTTGGGAATGAATTTCTTTTTCTTCCACTCATATCTAGGTTCATCGGAGATTACACCGCACCAGGTATAGTTTATAGGGTCCTGTAAAACACGGCGAATATAAAGAGGGATTCTCTCCATCATTTTTTCGCCGTTGCGAATGATAGCTTTTACATAGCAGCCGTCGTAAAGGGTATTCACACCCTTGATAAATATCTCGAAAACACCGTTTCCAAGATTGGTAAGACGATGCTCATACCTATTCCAGCCGTTAAAGTCACCTGTTAAAAACACCTCATCGGCAGCAGGCGCCCACTCTCTGTAATACCAACCGTCAAGTGTCTTATGGAAACCAAAATATTCGTGCCCGTTGGCAAAATCTCGCAAATTACACTTTTCGCCCAAAAGCTCTCGTTTTTTATTTTCATAATTCAGCATACGCTGATTTATATCTCTCTCATAGGGTAATAGCCCGGGGTCATATTCAAATATTTTATATTTCATATAAGCCTCCCATAAATTTACTAATTATATTATACAACTTTTTTTCCTTGTAGTCAATTACAAATTAACGTAAAAGAAAAAGGGCGTGTGTTCGCCCTTTGTTTTAGTTTTCTTTAGCATTATTGTTCGTCTCAAGATGTCCTATGAGTCTTGACAGTGAATAGATGCTCATTCCGTTTATCATATCGCTAGTGCCTAAAAGCTTTTCCGGTCCGTTTAGCTTTCGGTTATGAATTTCAAAGCAAACCGGATGAATAAGTAAGATATTGTGAAGCTTTTTAAGCTCCCACTCGTTTCTGAATTTATATCTGAAATTATATGATTTCATGCTCCTTTGCTTTCCATCATTGTTATATGATTTTCCTCGTATTACAAGTATCTTACGGAAGAAATATTTAAAATCCTCTGTAAACACAAGCATATATGAACGCTTTGGTACGTTAAAAAGCTTAATGGAATAAATATTTTCCTCACTTTCAAGGTAAAAATCACAATTTGCGCCGTTTTTTCTTCCAAAAAACCAGAACGGATTTGACCTATAAAGCTTTAAATGACCTTTGTTGCAAAGTTTTTTCAGCTTGAATACCAAAATTATTCTCTTCAGTATGAATCGAATAAAAGGAATAGATAAAACCGTTAATGTAAGGGCGAAAATCACAATGAGAAAAATTTGTGTTTCTGTCATTAATGCTTCTCCTCTTTATATTCATAAATAATATCGGTGTATATTAACACAGGCTCATTAATCCCTTCATAATGAACCACGTAAACCTTATCTCCCGCTGAGCTCATTCGCACTATTCCGTCCTCGTTTCCCATAACAAGATATCTACCATATTTCTTCAGATAAATAACATCGTAATAGCTATGCCACATATTAGCTCCTAAAACAAGCTTATATCTGAATCTCAGCCTGAAGTTTATAAGCTCCATTTCTCTGATATAATCAATTTCATCCTCGGAAATTGTAAACTTATTTTTCTTAATCTTTAAGCTTGCTCTTATTTGAAAAGCTATCAAAGAAATATGTATATATAACGGATATGCAATTGGCAAAATAACGATGCCTAGTATAACTGCCATGGCTGCATAAGGATTAATAAAGGAATTCCAGTCTCTTTCTGTAAGAATAAGCAGTTCTACAGATATCCATGTCCATACAATAAATGGAATACTTAAAAAAACAGTTTTCGGTATTGTGTTTTTTATTTGTTTTTTTAGCTTTTCTTTTACTTTATCCCTTGTAAGCAGCTCCTTTGCCATGGTATCACCTCCGTTTTTATCATTTTATCATAATTTACAGACTTATTCAAGATAATAAATTGACAAATCCATTGTCCATGTGATATCATTAAGGCAGTATTATCCCCAGGAGGTCATTATGATCAGAAATTATCACAAAAGATATGCTGCCTTCGACAGCAATTTCTTATCTGTTACAATGGATAAGAAAAAAGGAAAAATTGCATACATTGGTATTGACAGTGGTGGAAGAGACAGAGACAGACATGCAACATATAATCTTCTTTTACCCGGCAAGGCGGGTGTTTTCGGTGCGTTCGCAAAAAAGGCACCCAGCAAGGTTGAAATCGGTGAAAACAGCGTTCTCTTCGGTAATGATGAGGGTGATTCCGCTAATATTGAATTTTTAGACAAAAAAAGCTTTAAAATAGATTTTACAGGGTCTAACAAATCAAATCTTCTTACCCTCGATTTTAGTATAAAGATTGCTCCTCCAACCGTTTGGTCCGACTCTGTGGTTAAAAAGCATCACAAAAAGCTAAAATCAAGAAATCCGTTATGCGCCTATAAGAGTGAATATTCTTTACCCTTGACAGTTCATTTCCCCGACTTTGGTCTTATAAAAATTGAAGCATCATCACCTGATGTTTACTGTGTTGAGGAGCTTTTAAAGAGTAAGGATTACGATGGACTCGGTCTAGGTTATGCCAACTACGGATATCACACATTTATGAATGCGCTTCACTACGGCTCCTGTGCACTTACCTTTAAGTCAAGGGACGATAGTGACGTTTCGCTTAAATTTACTGTCCTTGATGAGGTATATCCCACTCTTCCCTTTGAGGCAGGTAAGGAATGGAACGGCTTACGCAGATGCTGGATGAACTCCTTTGCCCTCAACAGAGAATTCTTTGATATGGGTGATAACATTGTACTTAACGGTAGAGCTCACCTTAGCGTACATATGAAATCAGACCTTTTACAGGTAATGGGTGAGGACAAGGAAGAATTTAAGCTTGTGCGCCGTGTGTTTGAAAACCAGATTTTAAACGGATTCCTTGAGGGACAAGCTGATGACGGTGAGGTTAACTTTACATATGTAAAAACCAAAAAGGTAAAGACTGCTCCTATGTGTAGCTTTATTGACTCAACTCCCGGTGCAATTATTGCTACTGCAGGCATTTATAATTGGAATCCCGAATTTGCAAAGAAGCTTCTCCCCTATGCAATTAAGACAGCCGACTTTATCTTGTCAATTGATACAGACGGCGACGGTATTTTTGAGGTACCCTTCCCCGGTGAATATCTTGACCAGGAAAGAGAGCTTGGCTACCGTCAGCGTAACTGGTGGGATAATTTCGCGTTTGGACACAAGGACATCTATTTCAACTGTCTTTGTCGTCGTGCTTTACGTGAGATTTCTGAGCTGCTTATTAAACTTAATCGACACTCCCAGGCACAAAAATATATTGAACAGATTAAAAAATTCGATAAAAGCTTCTTTGATACCTTCTATAATCCCGAAAGTGGAGTTATGGCAGGCTGGGTAAGCCGTGACGGCAGAATGCATGACTATATGTTTACCTTTGCTGTTTCTATGGGTATTGATGAGGGCATTATCCCCTTGGATAAGGGCAAGGAAATGATGATTATTCTCCTTGATAAAATGAAGGAACAGGGCTACGGTGATTTCCGTTACGGTATTCCCGGTAATGCGATTTCCGTTCCTCAGCCCGATAACATCGACTGGCCCTGCATGTCCGACTGGGGACAGTATGAAAACGGTGGCCTTTGCGGTATGAACGGCTTCCACTTCCTTACCGCAATGTACAAGGTTGGTCTTACAGAAGAGGCTGACGAAATCTTTAAGGCTATTCTTAATACCTTTGACACCTCCTTTACTCATTCCGGTCTTATGCCGGGCTATGTACAGAGTGTTGACTGGAGAACCAAGGAAGGTCGACCCTGTGGCTATAATTACCTTGCAGATAACTATTATTTCTTACTTGCTGCCTTTACAGGAAAGGGTGGAATTGATCACCCTGCAGTTGTTAGATAACCTTAAAAAAGACCATCTTTCGATGGTCTTTTTTTACTGTAGCTTTTCTATTACTTTCTTATATTCCTCTGTATTTCTTAACGATGCATAATAATCATCCTCAGTTTCAAAATCATGTAAAAGCTCCTTTGTAAGCTGAAGATATGGCTTATACTCTATCTTTCTATCGTATTCATGGCAATTAAAAAGCAGCGCTTTAGATGTTACTACATTTGGCAGCTTGTCGTGTAAAATAGCACATTCTGTAGCCTTATTCATATATTCATACGCTTTGTCTACCATATCATTTTCCAAGCAAACCTCTGCCATTCCCTGATAGTTTCGCATCTTTCTTACAAAAACAAATGGAACATCATCAGTTTCATATATAGCATCGTAAATAGCATTACTCTTCTTATATAGTTCAATTTGCTCATTTGGCGCATACTGATTCCTAATTTTACGTATTGAAAACCAAAATTCATATGCCAGCTTAATAATTATATTATCCTGTATATGCTCTTTTTGCTTATCCCCTGTCAAAAGCATTCTTAATACATCCTCCATAGTGTCATAATAACATGGAAGCTCCTCTGCCAATTTAATAGCAAAATCCTTATCACCGTTATCATAATAAGCATAGCACATGCTTCTATGCACCCAACCTCTTAATCTTTGATCAGTACAATTATCAAGAACATATTTTCCTATTTCTATACTCTTTTTTGGATTGTATCTACTGTTTACATATACACAATAGGCAAGAAGATCAAAATTATTTGGATATAGCTTTAATGCTTCATCAATTTTCTCTCTTAATTTATCATATTCATAATGCATTTCCAGTTCTCGAATACATTCAAGTGTTGATTTTACACTTTCTGCCTCATTGATTTCCTGTACACCAAGTAGGGTATCAACGGATACATTAAAGAAGCTGGCAAGAGATGGCAGCATTGTAATATCCGGGTGTGTTTCTCCTCTTTCCCACTTGCTTACAGTCTGAAAGCTAACATTCAGTCTTTCTGCAAGTGTTTCCTGAGAAAGCTCTCTTTCTCTTCTGTATTTTCTAATATTTTCTCCTATTTTAATCATAAATACCTCTTATATCCTTATTCAGTGGCGCCCTCTGTGATTTTATTTTAACATTGATAAAATAATAATTCAATAACTTATTTCTTGAATAAGATTCTCATTTTACGGGAATTTTTATTAAAATAATAGAAAATTTGACAAAAAACAACTGAAAAGCGGGTACCACTCGGTACCCGCTTTTCAGAAAAAAGAGATTAATCAACCGGCTGATTTACTAAGCCGAGGAAAAGTACTGTTCCATCTGCCCCTGTTATAACGAATATAAAGGGCTTATTTACTGTGAAATCTATATTTGATGTGGAGGGGGGATTTCCCTCAACGCTTGTTACCTCTGTATAAGCAGAGCCTATAACTCCGTCCTCATCTACGCTAACCTTTACGCTGTGATTAATAGCATCAACGTAGTAACCAAAAGAATCTACCGGATCCTTTGTAAGATTTGCAAAATTACTGTCTCCCTTAAGGAAGCAATCCTTAATTCCCATTTTATAAAGACCGAATTTCAAGTCTCTGTTTGAGGAAACGCTCATTTTGGGAACTGTAAGGTTAATAATAACGTTATCCTGTTTTTCCCAATTTCCGTTAGACACAATAAACTCTAATGCTTCGCTATCAACAAGAAGCTCATCTACGCTTATTCCATCGTTAGGAAGGATAAAATACATTCTTCCGCTATCCTTAAGAGGCTTTGATGTAGCTGTGAAGTTTTCACCCCAATAATAGCCACCGTAAAGCTCAATTTTGTTCATATAAGTACAGCTTATATCCCCATAATAGGAATGGAATATTCCCTCAGAGGAACGAGAATCTACGAAGCCGAATGTCCAGCTTGCCTCGTAATTAAGTGCTGTTGCAATAGAAATTATAGAGTTATCATCAAGAGGAGTTTCATCAATTCTATCGCTGAACATACCTCCTGTGTGCTTATCAAGCCATTCGTAATATTTATCATTATAATTCTTACTGCCAACCTTTCCTTCAAAAACAGTAGCATAATACTGAGATGAAAGAATATTTGTGGTAGTTTTATTATAATCTGTATCATTACCAAGCCATATAGAGCTTGCTACTATACTCTTTACTACTCCGTCATCACGGTAGTTGGCATTCCAGATTGAATGTACCTCTTTGCGTAGGTATTCTATACTGTCACAGCCGAGGACATCAAGAATCTGGCTACGTGTTTCGCCACTTCCCATTTCTGCCATCATTGCAAGTGTAATATAAAGATTAAGTGGTGAATATGCAATATTTCTGCCACCGTTATCTGAAAGAATAGTATTTATGCTTTTAAGAATGAAGGGGGAAATTGCACCGGATTCGCCGTAATAGGATTCCTGCTTTTCAACATCGTTTCTCCAGTGTAAATACTGCTGTCTGTATTCATCAGAGCCCATTTTAGCGCTTGGATACTTAGTCATCTGAGGATATATTGCCTCGGAAATAACTGATGTACCTGCAAAAATCGTGCCTTGTCTTGAAAATGTAATTCCTGTAAACAAGATTACAATTGCAAGCATCGCTGCAATAGGTGATAACCACTTAATATGCATACGCTTTTTAGGCTTGAATTCTATTATAGTAGGCTCGCTTATATTAGCTTCTTCAATAAATTTCGGATCAACATAATTAAGCGATTCCATTAAATCTATATTTTTCATACGTCTATTCCCTCCTCCTTCAAGTATTTTTTCAGCTTCGAACGAGTTCTTAACAGTGTCATTTTCACACTGCTTTCACTCATATTAAAGCTACTTGCTATCTGGAAGATACTGTCCATATACCAATATCTTCTCATGAAGATCATTCGTGTTTTTTTAGGTAGGGCATCAAGAAAGGCATTCATTACTTTACCTAAAAACATTTTATCCACAATATCGCTTTCCCTGCTTTCGGGAATGCAATATGCAAGCTCATCAAGAGCCTTATTTACTAAGCCACCGCCTCGCTTTTCTCGGTTTCTTTCTTTATATTTATTAATGGCGGTCTGTCTGCTTATCATACCAAGATATGCGGACAGAGGATCAGGTTCGTTAGGTGGAATGGTGTTCCATGCTTTTAAGTATGTATCGTTTACTACCTCTTTGGCGTCTTCCTCGTTGTTTAGGATCCTGTTAGCTATGCTGTAACAGTACCTGCCGTATTTCAGATCGGCTTCCTTAATAGCATTTTCGGAACGATCTAAAAACAGGGCGACAATCTCAAGGTCTTCCATTTTGTCCTCCTTTCTTAAACCTTACCTATCTATTATAACAACAATCCTTCTCCTTTGGTCACATAAATTTAAAAATTTTTTTATTTTTCTTAAAAATTTATCGAATTTTGCTTTAAACTTTAAAAAAGACCGTCAAAAACGGTCTTTTTCTTCCATAAACATACTATCAAAATAATAATAAAGAGCTACAAGCCCCGAGCTGAGTAGCGCTCCACCTATGATATCACTGATCCAATGTACACCGGAAACCATTCTTCCCACAACCATAAATACGGTAAATAATAAAATAATGTATTTTAAAATCCATTTAATTTTTTTACTGCTTATACGTTTGATAAGCTGAATCATAGCTGTTGGCATAACAGTCATTGCAAGCATAGTTGTTGAAGATGGATAAGACACTTCTAAATATCCGTTTATTAAAACAGGTCTGAAATTTATAACAACAATTTCAAAGAAATTATATACTATAAATACTACTATATAAAATGCTCCTAAAACAAATAAGCTACTATCGACCTTTAATAATGATTTTCTTTTTATCCATTGTACAAGTCCTAAAATCGCAAATCCTATTACTGTGGCAAGTGGTATTAATCCCAGCCAATCGGTAATTGTATAAAGAATCATATTTGTGCCTATAAGTTCTTTGACAAACCCATTAATAAATGAAAATCCTACAGAAGATCCATTCGGTCCAATAGGCTCAACATTTACGTATTTAACAAGAATTGTCCATACAACAAATGTCACAATTAAAAATATTGATAAATAAAGTGCTTTGTTTTTTCCTTTCATATGTGTGCCTTCCTTTCGTTTTTTACATTTTAAAGGAAGGAAGACGAAAGTTCAAGAAACTTATAGTCACACAGGTGATACGTTTAGTATCTTATATTTTTATGAGAGATAAAACCTTGATAAATAAAAATACAAATACTAAGATTGCGGCATACGGCTGCAAGCTGATACTGAATAATATTACGCCTATAGCATTGATTATAATTGTTATTCGTCTTTTGTTTGTTATCCAAATGCTATTTTGACAATTTATAAAAATCAGTTCAAATGCTCCAAAGCATACATTTGATATAACTACAATAAAATATATGATTTTTAGATATAATTCCTTTTCTGTCAATTTAAAAAGAGGTACTTCATATATTATTCCATCTATTTTTTGAGCAAAAAAGGGTAAAAAGCATAAAATAATGGTACATAAGTCTATTAATCCAAACATTAAATCAAGAAGATTATTTTCTCTTAGCTTACTGTTTTCCTCGGCAACAGATAGCAGCTCATCACTTGATAACAATTCATCAACCGTAATACCAAAGTATTGTGCAATACCCTTTAAAGATTCAATATTTGGGTATCCTCTGCCCGATTCCCACTTAGAAATAGCAGTTCTTGATACGTAAAGTATCTTTCCAAGCTCTTCCTGTGTAAGTCCTTTTTTCTTTCTTAGCTCCTGTAGCTTTTCATTAAATTCCATAACAGCCCTTTTCTAATATCAGTTTTTTAAATTATATCATAGAGTAAATAATACTTCAATAATTATCTAATTTAATGCGTGATACTTATCGTCACATATGGATTTGTGGTGTTTTAGATAGAATTAGGTGCTATTATCGCTCAAAATTTGACTCCAAAAGGAACTAGGACTACGTCCGTCGTAGCAATCGCTAATGCGTGCCGATTTTCGCCATAACAAGGGAAACAAAAAGAAAAGACACGAAACTAATTCGTGTCTTTTCTTTTGGCTCCCCCTGCTGGGAAACGAGGAATAAAACAATTGATAATTGTTTTTGACGAAGTTTTCTCCACAAAGCAAGGAGTAAATAGAGCTGAGTGAACCGAGGCGATAATTTACGACTATGCGACTGGAGTGGGACGCCCTTGGTG
>JAZQKP010000008.1:0-12468 GCA_045542275.1 Eubacteriales bacterium | reverse complement strand
AGGTTGTTATTTCTGCTCCCGCAGGTTCTGACCTTAAGACTATCGTTTACAGCGTAAACGAGAATACTCTTGATGCTAATGATACTATCATTTCTGCTGCATCTTGCACAACCAACTGCCTCGCTCCTATGGCTGATACTCTTAATAAGTATGCTCCCATCCAGAGCGGTATCATGACAACTGTTCATGCATACACAGGTGACCAGATGGTTCTCGACGGTCCTCACAGAAAGGGTGACCTTCGTCGTGCACGCGCTGCTGCTTGCAACATCGTTCCGAACAGCACCGGTGCTGCTAAGGCTATCGGTCTTGTTATTCCTGAGCTCAACGGCAAACTTATCGGTTCTGCTCAGCGTGTTCCTGTTCCCACAGGTTCTACAACAATCCTCGTTGCAGTAGTTAAGGGTAAGGATGTTACTAAGGATGCTATCAATGCAGCTATGAAGGCTCAGGCTACAGAATCCTTCGGTTACAATACTGATGAAATCGTTTCTTCTGACGTTATCGGTATGCGTTACGGCTCACTCTTTGATGCTACACAGACAATGGTATCCAAGATTGATGACGACACATATCAGGTACAGGTAGTTTCTTGGTACGATAACGAGAACTCCTACACAAGCCAGATGGTTCGTACAATCAAGTACTTCGCTGAGATCTAATTAATCTAGCAAATCAAAAGGGTGTTGCTTTGCGACACCCTTTTTACGTTTAAAATTCAAGGCAGGAGACATCATGAGCATATTCAAGCATAGACCCTTGGCACTTGGGTGCCTTATATTTCTTGTGCTTCTTTATCTTTCATATGATTTCGAATTCTACGCATATATTACTGAAATATGCGTAGGTGTTTTTGCGTCTCTATTTGCCTTGATTTTTATTTACAGGGCGAAAAGGAATATTTTTAAGGAAATAGCTACCTATTTAATTCCCATTTCCTTAGCCTTGGTTTTATGCGGTGGCTTAGCTATCGGCTTCTTCCATACAGATAAGATAAAGGCAGATAAGCTAGACGGAGCAGACGGCACATACGAAATACTTATAGAGGATGTAGCATACGAAAGCGAAACTCTTTGTGGGTATATAGGCTATATTGAGGAGCTTGATATTAAGGTAGCTCTTGTAACTTACGATAGTGAGCCGGAGCTTGGCGACATACTGTCAGCCGATATTTACTTAAGTAAGCTTACTGAGGATACCGGCTTTGAGTCCTTATCACGTCACAAGCAGGATAGAATACTCCTTGTGGCAGAATGCTTTGAATTTGATGTTGTATCCCGTGATAACACTAATGTAAAAATTTTCTTTAAAAAGCTTAACAGAGAATACTCGGAAATTATAAAAAACAGAGTAAGCAGCGACACGTCCTCGGTAATTTGTGCATTGTTTTTAGGAGACAGAAGCGGAATATCTGAAAGCGACAGCAGGGATTATGCACGTCTTGGAATCAGCCATATTCTTGCACTTAGCGGTATGCATCTTTCCATTTTAGCTGCAGTTGTCAGCCATCTTTTCAGAAAAATCAAAATAAAAAGGCAGCTAAAATATATTCTTACCACAGTGGTGATTTGGCTGTTTGTTGTCCTGACTGGCTTTTCGGAATCGGTAATGCGTGCTGCCATTATGCTAAGTATATACTATCTTTTGTTTATGTTTAGGGTTCAATCGGATTTTATTACAAGAATATTTGCTTCGGTATCTATTATATGTATCTTCTCACCTTATTCGGTTTACTCCCTCGGGCTTCTTTTATCCTTTATGGCAGTTATAGGCTGTGCTATATGCTCACATCTTACAATCTATAGTGAACGGGGTAGTAAAATTAAGCTTATACCACTTGGAATTTTAGGTACAGGTGTTATTGTTTTATTCACACTCCCTGTCACTTTTTTGAAATTTGGATTTATATCATCCTTGTCAATACCTGCAAATCTTATTATGATACCCGTATTCACTCTTTTACTTTATCTATCTCCGTTTGTGCTGCTTTTCGGTGGTATTCCGGTAGTAGGAAATGTCATTTGTACAGTGACCGAATGGATAACCGAAAACACCCTGTTTCTTGTAAGAAACCTGTCATCGCTGAAATTTGCCATAATTCCATTTAACAGCGATGTACATAAATATGCTGTGCTTGTTATATTTGCAGCCTTTCTTGGATATCTGATGCTTGGTAAAAAGCAAGCTAAATACTGCTTTATATCTGTTTTAGTCGGCGTTATGATATTTGCGGGTGGAAGCGTGTACTCATATATTGATTCAAGTAATAATTCCTACGTGTACACTATTGAGGAAAAGTCGGGAGATTATACCTTTATAGAAACAGATAATGATTTGACTGTTGTTGCCAACAGAGCTATTTCAAGGTCATCGTCATCAACTCTGTATTCTTATGTTGTTTCATACGGATATGTGGAAATAGAAAATCTTTTTGTTACCGACTACACCTATCGAATGTATAATTCCATAGATAAAATTACCGATATTACCTATGTAAGAAATGTGTATTTGCCTATTCCTCTTAATGATGAGGAGCAAAAGGAATATGACAGAATTTTATCAAATTTGTCGCAGAAAAACGTAAACGTACATAAAATTACGGGACAAAATGATATAAATGACATAGAAATTAGCTTTGGAGCATTTGAAAAGCTACCTCGCTCCACTAAGCGACTTGTGGTTTATTCCGTAAACGGAAAAAACACAAAATACACATATGTAGGCGCATCGGTATATGAAAGCGACAGTCTTTCAAAATATGCACAAAAGCATATTCATTCATCAAGCATAGTATATTTCGGCTCCTACGGACCGAAGCCACATAAGAGCTTTAAATTCAATCTTGTAGGGGTTGATTATGTAATGATGACCGAGCTTGCAAAGAAGTTTTCAAATTGCAACACATTTGAAAATAAACTGCTTCCTACCGATAAAAAATTTATACTTAAATAAGAATCCTGAGTTATACTCGGGATTTTTATTTTGTACGGTGGAATTTTGTCATATGCTGTCATATTATAGTAATGAGCGTAATGCTCAAAAGGAGAATAATATGAAATTTGACTCAACCTACAAAAATTCCCGTAGGGCAGATTATGAGCAGTTTGCAAGATTCATAAACGGTCAGAATATGACAAGAGAATCTGACAAGGCTGTACCCACAATGGCATATGAGCCTACTGCGAATAAACGTCCTATCGGAATGGTATATGGCGAAAGCCAGGAATGGAAAAGCATTTTTGATATAGAGCTTGGTCTTACCAAGGGAACTATTTTTGAGGAGCTTGATTTACCCTTTAATAAATCAAGCTGCAACGGTGGAAGGAGCTGCAGAGGATGATGACTAACAGAGATAAAATGATGAAGCAGCTGCAGGCATATTCCTTCGCTGCCCACGATGCCCTTTTATATCTGGATTCTCATCCCGATTCTAAGGCTGCGCTTGAATATTACAACAAAAATAAAAAGCTGGAAAGAAGAGCAATGCAGGAATACGAGGCACACTTCGGTCCTGTAAGAGCTCCCGAGGAATCATCCTCCTGGATGTGGACAAAAGGCCCTTGGCCCTGGCAGCTTGAAACGGATATAAAGGAGTAAGCTATGTGGCAGTACGAGAAAAAATTACAGTACCCTGTTAAGATAAAAAACCCCAATCAAAAGTATGCACAGATTATAGTCAGCCAGCTTGGTGGTCCGGACGGAGAAATCGGAGCATCCTTGCGTTATCTTACTCAAAGAATAGCTATGCCTTACTCCGAAATTACAGGTATTTTAACGGATATAGGCACAGAGGAGCTTGCCCATGTTGAAATGGTAAGCGCCATACTTTATCAGCTTACAAGGAATTTGAAGCAGGATGAAATTGCAAACAGCAGCTTTGCTACCTACTTTGTAGATCATACAACCGGTATTTATCCGGTTGCAGCTAGCGGATATCCCTATTCTGCAGCTCAGTTCCAGTCGAAGGGCGATGTCCTTACGGATTTACACGAGGATTTGGCAGCTGAGCAGAAGGCAAGAACAACCTACGATAATATACTTCGTTTGGTTGACGACCCCGATGTATGCGATGCCATAAAATTCTTAAGGGCAAGAGAAATAGTACACTATCAGCGCTTTGCCGAGGCACTTGGTATTGCTCAGGATAAGATGAACTATAAGAACTTCTACGGATATAACCCTGCATTTGATAAATAATTAAAAAACGGCAAAGACTTTCTTTGCCGTTTTAAATTTTTATTTTAAGGCAAACTAAAGCTTGGAGGGATAATTATGGACCCGATATCCGAGTTTTATTTTATAAGGACAGTTTACTTTATTCTTATCAAAAAGGGAATTATAAAGGTTTTTATGATTTTGATTCTTATGCTTAAAAATGCAGAGTGGAAAAAATAGTTTAATATTTAATATAATATAATTGACAAGAAAGAAAAAAAGTGATAGAATGAAACGTATAATCTTGCGACCTGATTTTATTACTGACAAAGGAGACGGAAGGCATGAAAAAAGCGATTATTATTCCCAACACCTTAAAGGAAAAAAGTGTGGAATTTGCGCCACGTGCGGCGACTTTTTTAAAAAATAATGGCTACGATGCGGAAATAGTTACAGCTATCCCCGAAAAGTGCAAGGCATCCTTTGCTGTTGTACTTGGCGGAGACGGAACCATACTTCGCGCTGCCCGTCAGCTTTACGGTAAAAGCATTCCTATTTTTGGCATTAACTACGGCAATCTCGGTTACCTTACCGAGTGCAGCTCCGAGGATGCCGAGGAGGGACTTACAAAGCTTGTTAACGGTGAATACCGTATTGAAAGCAGAATGATGCTTGAGGGTGAGATTGTACGTGACGGAAAATCTGTTGTATCCTTTATTGCTCTTAATGAGGTATGCGCATACCGTGCTACTCTTATGCATGCACTTTCCGCTGAGCTTAAAATAAACGGAAAGCATACGGAAACCGTTCGTGGCGACGGACTTATTATTGCTACCCCCACAGGCTCTACATCCTATAATCTTTCTGCAGGAGGACCTATTCTTACTCCTACATCAAGAAATATTGTAATTACACCTGTTGCAGCCCACACATTATCTAATCCATCAATTGTTACTGACGGAGCAGATGTAGCATCTGTGACTGTTTCCTTCGGCTCTCCCGATGATACGGGACACGCATATTTAGAGGTGGATGGATACGAAAGATATGAGCTTTGTGACAAGGATGTTATCAATGTAAGATGCGCTAAGCATGAGGCGAAGATTATCAAGGTTACAGATAAAAGCTTTTACCAGATTTTAAGAGAAAAGCTTTACAAAATAGATTAATACATAGAGGCGTTATGTTTGAAATTTTAAAGAAGAAGGCTTTAAACCCTACAGTTACTCTTATGGAAATTTATGCTCCGAGAGTAGCAAAAAAGGCTGAGCCCGGTCAGTTTATAATTCTTCGTACCGATGAGGACGGAGAAAGAATTCCCTTGACCATTGCCGATTACGACAGAGAAAAGGGAAGCATTACAATTATTTTTCAGATAGTTGGAGCTACCACAGAGAAGCTTAATCATATGAATGAGGGTGATTGCCTTCATGATTTTGTAGGTCCTCTTGGCAGAGCTACTCATACAGATGGGCTTAAAAAGGTGTGCGTGGTCGGTGGTGGCGTTGGCTGCGCTATTGCGTATCCCGTTGCTAAAAAGCTTCACTCTCTCGGCTGTCAGGTTCATACGGTTACAGGCTTCAGGACTAAGGAGCTTGTAATTC
The DNA here is from genome assembly GCA_045542275.1 of Eubacteriales bacterium. Classification (GTDB taxonomy): domain Bacteria; phylum Bacillota; class Clostridia; order Oscillospirales; family CAG-272; genus RGIG2000. The sequence continues at coordinate 6,709 of JAZQKP010000008.1, read as the reverse complement.
TTGAGGACGAATTCAGAGCAGTATCTGATAAGATGCTTCTTATGACCGATGATGGCTCGGCAGGAAATAAAGGTCTTGTTACAGAGGCATTAAAGGACCTTATCGAAGATGGAGAAGAGTACGATGAGGTTATTACTATAGGACCTCTTGTTATGATGAAATTCGTTTGTGCGCTTACAAAGGAATACGGTATTAAAACCGTAGCGTCAATGAACCCCATTATGATAGACGGTACAGGAATGTGCGGTGGCTGTCGCTTAAGCGTTGGTGGTAAGACAGTATTCGCATGTGTTGACGGTCCTGAGTTTGACGGACATCTTATTGATTTTGATGAGGCAATTTCCCGTTCGGATATGTATAAGTCCTTTGAACGCAAAAAGCACGAAACCACCTGCAATCTCTTTAATAAGGAGGCAGAGTAATGGCTAATATGTCACTTATTAAAAACCCCATGCCAACTCAGCTGCCCGAAATAAGAAATTCGAACTTTGAAGAGGTGGCACTTGGCTACACAGCCGAAATGGCAATTAACGAGGCACAAAGGTGTCTTAACTGTAAGCACAAGCCTTGCGTTAGCGGTTGTCCCGTTAAAATACATATCCCTGCATTTATCAGCGAGGTTGCAAAGGGTAATTTTGAGGAGGCATACAATATTTTAAGCCTCCAGACTTCGTTACCTGCTGTCTGCGGACGTGTGTGCCCACAGGAAAATCAGTGTGAGGGAAAGTGTGTTCGCGGTATAAAGGGTGAAAGCGTTGCTATCGGTAGACTTGAACGCTTTGTAGCTGACTACCATAACGCAAATTCACACAAAAAACAGACACTCCCCCCACAAAATGGACATAAGGTGGCGGTTATCGGCTCAGGTCCTGCAGGTCTTAGCTGTGCCTCTGACCTTGCAAAAAAAGGCTATAAAGTAACAATTTTTGAGGCTCTTCATCTTGCAGGTGGTGTTTTGGTGTATGGAATTCCGGAGTTCCGTCTTCCCAAGGCTATTGTAAGAAAGGAAATTGACGGGCTTAAGGAGCTTGGTGTTGAAATCTGTGTAAACACCGTAGTAGGAAGAACGGTTTCTATTGATGAGCTTATGGATGATGAGGGCTATGAGGCCGTATTTATCGGCACAGGCGCAGGTCTTCCCAAATTTATGAATATACCCGGTGAAAACCTTAAGGGTGTATATTCTGCAAACGAGTTTTTAACAAGAATAAATCTTATGAAGGCATACCGTGACGGTAGCGACACACCTATTCAGCACGCAAAATGCGCTGCTGTAGTCGGTGGCGGTAATGTTGCTATGGATGCTGCAAGATGCGCAAAGCGACTTGGGGCAGAGGTTTATATTGTATACAGACGTGGCATGGAGGAGCTTCCCGCAAGACGTGAGGAGGTAGAGCATGCTATGGAGGAGGGTATAATTTTCAAGACCCTGACTAACCCCACAGAAATTCTCGGATATTACAACAAGGATAACAAAAGGGACGAAAAAAACGGCACCGTATGTGGAATTAAGTGCGTAGAAATGGAGCTTGGGGAGGCTGATGCCTCCGGCAGACGCCGTCCTATTGTAAAGGAAAACAGCGAATTTACAATAGACGCTGACTGTGTTATTATGGCTCTTGGCACATCGCCAAATCCTCTTATCAAGGATACAACAGATAACCTTGCTACTGAAAAATGGGGTGGCATCTGCGCTGACGAGTCAGGACGCACCTCAAGAGAGGGTGTATTTGCAGGAGGCGATGCCGTAACAGGCGCTGCCACTGTAATTTTGGCTATGGGCGCAGGAAAAACTGCGGCAGCTGCCATTGATGAGTACATAAAAAGCAAATAAACCCCACCACGTGTGGATAATTTAAAGGGAAGACGGAAAAACGTCTTCCTTTTTGCTTTGTAGTGTACAAAAATCAATACAGCGCTTAAATTTTTATTATTGCAAAAGCCTTTAAAATATGTTATAATGTATGCGTATGTGATTATATTAGGGAGGATTTGCTATGAAAATAGGGCTTTTAGGCTTTGGCTCAATGGGTAAAACTCATACCTACTGCGCAAAAAATCTTAAATTCTTTTTTGATACAGATATGGATGTGGAAATTGCAGCTGTTTGTACAAGAAGCATTGAAACTGCAAAGCGTGCTGCGGAAAAGTACGGCATTCCTACATATACAGCAAATGAGGACGATATAATTAATGACGATACAATAGATGCTATTGATATCTGTACACCAAATATTTACCATTATGAAACAGCAAAAAAGGCGATTCTAAAGGGTAAGCATATTTACTGTGAAAAGCCTCTTGCAGTTACCTATGATGAGGCGTGTGAGCTTGCCAAGCTTGCAAAGGAGCATAAGGTTAAGGCGCAAATAGTTTTTAACAATCGCTTTCTTGCCCCGATTCTCCGTGCTAAGCAGATTATTGAAAACGGGGAAATCGGTACTGTTCTTTCCTTTGAGGGCAAGTACCTTCATTCAAGCGCAACGGATGTAAATAAAAATGCAGGCTGGAAGCAGAACAGCGATATTTGTGGAGGTGGAGTTTTATTTGACCTCGGCTCTCACATAATTGATCTTATTTACTATCTTTGCGGAAGCTTTGAAAGCGTAATCGGCAAAAGCCAGATTGCCTATCCTGTAAGAAAGGGTATGAACGGTGAGGAATGGAAGACTAACGCAGATGAGGCATTTTATATAATTGCCAAGCTTGAATGTGGTGCGGTGGGTACTATTGAGGTAAGCAAAATTGCAGTTGGTGCAAACGATGACCTTTCCTTCCGTATCAGCGGTGAGGACGGCTCTATTCGTTTTAATCTTATGGACCCCAATTTCTTGGAGCTTTACACAAATGACAGAAAAGCCGCACCCTACGGTGGAGAAAGAGGCTATACAAAAATCCAGTGTGTCAACAGATACGAGGCACCCGGTGGTATATTCCCGGGCATCAAGGCTCCTGTGGGCTGGCTGCGTGGACATATTGGCAGCTTCTTTGCATTTTGTGATTCTGTTGTAAACAACAAAAAGACCTGTCCTGATTTTGAAGACGGTGCATACGTACAGAAAATTATGGAATGTGCGTATAAGTCGGACAGAAGGGGCAAGGAGATAAAAATCTGAGGAGAGTGTATGATTAAAATCGGTCTTTGTGGCTCAAGTGGCTCAGGTAAGGGATATGTGTCAAAAAAATTCAAGTCCTACGGAGTTGAATATATTGATACCGACAGAGTGTATGAAAATATTGCAATCGGTGGCTCTGCCTGTGTAAATGAGCTATGTGCATTTTTCGGAGACGAAATAGTTTCACCTGACGGCTCTCTTAACAGAAAGGAGCTTGCAAAAAGGGTTTTCGAGGGAGATAATGCATCTCAGCGACTTAAGCTTCTTAACAGAATCACTCATAAATATATAAGAGAGGACACAGAAAGAATCTTAAGGGAAAATGAGGAAAAGGGAGTTGTCGCTACAATAATAGATGCTCCCGTGCTTTTTGAAAGTGGATTTGACAGCTTATGCGATGTAACCGTTTGCGTTACTGCACCTACCGAGCTTAAGCTTGAAAGAATACTTAAAAGAGATAACATTCCTTTAGCAAAGGCAAAGGCAAGGCTGGACAGTCAGCTGCCCGATCATATTTTAAGGGAAAAATGCAATTACGAAATCGTTAATAACGATGACGGCAATCTTGATAATGAAATACTTAAGGTCATAAAATCCTTGGGTATTGCTTAAAACGATAAACTTAGGGAAACCGAGGAATATAATAAAAATTAACATAGGGTAAGATAACTTACCATAAAGGAGGACAAAATGGAAAAGGAAAAGACAATGGAAGAACTTCTTAAGGAGAAGCTTTTCTACAAGAAAAAGAACACATTCTCAGTTGAGGACGAGGGCTACCTTGAGACTGTAAAAAATTATGCTGAGGATTACAAGGCATACCTTGATAAATCAAAGACAGAGCGTGAGGCAGTAACTGTAAGCATCGAAATGCTTAAGGAGGCAGGCTTTGAGGAGTACAAGCTTGGTGGTGAAATCAAGGTAGGTGGCAAGTACTACTTCAACAACAGAGACAAGAGCCTTTATGCATTTGCAGTAGGCACAGAAAATATTGAAAACGGTGTAAGAATCTGTGCAGCTCATATTGACTCACCCAGACTTGATTTGAAGCAGCATCCTCTCTATGAGCAGGAGGGCTTTGCATATCTTAAGACACACTACTACGGCGGAGTAAGAAAGTATCAGTGGATCACAATTCCCCTTGCCCTTCACGGTGTAGTTACAAAGATGAACGGCGAAAAGGTTAATGTAGTTATCGGTGAGGACGAAAACGATCCTGTATTCTGCATTACAGACCTTCTCCCCCACCTTGGAAGAGAGCAGTCACAGAAGCCCCTTGGCACAGCATTTACAGGAGAGGGTCTTAATCTCCTTATCGGCTCTCAGCCCTATGGCAAATGTGATGAGGCTGTTAAGCTTAATATGCTTAAGCTTCTTAACGAAAAGTACGATATCTGCGAAAGCGACTTTATGAGCGCTGAGCTTATGGCAGTTCCTGCAGCTAAGGCTAAGGACCTTGGCCTTGACAGATCTATGATTGCTGCATACGGCCACGATGACAGAGTATGCGCATACCCCGCACTTACAGCTCTTATGGAAAATAAGGACAGCATACATACAGTAATGTGCGTTCTCGCTGATAAGGAGGAGGTTGGCTCCGACGGTGTAAGCGGTATGCAGTGTAGCCTTCTTGTAGACCTTATTGACGAAATGGGTAAGCAGCTTAATGCTAATGCAAACGTAATCAGAGCTAACTCTATGTGTCTCTCTGCAGACGTTAATGCAGGCTTTGACCCCATGTATCCCGAGGTATTTGAAAAGCGTAACTGCGCTATTGTAAACTGTGGTGTTGTTATGTCCAAGTACACAGGCTCAGGCGGAAAGGGTGGCACAAGTGATGCAAGTGCAGAGTTTGTAGCCTTCGTTCGCAACATCTTTGCTGAAAACGGTGTTATCTGGCAGACAGCAGAGCTTGGTAAGGTAGACGTAGGCGGTGGCGGAACAGTTGCTAAGTACGTTGCTAACCAGAACATTACAACAGTTGACGTAGGTGTTCCCGTGCTTTCAATGCACGCTCCTATGGAGGTTATCTCAAAGAATGACCTTTATGAAACACATAAGGCATTCTGTGCATTCTGCAAATAATAAATAAAGGATAGGGTGTATTATGGATATTTTTGAAAGACTTTACAGCTTTGGCTTAGTTCCCGTAATCAAAATTACAGATAAGGAAAAGGCAGTTCCCTTGGCTAAGGCACTTGCCGACGGTGGTCTTAACTGTGCAGAAATCACATTCAGAACAGCGTGCGCTAAGGAGGCTATTGCAGAAATTACAAGGGTACTTCCCGATATGCTTGTAGGTGCAGGCACAGTCCTCACACCTGAGCAGGTTGATGAGGCTATGGAGGCAGGTGCTAAGTTTATTGTCAGCCCCGGTCTTAACCCCAGAGTAGTTAAATACTGTATTGAAAAGAATATTCCCATTCTCCCCGGCTGTGCTACTCCCAGTGAGGTGGAGCAGGCTATTGAGCTTGGACTTAAGGCAGTTAAGTTCTTCCCTGCAGAGGCTGCAGGTGGACTTAATATGATAAAGTCCATGAGTGCGCCCTACGGAAATATTAAATTTATGCCCACAGGTGGCATCAACGAGGAAAATATGCTTGCATATCTCTCCTTTGATAAGATTATTGCTTGCGGTGGCAGCTTTATGGTTAAGGACTCTCTTATCGAGGCAGGCAGATTTGATGAAATCACAGCTCTTACAAGAAGCGCTGTATTCAAGATGCTTGGCTTTAAGATGGTACACTTAGGCATCAACTGCGAGAACAAAGAGGAGGCAACCCGTGGCGCCAAGCTTGTGTCCACACTCTTCGGTCTTGAGTTTAAGCCGGGTAACAAATCCACCTTCTCAGGCGCAGACTTTGAATTTATGCACAGTCCCTATTATGGTAAGAACGGTCATATTGCCATAGCTACAAATTACCCTGACAGAGCAAGAGCATATCTTGCATCACAGGGCATTGAATTTATTGAGGAAACCGCTGCTTATGATGAAAAGGGTAAGCTTAAGGTAATTTACTTAAAGGACGAGATTTGCGGATTCGCAATTCATTTGGTTAAGAAGAAATAAGTATGTTTGATAAATTAAAGGCAGCAGAGGAAAGATTTCTTTATCTTGAAGAAAAGCTTGCGTCCCCCGATGTAGCACAAAATCAGGACGAGTTTACCAAGATAATGAAGGAATATAAAAATCTCACCCCCATTATCGAAAAGTACCGTGAGCAGAAGAAGCTTACAGAGGATATGGAGGGTGCCCGTATGCTGATGGAGGAGGGTGGAGAATTCTACAACCTTGCTCTTGAGGAATACAAGGATTGTAAGGATAAGCTTGCAGTGGTTGAGGAGGAGCTTAAGCTTCTCCTTATCCCCAAGGATCCTAACGACGATAAAAACGTAATTGTGGAAATACGTGGTGGCGCAGGCGGTGAGGAGGCAGCTCTTTTTGCCTATGTGCTTTACCGTATGTATAATATGTACTCTCAGACCGCAGGCTTTAAAACAGAGCTTATAAGCTGTAATGAAACAGAGCTTGGTGGATTTAAGGAGGTTACCTTTATGATCTCCGGAGAGGGCGCATATTCACGCTTTAAGTT
>JAZQKP010000007.1:0-49902 GCA_045542275.1 Eubacteriales bacterium | reverse complement strand
TATAATGACCTTAAGTCTACTCTTGCTTCTATCACAGCTAAGGCAAGCGAGCAGATTCCAAGAGAAAAGCTTGAAACATTTGACGAAGTATTAAACATTCTTGATAAAAATATTATGAGTTCTTTAAAGGGAGGAAATTTCTAAAATGTACGATCCTAGCTACAAGGTAAAAGATTTTTACAGCTATCTTGAAAGAGCAAAGACTCTTTACGGTGACAAGGCTCTTTTCAGATTCAACAAGAAGACAGAGGTAGTAGATGTATCCTATGAGGAGTTCTTTACCCTCGTAAATAAAATGGCTCTTGCATTCCAGGAGATTGGCATTGCAGGTAAGAAGGTTATCCTTATCGGTGAAACCAGCGTTCAGTGGATTGCATCCTATCTTGCAACAGTAATTGCAGACGGTATTATCGTTCCCCTTGACCCCAACCTTCTTGAGGACGAAATTATTAAGTTTACAAACAAGACAAAGGCTGCAATGGTAGTTCATTCTCATACCTTTGATAAGCTTTTCAGCGAGCGTGAAAATGAGCTTGAAACCGTTGAAAAGTTTATGGTTACAGACCGCCAGACCTTTACACTTGCTCCCGAGGAGGGCTACGTTGAAGCAAGAAACAACACATTTAACAACATTCTTGCTCTCGGTCACTACCTTACAGAAAACTCCGATGCTGAGCTTGATATTGAAAACCACGATGTAGAAAAGATGGGCATTCTTCTCTTCACATCAGGTACAACAGGCTCAAGTAAGGGTGTTATGCTTTGTGAGAAGAATATTTGTGCAGTTCTTACAGGCATCAATCCTATGCTTAACATTATTACAGAGGAGGACGTGCTTCTCTCTGTTCTTCCCGTATATCACACATATGAAATGAGCGCAGGTATCCTTGCTCCTATGCTTTACGGTGCTACAATCTGTATCAGCGACGGAATTAAATATGTTGGTAAGAACATCAAGCAATTCAAGCCTACAGTAATGACACTTGTTCCTCTCTTTGCTAACCAGCTTTACAAGACAATCCAGAAGACAATCGCTAAGCAGGGTAAGGAAAAGACTCTTGCATTCGGTATTAAGCTCAGCAACTTCCTAAGCAAGCTTCATATCGACGTAAGAAGAAAGCTCTTTGCTCAGGTTCTTGAGGGTCTTGGTGGAAGACTTAAGTACTTCGTAGTTGGTGGCGCTGCGCTTAATCCTGAGGTTGCAAAGGCATTTGCTGACTTCGGTATTAAGGTAACACAGGGCTACGGTATTACAGAATGCGCTCCCCTTATTTCCGTTGTTCCCTTTGATGAAACAAATCCCGCATCCTGCGGTAAGCTTATGCCCGGTATGCAGATCCTTATCGACAAGGCTAAGGCTGATGACAGCTTTGGTGAAATCGTAGTTAAGGGTGACAACGTAATGCTTGGCTACTATGAAAACGACGAAGAAACAGCTGAGGTTCTTAACAACGGCTGGTTCAGAACAGGTGACTACGGTTACATCGACGAAAAGGGCTTTATCTACATTACAGGTAGAAAGAAGAATGTTATCGTTCTTCAGGGCGGTAAGAATGTATTCCCCGAGGAGCTTGAGGAATATATTTCCAACGTTAAGCTTGTTGAAGAGGTTGTAGTAGTTGGCAAGGAAGATACTGTAACGGGTAATGTTTCCGTTATCGCACTTATCTATCCCAACGCTGAGGAATGCGAAAAGCAGGGTCTTACAGATAAGGAAGCTATCGAAAAGGCACTTAACGATGAGGTTATCGCTATTAACAAGAGACTTGCATCCTACAAGCATGTTAATGAGGTTATCCTCCGTGAAGAGCCCTTTGAAAAGACTCCTTCAAGAAAGATTAAGCGTCACGTTATCAAGTATTAATCGGTATAAAACAAAGGGCAGCTCAACCGAGCTGCCCTTTTTATGTCAAAGAGCTATCAAACGATAGCTCTTTGATGCTTTATGCTAGATTTTTTTACGTTTCAAGGCGAACCAAACAAAGCTTAAGCCACCGCTGGTAATAAACGCTGCGGTAACGCCGCCGCTTCCGCCACAGCCCTCAAGCATTGGAATAGCTTCTGTTTTAGTTTCGCCACATACTGAGCAGGTATAGGTATTCTCACCCTGTTCCTTCTTGGTAGCTTCCTTAGTTACAGTTGGAGCGCCCCATATATGACTCGCAGGTGTTCTCTCTGCATTACACACATTACAGTGGGCATCGCAACCGTTGTCGTATTTGTGTCCAAGGGCATTGCCCTCGGTAGAGCCGCACCCCTCACGCTTGCATGTCTTGGGCTCAGTACATGTGGCAGCCTCGTAATCATGTCCCAAGGCTTCACCCTCAGTAGCGTTGCAGCCCTGTCGCTTACAGGTCTTAGGCTTAAGGCAGGTCGCATCTGCATAATCGTGACCCTTTGCGCTACCTATATCAATTGCATAGGCAATTTCATCACAGCGTGTACAGTCACCTGTTTTTGTTCCGTCACCCAAGCATGTAGCGTTGTCATCTGATACGTACACAAAATCGTGGCCAAGCTTGGAGTCCTCATCGGTTACCGTATCAGTTTCATCACATCGGTCACATTTTGCGGTCTTGGTTCCGTCTACTGTACATGTTGCATCATTATTTGATATGTAATTCGTAAAGGAGTGACCAAGCTCACTGTCATCATCGTTTACTGTATCGGTTTCGTCACATCTGTCACACTTGGCAGTTTTTGTGCCGTCCGCTATGCAGGTGGCATTGCCATCGGACACATAATTTGTAAAGCTGTGGCCAAGGGTATATGGCAGAGTATCGGTTTCATCACATCGGTCACATTTTGCAGTCTTGGTTCCGTCAACTGTACATGTTGCATCATTATTATATACATAATCGGTAAAGCTGTGACTAAGTATATCCTCGGAAACCTCTCCACACTCGTCACATACAAAATGCTCCTCGCACACCTCTGCTACCCAGCTATGTCCGTTAGGATATCCATATTCCTTATTGCAACCCTCTCTCCTACATATCATAGGCTCGGTGCATGTAGCATCCTTGTAATCGTGAGCGAATATTGTAGTTCCCTTATATACTCCACAGGATGCGCATTTAAAGCCGTCAAAGCCGTCCGAAATGCATTCTACATTATCAATTTTATGCTCTTGCCAGCTGCAGCTATGCTTTGCATAAAGGTTATATGCTTTCCCGTCAAGCTCAATAGCTTCTGTTGAATAAAAGCCCTTAATATACTCAGGCACCTCAGTAATAGAGGATTCTATTGCCACGGAAAGAACACTGTTAATAAGATATCCGGCTCCCGTGGATTTTGTAAGCTGAGCTACCACCTCGGGTGATGATATGTATACTGTATGATCTCTCTGAGACTGGTCAAAGCCGTAGCTATGAATATACTTTACATTCTTAGGAATTACAATTACCGAATACTTGGCAAAGGCATCTCCGTCAATTTCAAGGGCATACTTCCACACCTCATATTTCTCCCCATAATAGCTATCGGGAAGTATCATAGTGCTTACATGCTCACCTAAATAATCAACTAGATAATTAGCCTCTTCTCCAATATAAAACACGAAATCGCCTAGTGTTGTAAGTCTGCTGTTTCCTGTATGCACCTCAATAGCATTAGTTGCAATTCCCTTGCCAAGCTCTATCTGAAAATCAGAGTGATTAATTATTTCTACCAGCCTTTTGCAGCCGCCAAATGCGTTTGTTCCGATGCTTTGAAGCGCAGCGCCCTCCTCTATCTCCACAGATGTAATATCAGCTCCATAGAAAAGATATTTTGGTATTACTGTTACATCCTTTCCTATTTTAAGTGTGAAGCCTTCCTTTCTTGATACGGAATCAAAGGGTACTGTAAAATAGTTATCATAAGTCGGTTCGCAGCTTATAGCATTAAAGGTAATGTGCTCAAGCTTTGTAATATCGGTTATAAAGTTATCCTGAAGCTTTGTAACACCCTCGGGAATTGTCAAGGATGTAATTCCGTACACTCCGTGAAGCGCATAATCGCACACCTCATAGGTGTTTCCGTTTACATACGAAGGAAGAACAATATTTTTATCGTCTCCACGGTAATCCACAAGAAAATATTTGCCATCAGAGTTTTTCGCAAAAATGTAATCACCTATAATTTCAAGGCTTTCCTCACCATCAACGATTATAACATCCCTCGCATCATAAGTATGACTTTCTAATTCAATATCCGACTTAAGCACTATCGCATTCAATGCAGCGCAATTGTAAAATGTAAAGGGGGCAATGGCTGTTACACTGCTTGGTATAACGATTACCTTAATAGGACAACCGTCAAAGGCATGCATATTTATTGCAAGTAATCCCTCGGGTAAGGTGACCTTTGTCAAGCGACTGCATCCCTGGAATGCACTTGAGTAAATTATTTCAACTCCTTCGGGAATTATAACCTCTTCAAGCTTTTCATAGCCTCTGAATGCAAAAGCCGATACATTTTTGATTCCATCAGGGAAGACAACCCTTGTTACAAGCTGACCGTCACAGTACAAATTACTTGCATTGTACAGAGGGGAGGCTGTGGGCTGAAAGCTATCATCAAATTCCACATTACACCAAGCATCCAAATCCTCAATATACACATTTTCAAGATTTTCTGCAACAAATGCCATATCATGTATATATTTCACGCTGGACGGTATGGTTATATCTGTAAGATACGCATTATCAAAGCATCTTTCCATAAGGATTTCCACTCCGTCGGGAATAACAAAGCCTGTAGCCGTATTCATTCTCGGATAAACTATCAAGGTTTTGCCATCATATGTACAAAGCGCACCGTTTACAATCTTATACGCTGTGCTTTCACTATCAACTGTAATGCTTTCAAGAGCTATGCACCCTTTAAAGCAATTGTTGGCAATAGATGCTACTCCCTTTGGGATATTAATTGATACAAGATGCTGACAGCTGATAAACGCATCGCTACCTATAGCTTCAAGCGTAGACGGAAGCGTTACATCTTCAAGCCGATAACAATTCTCAAAGGCTCTGTCTCCTATAGATATAACTCCCTCAGGAACGGCAACGCTATTAAGAAATGAGCAATTTATAAATGCACCGTCACCAATTGATATCAATGTGTTGGGTAAATCTATGCTTTCTGTGGATACTGATGCAAAGGCGTAATTTCCGATAGATGTAATTCCACTTCCTATTTTAATTGATTTTACAGCAAAGCCGGGCTGCTGCCATGGATACGAATCTGCAGCATCAGCCATTTCCCCTGTACCGGTTATGGTAAGAACACCTGTGGTTTCGTTGAATTCCCAGCTTAACTCGCCGTGCTTTCCACTATGTATTACATCCTCTGCGAATACAGATACTGCAAAAATCAACACAAGCAGAGCGACAAATATTGCTATTTTAATTAACCTTCTCATATACTTTTTCCTTTCTGTATAAGAAACCCAGAGCCTGTTTATTATATAATACCATTTTATTCAGGAAAAATCAAGAGCCACCTAATTTCGCCCTTTGGCTTACAGATAATTTTATTTTTCTGCAAAGCAAAAAGCAGCTTTTTAGGCTGCTTTTTATTTTTAATTTTCTGTAGCTTGCTTTTTCTTCTTTTTATATCTCATAAGTATGATAAATATTACAATACCTACAATATACGGAGCGCAGCCCCAACAAAGAGCCACCACCGCTACTACGGTAATAATAATAGATTCAAGAGTAACCAGCCTACCTTTAAGAGCGCCGCAAGCAGTACATTTATGACCCTTGAAGCCATCACCGTTTTCACTACTGTACGGAATCTTGTGCTTTATAAAGCTATGCTCGTGGTCGCTGTAGGAATTGTATTTAACTCCGTCAAGCTTTACAGTATCTGTATACTTATATTTTTCAGGAAGATTTTCCTTGACACCTGTAATTCCCTCATACACAAAAATAGAGCTAAAGTCATTGTTTAATGAGAAAAGAACACATTCTGTTGCTCCTACAGTGCTTACATAAATTGATTTAAGTGATGAGCATTCCATAAATGCATACTTATCAATAAATTCTACACTGTAAGGGATAACTATTACCTCAAGACTTGTACAGCCCTTGAAGGTATAGTTTGGTATTTCAGTCAATGATTGCGAAAGACTTACAGATTTAAGATTTGTACAGCCTGAGAATATTCCTGTTCCAATTATAGAAATATTCTGTAGCATTTCAACCTTTTCAAGATGCTTACATTCCTTAAATGCTTCATCGGTTATAATGAGCACCTCGTGAGGTATAATAAACACCTCGTCAGTCTTGCCTGCAGGATATGATATAAGCTGTGTGCCGTCCTTGGTATACAAAACTCCGTCTATGGACATAAAAATCTCATTATTTGCGCTTACATTTATACTCTCAAGAGAGCTGCATTTTGAAAAAGCATTTATAGCGTAAGCCTCAAGCGATGCGGGAAGATTAACCTCCTTAAGTGATTTGCAATTTTCAAAGGAACAGTTGGCAATAATAGCAAGCTTATTTGAAAATACAATCTGCTCTAAAGCTGTGCAATCTATAAAGGCATATGCTCCTATCTCCTCAAGCTGTGTTGGCATTTTCACGCTTTTAAGAGAGCTACATCCATAAAAGGCATACTCTTTTATATGCGTTATACTGTTACACATGGTTATATTCTCAAGCACTTTACAGCCACGGAAGGCACTTGTTTCAATTTTCTTTATACCGTTAGGCAATATAATTTGCTTAAGACTTGTGCAATATGCAAATGTAGAGGCAGATATAGCTGTCAATTTGGAGCTTGAGGATATATCTATGTTTTCAAGAGAGGAGCAACCGTTAAAGCATGCCTTACCTAAATAGGTAACCGAGCTGGGAATACGAATGCTCTTAAGCTTTGTACAGCCAGAAAACGCAGAATTTCCTATATGTTCCAATGTTTGCGGTAATTCAATTTCTTCAAGAGACTGACAGGATGCGAAGGCAGCATCTCCGATTGCTAATGTGCCGTGACTAAAGGTCACTTTTTTCAGAGAACTACAGCTTCTGAACGCATCTCTCTCAATATGCTTCATATTGCTGGGAATAGTTATCTCTGTTAAGCCATTGCAGCCCATAAAGGCAGAGTTTAATATTTCTGTAACACTATTGGGAATATCCACATTTTTAAGACCGGTGCAGCCATTAAATGCATCGTATCCGATTTCGGTAAGACCTTCATTTAAGGTAATCTCGGAAAGAGAGTAGCAGCCCATAAATGAGCTTGATACAATTCTCTCCACTCCTGCAGGGATTACTATGCTCTTCAAAGACTCGCAGCCTTTGAAAAGCTCAGAGGCTACCACTGTAATAGTTGATGGCAGTGTAACAGATTCAAGGGATATACATATAGAAAATGCGTTTTCTCCTACTTCAACTACTCCCTCGGGTATTACTACTGATTTGAGGTTGGTGCAGCTGTTAAATGCATGGAAGCCGATTTCCTCAAGACCAACATTGAAGGTTACTCTTTCAATAGGGCTGTTGCTGAATGCTGATGATCCTATTTTTTTGACGCCTGAGGGGATAGCTATCTCCTTTAATCCACATTGCTTGAATGCTCCGTCATCAATAAGTGTAACAGTACTTGGTATTGTTATTTCTGTAAGATTGCGACAGTATTTGAAAATGCCCGTGGGAATTTGCTTAAGTCCCTCCGGAAGCACAACCCTTTTAAGAGCTGAGCAATCGGCAAAGACGTAGCTGAGCAATTCAATTTCCTCCATCTGAGGTGCAAAAATAGCCTCCTCAAGTGCTAAACAGTTTTTAAATGCCTCGGTGCCTACATACTTAACGGTAGACGGTATTTCCACGCTTTTTAACATTATACATGTGGAAAAGGCTCTGTCATCAATAGTTTCAAGCCCCTCTGAAAGCTCTATCTGTTCAAGCGCAGTACAATTATAAAATGCGTTTGAACCGATTAATTTAAGATTTTTTGATAAGGTAATGCTTTTCATCATGTAGCAATTATAAAAAGCTTGACGCCTTATTTCTGTAACAGAATCCGGAATAACTATGCTTTCAAGGGCTGTGCATCCCTCGAACGCCTTATCCTGTATAACTGTAACTGTACCGGAGATAGAAACGCTTTTTAAATTTATACAGCGCTCAAATGCGCCTCCACCAATGGAGGTTACTCCGTCTTCAATAACTACGCTCTTAATAATATCGGTATTTGAGCGCCACGCGGAATAGTCATTAAATCCAAACTCCTTCATATCACCGTTTCCGGAAATAACAAGGGTACCTGTAAGCTCATTAAGCTCCCAGCTAAGATTCTCATATTCGCCGTTGATTATTTCATCATCGGCAAATGACATTACAGAAAAGCACAGAGCAAGTGCTATTATGCTTGTAACCAACAAAATAATTTTCTTCATCATTATATCCTCAGAATTTCTTTATACAATCTACCACCATTTTAGCGCAGAGCTCCTTGCCCTCCTCGCTTAAATGGATTTTATCTACCTCAACTATATACTTGTGAATATCCTTACTAACGGCTGAATAAAGGTCGTTTATCATAACACCCTCCCTTTCAAGCACGGGAACAATAATTTCGTTAAAGCGCTGAATTTTATCGTTGTGAGTATATTCAAACTCGTCCCACACAGGTGTTGACGTGGCAAAAATCACGTTTGGTGTGATTTTTTTAAGTATTCTTGCAATACGTATGCAATCGCTTATATATTCTTCCTCGGTTGTAAAGGTTCCGTCTCCAAAAAGCTCGGTTGCGTCCCAAAGACCGTTATTCCAATGGATAATGTCGGCATCCTTTAAAAGCTCTGCCCAATCAAAAAGTCCACGAAGGGTGTACTTTGTAAATCTACAGTTGTCCTCAGGCTGACAAACCTCGTATTCGTCCTTAAGCATTTCGGGTACCTTGGTGCCGTAGCCCCAAAGTCTTATAGAATCCCCAAGTAAAACTACCTTTTTCATTCTTTATCTCCTTTACACAGCTCATAAATCGGGCAAATGTTACATTTTGGATTTTTTGCGGTGCAGTATTCTCTGCCGAAAAGCACCATTCTGTGACAGAAATCACTTTGCTCTGACGGCTCTATAAGAGCTGACATTATCCTTTCTGTCTTAATGGGGTCCTTTTGTCCCTCCTTGTACATACCGAATCTGCCACAAATACGCATACAGTGAGTATCGGCAACTATTGCCGGCTTATGATATAAATCGCCAAGAAGCAAATTTGCTATTTTTCTGCCCACACCCTCAAACTTAAGAAGCTCCTCCATGTTATCGGGGATAACTCCGTTATAATCATTAATCAGTCGGTTCATAGATGCCTTAATAGAGCTTGCCTTCATTTTGTAAAGTCCACAGGGCTTAACAAGTCTTTCTATCTCCTCAATAGGTGCATCGGCAAGAGACTTCGCCGTGGGATACTCTTTAAAAAGGTCACGGCACACAATATTAACCCTTTCGTCTGTGCATTGAGCGCTGAGTCTGCCCATTACAAGCAGCTTCCAGCCCTCACCCTCATACTCAAGAGAGCAAAGGGCAGACGGATATATTTCCTTTAATGCGTGTACAATGGCACTAATCTTTTCTTTTTTCTGCTTTTGTGTCAAAATCACACACTCCCCTCGGTTTTTATGATAATTCTATACCGAATTCATCCTTTAAAATTTCTATAAGTCTGCATAAAGGTAAGCCTACAATGTTGTAAAAATCTCCCTCTATTCTGCTGACAAAGGAGCCTGCCATCTCCTGTATTCCGTATGCTCCTGCCTTGTCAAGAGGCTGCCATACGTCCACATATTTTTCGATTTCTTTGTCAGTAAGCTCTCTCATATACACGGTAGAGGATACTGCCTCGGAATATACCTTATCCCTTGTGCGTACGGAAATTCCACTTACAACAAGATGGGCGCATCCCGACATCATTTTAAGCATTCTTATGGCATTTTCTCTTGTCTTCGGCTTACCGAGAAGCTCACCGTTAATAAGAACTACTGTATCACTACCTATTATAACCTCATCGTCAGCCATATTAACTGCCATCGCCTTGCGCTCCGCAAGGATTTTCGGCACTACGTCAAGAGGTGTGTCCTCATCATAGCTTTCGTCGGCATCTGACACTCTTATATCAAAGCCATCGCATACAAGGGACAAAATTTCCTTTCTTCTCGGTGACTTCGACGCTAATACTATCTTCATTTTACTTAATCCTTTTTATTTTCCTGTCTGTAGCAAGACCCTGCTTATATGCGTTTATTACCTGCTCACATTGTTCCCTTGTTTCGCTTGAAAAGATAAAATGGTGTGAAAAATCACGTAACGTATCCATTTTTTCTGCCATATAAATGGGAACGCTGTTATAAATTACATTCCTATGTCCGAATATTCCCTCTGCATAGAAGGACGCACCCATTCTGTCTACAAGATGGGTCCTACACCTTTCGCAGCCTGCTGTATCTTTAATAATGCATTTATGCGTAGTCATTACAGGAATGTTTCCGTATACAATTATGGCGTTGCCTGCCATATCTGCACATTGACGTAATGTAAGCTCGGGAGAAAGAATAACCGTATCAAAGCCTACAAAACGTAAAAAATCAACACAGGGTCGGTTAAACACATTAAATCTGTAGTCAGCTGTTATTTCAAAGCCGTGCTTTTTTACTCTTTCTATCTGTCCTATGTTGGTTATAAGAGCATACTTTACTCCGTCACGTCTTGCAAGCATAAGCTTTTCTTCAATTCTGTCCCATTCTCTGTCAAGAATTACGGGAGGAAGCTGTATTCCGTTTGCCCCACAGCCGCTTTCGTATCTGTCAGCATACACGTATACTCTATCAAAATAAGACACGTCCTTGGGGATTTGCTCTGTTTTTGAGAAGGAAGCGCTTCTTAAAAAGGGCTTTTTATATCTTTGATAGGTTGCAGAATATTTTGCCTCTATGCTTTCTCTTTTGGGAGCAAAAAGCTTATCTGCTGCCTCACGTCTCATTGCGTTAAGGGAGGAGACGCGAACCATTATATTTTCACTTTTTTCGATTTCCACCTTGTCTGCCTCAAAGGGAGTATTACCAAGCTTTACAAGGCTCTTTTTAAGGTCATCCTCACTCATAGGAGCGTTGATTGCCCTCTCTACCGTGTCACCGTAAACGGTAACACTTTCATTTTCTGCCTTAAGCGTCAGCTCTGCCTTTTCTCCATCAATAAAGCGCGCATATATGTCAACCTTGACCTTAGGCAAAGTGATGGGCCTTTCCTCAATGCTTCTTGACTGCTCCTTGTTCTCCTCGGAGCGAATGCCAAGCATAGATGAATTTATATTTTTGGTAAAATACCCGTCGCTAAAGCCCTGACGTGAGAAAAGACGGCTAAGCTCATCTCTTTCACCCTTGGTGGCATTTCTTTTTTCGTCAAGCATACGGCGATAGCTTGATGATACTCCATAGACGTAGGACGCACTCTTCATTCTTCCCTCAATTTTAAGGGAGGTAACTCCCAGATCACAAATCTCGCTTATGTGATTTGAAAGTGACATATCCTTAAGGCTTAAGGGATAGCCTTGCTTATTTCCTATTCTGTAAGGTAAACGGCAAGGCTGAGCGCATTCGCCTCTGTTACCGCTTCTGCCACCCATTGCGTAGCTCATAAGACATTGACCGGAAACTGACATACAATGAGCGCCGTGAATAAACATTTCTGTTTCTGCATCTGTATTTTTGCAGATGTATTCAAGGCTTTCTCTGTCAAGCTCTCTTGCCACAACTACTCTTTTACACCCATTTAAAAATAAAAACCCAACACCGTCAAGATTGTGAACGGTGCACTGGGTACTGGCGTGTATCTCAAAATCGGGAAAATGCTTTTTAATAAGGCTCATTACTCCAAGGTCGGACACAATAAGAGCATCTGCCCCCGACTGATAAAGTGAGCCCACATAGGAAAGAAGCGTATCAAGCTCTCTTTCGTAAATTGCAATATTAAGAGTTATATACACCTTTACCCCGTGGATATGGCAAAGCCTTATCGCTTCCCTTGCCTCATCAAGAGTAAAGTTGCCTGCTCTTATTCTCGCATTAAAAAGGTCTGTGCCGAAGTATACGGCATCTGCGCCACCGGAAATTGCGGCATAAAGGGCTTCCTTATCCCCTGCGGGACAAAGAAGCTCCGGTATGTACCTCTTATCTTCCATTTTGTCTAAGCTTTGCCTGAAGCTCTTCATTTTCTCTCTTAAGTCTGTTTACGTTTACCTGATAAAGTGCAATCTGCGCCTCAAGATTCTTAAGCTTCTTTTCATCGCTTTCACAGGTGCTGTAAAAGTCCATAGCGCAGAAAATAGCAGCCTCTACCAAGGAGCAGTTTCTCTGATTGCGTGTCATTTCATAAATTCTGTCATTTACTGCCTGAGCAATGGAATCAACATATTCCTTGCCCTCCTCGGACACGATGCCAAGCTTAATGCCTGCTATATCAACATAAAATTTTTCCTTCATAGATATTTCCTTTCCAAACCACTTGAATTTTTATTCGCATAATGCTATTATATATAAAAATAAATGCATACGCAAATATTGGTCCATGCGACCTTAATTTTATTATATATTATTGCGAATTTATATTCAAGCGAATTTTGAAATTTTTTTGGAGAATTATTATGAACGGTATTAAAGGCTGTAAAAGAATAGTAGTTAAGGTAGGTACATCTACCCTTACATATCAGAACGGCGCACTCAACTTAAGAAGAATTGAAGCTCTTGTGCGCACTATTTCCGACTTCAAAAATGCAGGACATGAGGTAATTATAGTGTCATCAGGCGCTGTAGGTGCAGGCTATGCGAAGCTTGGGCTTGACATTTATCCCGACACCCTTGCAAAAAAGCAGGCTTGCGCTGCTGTGGGTCAGAGCCAGCTTATGAAAATTTATGAAAATTTCTTTGCCGAGTACGGCCATACCGTTGCCCAGATTCTTATGACTAAGGATGTAATTGACAACCCTCACCGACTTGAGCTTGTTAAAAACACATTCCATACCCTTATTTCCATGAAATGTATTCCCATTGTAAACGAATACGACTCCGTTTCCAGTGAGGAAATGCAGTTTGGCGGTAACGATACTCTTTCTGCATATGTTGGTATTGCAGCAGATGCCGATATTATTATTAACCTCAGCGATATTGACGGCCTTTACGATAAGGACCCACGCAAAAATCCCGATGCCAAGCTTATTGACAGAGTTGAGGACATTAACGATGAGATTCGCTCCTATGCCGGCGGTGCAGGTACAAAGCGTGGTACAGGCGGTATGATTGCAAAAATCAAGGCAGCATCCATTGCTACAAATATGGGTATTCCCATGATGATTATAAACGGTCAGGACCCATTTATTCTTTATGAAATACTTGACGGCAAGCACGTAGGTACATATTTTGCCGGAAGAAAGGATACAAAATGAGCACATTTGATGCAGTAAAGATATTATGCGATAATGCAAGAATAGCCTCTCGCACCTTGGCCTTAAAGTCAGGCAAGGAAAGAAACGGTGTGCTTCTTTGCATTGCAGATGCTTTAAGAGAAAATAAGGCTGAAATAATTGAAGCAAATAAAATAGATATTGAAAATGCAAAATCAAACGGCATGAAGGAGTCTATGCAGGACCGTCTTATGCTTAATGAGGGCAGAATTGAGGATATTGCCAAGGCTATTACAAAAATTGCTGACCTTGGCGACCCAATCGGTACAGGCGAAATATTTACACGTCCAAACGGCCTTGAAATTCATAAGACCTGTGTGCCCCTCGGAGTTGTAGCTATGATTTATGAGGCACGTCCTAACGTTACGCCCGATGCAGCATCTCTTTGCTTAAAGAGTGGTAATGCTGTTATTCTTCGTGGTGGCAAGGAGGCAATCAACTCAAATAAATGCGTGGTTAACATTATAAGACGCACCTTAAATAGCTGCGGATTTGATGAAAACTGCGTTACTCTTATTGAGGATACAAGCCGTGAAAGCTCCACTGCTCTTATGAAAATGCGTGGGGGAGTGGATGTTTTAATACCCAGAGGCGGCAAGGGACTTATTAACAGCGTGGTGGAAAATTCCACCGTTCCCGTAATTGAAACAGGTGCCGGCAACTGCCACCTTTACGTTGATGAAAGCGCTAAGATGGATATTGCTCTTTCCGTGGCAATCAATGCAAAATGCTCCCGTCCCTCTGTATGCAATGCAATTGAAACGGTCCTTGTGCATAGAAGCGTGGCTAAGGAATTTTTAACTAAATTCTATGAATCAACAAGATATTGCTCCCTTGAATTCCGTGGCTGTGCTGACACATTAAGAATACTTAAGGGTATTACTGAGGCAACAGAGGAGGACTACAACACAGAATACGATGACTATATTGTATCCGTTAAGGTTGTTGACTCTATTTACGATGCCATTGAACATATAAGAAAATATTCCACAGGTCATAGCGAAGCTATCATTACTGAAAATTCCCGTAATGCAGACCTGTTTACAAGCGCAATCGACTCCTGCTCTCTCTATGTAAACGCATCTACAAGATTTACCGATGGCGGTGAGTTTGGCTTAGGCGCAGAAATCGGCATTTCCACACAGAAGCTCCATGTAAGAGGTCCTATGGGACTTAGCGCACTTACAACTACAAAATACATTATTAAGGGTGACGGTCATACAAGATGAAGGAAGTAATTTTATGTAAATATGGCGAGGTCGTTCTGAAGGGTGCAAATCGTTCCGACTTTGAGGCCAAAATGATTAAGGATTTAAGAAATCGTGCCAGACGTGTCGGTAATTTTGGAATTTTCTACTCTCAGAGCACAGTTTTTATAGAGCCTCTTGATGAGGATAGCATTGATAAGATTGACGAAATGTATGAGGAGGCAAAGCACGTTTTCGGCTTTGTCGGAATCACACGTGCTGCCGCTTGCTCAAAGGATATGGACGAAATTCTTCGTGTGGTTAAGGAATATATCCCCACACGCTTAAACGGCTGTAAAACCTTTAAGGCTGATGCTAAGCGCTCCGATAAGCGTTTCCCCTTATCCTCACCCCAAATTGCAGGTGAGGTAGGTGCTGCTGTCCTTGAGGCAACAGGTGGCAGAGTTAAGGTTGACCTTTACAACCCCGATATAGTTGTTCGTGTTGAGGTGCGTGAAAAGGAGGCCTACATTCACGCAGGACAGGAAAAGGGCGCAGGTGGTATTCCCTACGGTTCTAGCGGACGTGGACTTCTTCTCCTTTCCGGAGGTATTGATTCCCCTGTTGCAGGCTTTATGATGGCAAAGCGTGGTGTTCAGCTTGAGGCTATCCATTTTGAATCCTTCCCCTACACCTCCGAAAGAGCAAAGGAAAAGGTGCTTGAGCTTGCAAAAATTCTTACAGATTATACAACAAGAATAAGAGTTCACATTATTTCCCTGACTCATATTCAGGAAATGATAAGAGATAACTGCGATGAGGACTATTTTACTCTTCTCTTGCGTAGATATATGATGGCGCTTTCGGTTAAGCTTGCTCACGATTATGACTGTGATGCCATTATCACAGGTGAAAGCCTTGGTCAGGTGGCGAGTCAGACAATGAAGGCAATTAATGTAACCAACGCTATGTCGGATATCCCTGTTTACCGTCCTCTTATCGGTATGGATAAGGACGAAATTATCCAGATTTCAAGAAGAATCGGCGCTTACGATACATCTATTCTTCCCTATGAGGATTGCTGTACTGTATTTACACCAAAGCATCCAAGAACACGTCCCGAGCTTGACAAGGTTATAGCTGAGGAAAACAAGCTTGATTTTAATGCTCTTGTTGAAGAGGCATACGCTACAAGAGAGTGGGTTGTAATAAAGCCTGACAGCGCAAATATATAAATTCTTGACAAATAATCTTTTATATGGTAAAATAAAATCAGAAAACAGAGGTGATACTAATGGCAGAAAAGGAATTTATCACTCTTTTTGACGAGGACGATACAGAAAGAGATTACGAGGTAATTGATAAATGCGATATTGACGGCGCTACCTATTTTGCCGTTACTCCCGCAGAATACTATGTGCTTAAAAGAGTTAAGACAAGTAAAAAGGAAGATACCTTTGTAAGCGTTGAGGGTGATGAGCTTGATAAGGTCTTTAAGATTTTCGATAAGCGACTCAACACTATTGACCACGATAAAAAATAAACAGAAATACTCCTGCTTAGTGCGTGATAAGGCGATGTATTCGACCTACAAGATAAAATTGGAGTTCAATATCCAACAGTGGGATGCAGACCTCCCGTGCTATCTCTCTTAATGAGGCTTTTGCCGGTCAGATAGATGCGGACGTTGGGAGCAATGAAGCTGTTATGAGGACACCACCCTGGTTAGTTACCGGGTTCAAATGATTGCTTTACACGGCTCGGCGGGTATTTTTTTGCTTTAGAGGGATTATGAAGGGGAAAATTGATATTTTAAGAATTGTTGTAAACTGTGTCTGCTTTCTTGTAGCAGGGCTTATAGTTTTACTTCTTGCTTTAGCGGGTATATTTGATAACATAGCTCACGCTGTGCCTATGTACATCGGACTTGTTTTGCTCCTTGGCGGTGTACCTGCAATTATGGCAGCAGGCAATCGAATGATTAAGAAGCAGGACGATATAATTTCCTTGCAGGTTCACTTCAATCAGCCAAAAAGCTTTAATAAAAGGTCGGTAATTTTAGGATACGTATTGATGTTTTTGCCACTTTACGTGTTTCTTACAGCCACAATTCTTATACCCCACGGCATCTTTGTGGCATTCTTTATTCCCATTTCCGTAATGACCTTTATGATAATAAGAATGAAGAGAGCTATGCTTGATACCTTTAATATATCAAGGAAAAAATACGGTCTTATACATACCATATCATTTATCTTCTCTATTATTCTCGGCTTTATTTTAAGAAGCACAGTTGTTATCCCTTTGTTTGAAAAGTATATGTAAATGCAAAATCACCGACACAGTGTCGGTGATTTTTATTTCTTCTCTTTCATTTCAAAAAACTATTGCAAATAAAATATATTTGTGGTATACTATGGTGACAAAAATAATATGCAGAGATATCGAAGTGGGGACGTTGCTGAGCGCACCCGGTGGGTGATGAAGCGAGGCATAAGGAGTGGCAGTAGCTTGGCGATTGGCAAGAAGCTTCTGCTTCGATGACAGAGCCTTAGCTACAACAGGATTGAACGGGGCCGACTCGAAATCGTGCGCTAATATCAGAAGCTACCTTTTGACAAACCCTTTTGCCATCTGGCTTCATCACCTCTTGTCGTTCAATTTTCAAAACCTTATCTAACGGAAAATCTAACAAATTTTCTTCCAATCTAACTAAATACGATTTAATACGCAAGCGTAGCAAACCTTTGGTTTGTGCTTTAGTCCATCGCTTACGAGCAAGCTCGCAGACGATTTTGACCTCGCATGCGCAGTGGATTCGCAAAATAAATTTTGCGAGCCGCTTCTCTTTGTTGCGTATTAAATTGCAATAAATCACAATTTAATACGCAAGCGTATCGAAGTGGTCATAACGGGGCTGACTCGAAATCAGTTTGCCATAAAGGCACGTGAGTTCGAATCTCACCGCTTGCGCCAAAAAGGGACACATTTTGTGCCCCTTTTTTCTTTTCACTTAGAAAACAGTGGATGTTTGTTTTATACGGATAATATTGAAATGTAAAAGAGTTGCGGTTTTTTCTTTATTGTGATATAATAGGATAAAATACAGATGTGTAAAGGGGGATATATGAAAAAATATCTAAGCTTATTTTTAGCAATGCTCAAAATTGGATTGTTCACCTTCGGTGGTGGCTATGCAATGATTACCCTGCTTGAAAATGAATTTGTTAATAAGAAAAATTATATAGAAAAGGACGAGTTTCTTGATATGGTGGCTATTGCAGAATCCACACCCGGTCCTATCGCCATCAATGCAGCAACCTATATCGGATACAAGCAGCTTGGATTTCTCGGTTCTCTTTTTGCTACCGCAGCTATTTGTATTCCATCCTTTGTAATCATATATGTAATTTCTCTTTTCTTTGATGCGTTTTTATCCTTTACCCTTGTGGAATATGCTTTCAGAGGAATACAGGTGTGCGTGGTATATCTTATCTTTTCTGCAGGGTTAAAGCTACTTAAGCAAACGAAAAAAAACATCTTCTCTGTTTGCATCGTTTCGGCTGTATCTGTATGTATGATTGCTTTTTCTATTTTTGCAATAAGATTCTCCACTATTTTTTACATTATTATTTGTGGCATTGCAGGGTTATTCGTTTATTTTCTTGAGAAAATTCGTAAAGGGGAGGATGCAGAATGATTTATTTGCAGCTGTTTCTTGCCTTTTTTGAAATTGGCTTATTTACCTTTGGCGGTGGATATGCAATGATATCTCTGATACGGGAAAAAGCTGTTCAGTTTGGTTGGCTTACAGAGGATGAGCTGCTTAACATGATAGCAGTATCAGAATCCTCTCCCGGTCCTATTGCCGTAAATATGGCAACCTTTGTAGGCTCCTCTCAAGGCGGATTTCTTGGTTCTCTTGTTGCCACCTTAGGTGTAGTACTTCCATCCTTTATTATCATTCTTATTATATCCTCATTAATACGCAATTTTCTTAAATACAAGGGAGTTCAGGGCTTTTTAAATGGTGTACGTCCATGTATTGTAGCTCTTATTCTTGCAACGGCTATTACTCTTTTTATGAGCACACTTCTCGGCTTTACTACCGTAAGCCAGGGAGTCCATATAGATTACAAGGGACTTATCATTTTTGTAATTCTTGTACTTGTCGCCTTTGCTTTTAAGACGGTACGAAGAAAAAGGATATCGCCAATTTTAATGATACTTATTTCTGCCGGACTCGGAATGATATTGTATTCAATATAATAAAAGGACACTCCTGTGTCCTTTTTTTCTTTTTCACTTGAAAAATGGGGATGCATTGTTTATAATGAAGATAGTCCTACTTAAATACAATCAGAAGGAGATATATTATGGAAAGATGGAGCAAGGAAAAGGCTTGGGAATGGTACAATTCACACCCGTGGATACGTGGCTGCAACTATATGAGTGCTGACTGCGTAAACCGTGTTGACCAATGGCAAGCACTTCACTTTGAGGAAAGAATGAAAACTACCGAAGAGGAGCTTTCCCTTATGCGTGAGCTTGGCTTTAACTCGGTGCGCCTTATTCTTGAATATGTGGTGTGGCAAAAGGAGCATGATTCCTTTCTTGAACGCTTTGAAAGATATATTTCTCTTTGCCATAAATACGGAATATCCTGTATGATAGTTTTGGCAAATGACTGTATGCCCCCGAAAACAGAGCTTTGGAAAATGCCCGATATCGGTGAGCAAAGCTATGACTGGGGATACCATGGTGGAAGAAAGCATTCACAGCACGGAGCCCATAGCGGTCCTGCGCCCCACTACTATTTCGATGACGATAATTACAGAGATGACTACTTTAAAATGGTAGAGGAAATAGTTACTCTTTATAAGGATGATGAGCGCATTATTATGTGGGATCTTTTTAATGAGCCCGGTAACAGCAGACGTGAGGAAATTACAATGCCTTATCTTGAAAGAATGTTTGAAACCGTGCGTAAAATCAATCCTTCTCAGCCTCTTACTGCAGCTGCCTGGTGGTTTGATACAAATGATTTCCACACAAGCAAGGTTAACGAATATGTGCTTGAAAACTCCGATATTATAACTTATCACAATTACAGCACATACAAAGAGCATATATGCGTTATCAAGCATTTAAAGAAGCTTGGCCGTCCCCTTATCAATACGGAATGGCTTGCCCGTTGCACAGGCAACACAGTATTTGATAACTTCCCTCTTTTCTATCTTGAAAATATAGGCTGCTATAACTGGGGCTTTGTGGCAGGAAAGTATCAGACCTATGAGCCCTATGAGGCACATTGGAATTGGTACAGAGATGACAAAAACGCACCTGTTGACTTTACAAAATGGTTCCACGATTTATACCGTCCAAGTCTTCGCCCCTATGACCCCAGAGAAACAGAGCTGATTTCGGAATTCTGCGCCCGTGCAGATAAGGATTTTGAGGAAAAAGCAGCCAAGGATAAAATAATTTAATTATTTTAGATAAATACTTGACAAATGGAGATAAAAGTATTACAATCTTGACGAAAGCAAAAACGGGGCGCCAACGGGTGCCCTGCTTTTACGTAAAATATTATGTAAAGGGGTATTGTATTATGGAAATTTTATTAAGTCTTTCTATCGCATTGTTTGCAGGACTTATGCTATCCCGTCTTGCTAAGCTTGTTCAGCTTCCTGCGGTTACAGCATATCTTGTTGCAGGCGTTTTAATCGGACCGTTCTGCCTTGGCGCATTCGGTGTTGAGGGTCTTGGCTTTACATCAATGGAGGGTATTGAAAAGCTTTCTATTATTGCCGATGTTGCCCTTGGCTTTATTGCCTTTGCCATCGGTAACGAATTCCGTCTTACCGAGCTTAAGCATATTGGTAAGCAGGCTACTATAATCGGTATTTTTCAGGCTGTGTTTACAACACTTGTAGTTGATGCTGCTCTTATAGGCTTACACTTTATAATCCCCGACAAGCTTCCCTTGTCTGCTGCTATTGTACTTGGCGCTGTTGCATCTGCTACCGCACCTGCGGCTACACTTATGGTTGTACGTCAGTACAAGGCAAAGGGTCCTGTTACTAACACCCTTCTTCCCGTAGTTGCCCTTGATGACGCTGTAGGTCTTGTTCTGTTCTCAATTTCCTTCGGCATTGCAAAGGCCATTGAGTCCGGTACTGCAAGCATCGTTTCCATTATCTGTGAGCCCATTATTGAGGTTGTACTCTCTATTGCTCTCGGTGCTGCAATGGGTTATATCTTTACCTTCTGCGAAAGATTCTTCCACTCCCGTTCCAAGCGACTTTCCATGTCGGTTGCGTTTGTATTCTTCACAGTAGCAATCTCCATGCTCTCCTTCAATGTAGGCGGAGTTCACATTGCATTCTCCCCCTTGCTCAGCTGTATGATGCTCGGCACTATATTCTGCAACATCTGTGACTTTTCGGCAGAGCTTATGGACAGACTTGACCGTTGGACCGGTCCCCTCTTTATCCTTTTCTTCGTATTAAGCGGTGCAGAGCTTGACCTTGCGGTTATGAGTGATATTATAATCGTGCTTATCGGTGTTGTTTATATTGCATTCCGTTGTCTCGGTAAATACTTTGGTGCAAGAATAAGCTCCACGCTTTCTGGCGCTGAGCCTACTACAAGAAAGTATCTTGGTATTACACTTTTCCCTCAGGCAGGTGTTGCCCTCGGTATGGCGCTTAAGGCTGAGGCTCTCGGCTCTGTAGGTGCGGTTGTAGCCAACATCACTCTTTTCTCAGTTCTTATTTATGAGCTTGTAGGTCCGTTCCTTACTAAGATTGCCCTTACAAAGGCAGGAGAAATTGACCCTGAGGGTAAGACAAGTGCCCGTATCAAGCACCACAAGCGTGAGCATAGATAAGGTGATATTGTGAAAAGCTTCAAGCGTGTAAAGCTGGCGTGCTATTCCGCCAACATTTCAATGTCAATAGTGGGAAACCTTTCTCCCCTATTGTTCCTTACATTCCATTCAATGTATGGAATTTCGTACACTCTCCTTGGTCTTTTAGTTCTTATTAACTTTGTTACTCAGCTTATAATTGACCTTATATTCTCATTTTTCTCACACAAATTCAATATTCCCATGGCAGTAAAGATGACCCCTGTGCTTACCTTTATCGGTCTTATCTTCTTTGCTATGTCCCCCTTTATTTTCCCGAGCAATATTTATCTCGGGCTTGTAATCGGAACCGTGATTTTCTCAGCCTCCGGCGGCTTTGCAGAGGTGCTTATCAGCCCTGTTATTGCAGCTATTCCAAGTGAAAATCCCGAAAGAGAAATGAGCAAGCTTCACTCAATTTATGCCTGGGGCGTGGTTGGAGTTATTGTAATCGGTACACTGTTTCTTCTCTGCTTCGGCAGTAAAAACTGGCAGTATCTTGCCCTTGGGCTTACAGTAGTTCCCTTGTTTTCAACTATTCTTTTTGCAGGGGCGAAGCTGCCTCAGCTTGAAACACCGAAAAAGGTTTCGGGTGCGCTCTCCATGCTTAAAAGAAAGGACCTTTGGATATGCGTCCTTTGTATATTCTTAGGTGGCGCATCGGAATGCACTATGGCACAATGGAGCTCCAGCTACATAGAAATGGCACTTGGTATTCCCAAGGTATGGGGCGATATTTTCGGTGTTGCTTTATTCGGACTTATGCTGGGCCTTGGCAGAACCTTATACGCAAAATACGGCAAAAATATAGAACGTGTCCTGTTTTTCGGTGCAATCGGTGCTACCCTATGCTATCTTACAGCAGCAATATCCGGCATTGCAATTATCGGTCTTTGTGCCTGTGCCCTTACAGGCTTCTGTACAGCAATGATGTGGCCCGGCTCACTTATTGTAGCTGAAAAGCGCTTCCCCACAGCAGGTGTATTTATATTTGCTATGATGGCAGCGGGCGGCGACCTTGGTGCATCGGTCAGCCCTCAGCTTGTAGGTATTGTAACCGATAAAATCGCTGCAAGCGAGTTCGGTATTAATCTTGCCACCAAGCTTTCCTTAACTCCTGAGCAGGTTGGAATGAAATCAGGCATGCTTGTTGCAATGATGTTTGCCCTTACTGCTGTATTTGTATATCTTTTTGTAATGAAAAAATGGAAATATCCAGATAAAGAATAATAAAAAACAGCCACGTCTGTGGCTGTTTTTTTGTTTTTATTCGTCAGCATCCATTTTTGACATTTCTCTTTGCGCCATTACAAGTCCGTAATAGATACCGTGCTTCTCTATAAGCTCGTCATGGGTTCCCGTTTCGGCAATTCTGCCGTTATCAAGAACTACAAGCCTTGTTGCATTACGCAAGGTGGAAAGACGGTGGGCTATTGCTATTGTTGTTCTGTTAGCGGAAAGATTGGCGAGAGCATCCTGAATCTGCTTTTCGGTTTCTGTATCAAGCGCTGAGGTTGCCTCATCAAGAATAAGGATTCTCGGATTGTGCAAAAGGGCTCTTGCAATGGCTACTCTCTGTCTTTCGCCACCTGATAAGCTGTATCCCTTTTCACCCACTCTTGTGTTGTAGCCGTCAGGCAGCTTAATAATAAAATCGTGACAGCCTGCAAGCTTTGATACTGCGATTATTTCCTCACGTGAGGCTGTTGGCTTTGCGTAAGCGATATTCTGATAAATAGAGCCTGAGAACAGGAAGGTTTCCTGTAAAACAACACCGATTTGTGAGCGCAAGCTTTCCTGTGAATAATCTCTTATATCCGTTCCGTCCACAAGAATGCTTCCCTCCTCTACATCATACATACGCATAATAAGATTTATAAGGGTGGATTTTCCTGTGCCTGAGCGTCCTACAAGACCGATAAATTCTCCTGACTTAATATGAAGGTCAATTTTATGAAGCACCTCTGTTCCGCTTTCGTAGCCAAAGGAGATATTATTTATATCAATATCGCCCTTGATTTCTCTTTCAACGGGGTCTTCAACATTGACAATCTCCACCTCCTCATCAAGGATTTCAAAAATCTTGCTTGCTGAGGTGAGAAAGTGCATCATATGTCTCGGTATACCTGCAATCATACGGAGAGGACCGTAAATGAGTCCTGCATAGGATGAGAACAGCGCCATTTCGCCAAGGGTCATTTCATTTGAAAGAATTTTACTGCCTACATAGTAAAGAATTATAAATTCGCCAAAGCTCATTAAGAACTGCAATATAGGCATAAGAATGCTCCAAAGACAATCCGCCTTTTCCGTTACGTTTCTCTCATCTGTTGCGGCAGCGTCAAATCTTTCCGTTTCCTTATGCTCCATACCGAATGCCTTTACAACACGGATACCTGAAAAGATATCGTGCAAAACAGCATTTGATTTTGCAGAGGTCTGCCATCTTCTGTGATAGAGCCTTCTCATCTTCTTCCAGAAAAGGTTAAAGGAAAGCACTACTATGGGAGTTGGCAGCATTATGAGTAAAAACAGCTTATAATCGTATACAAGCATCACAGCGCCTACTGTTATAAACAGGAGCAGCTGCTCAAGGACGCTTGGCAGATACTGTACAAGGAAGTTCTGCACCCTTGATGTGTCGTTTGACACACGGTTCATAAGGTCACCTGCTGTACGCTTTGAAATTTTAGCTATGGACAGGCTTTGAATTTTTTCGTAAAGGGTATTGCGAAGGTCTACTATCATTCCATTACTTGCGTTAATAAGAACATGGCTTCTCACCATGGAAACTCCCCTTACAAGAAGCTGAGCCACAAGCATGGAAAGAACTGCTATTACAAAGGGTAAAAGCAACACGTTCTCCGGCGTTTTGCTCTGAATAAAGTCATCGACAAGAACCTTATTTATGTACGGAACAAGTAAATTAAGTCCACTTACCACAAAGAACAAAACTATTGATGCAAAGATAAATGTCTTATAGGGCTTTGCTATATTCCAAAGCCTTTTAACAACCTTTTTCTTGCTTGAGCAGTGAACACAGATATTAGAGCCCTGCTGAAAGGGTCTGCCACACTTAAGGCATCTGTCAATGCCCTCGTTTACATCCTCAGAGGCTTTTGTCAAGGCTCCGTCCTCAAGATAGTGATTGAATTTTTTGAGCACATGGATTATATGCTTTGCTGTGCTCATATCACTTCTGCAAAGAAGCCTTTCCTTTCCGTCTGATTTATTTTTATATGAAATATATATACATCCCACACCGTTATAGGTCTTTACCTCTGCAACATTGCAAAGAGGTATCCTTTCGGTGATGCTACCGTCAGCAATCAGTACAAGAGCATCTTTGTCTGCATAAAAGGTGCCGTCGCACTTTTTATCGGATACATTTGGGTCAAGATTGTACTTAAAAATGCATAACGTATCCTCTTTTTTGATGTCAGACACCAGCTTTTTTACATCGCTGTACGGGTCAAGGGATATTTCTTCTTTTCTTCTTTTATCCTTGAACATTTAAAAATGTCCTTTCCCTAATCTAGATTTTATGTCCTGTTTTCCTATGATATATCAGAGATACAGCTCGATTCGACGGTAGCTCTTTCTGTCAAGAGCAGCTATACTTCTGATAACAAACCTGTTGCCGTCAACATCAAGAAGAATAGCCCCGTCCTCGCTTGTACGGATAATATTCTTAAAGGTGTCCTGCATGGTGAAATTAACCTCTCTGTCATCGGTAAGAGTTACTCTCCAGTAGGAAAAGCCGTATCTTTCCTTAAGGCTGTCAACAGACTTAACCACGGGAGAATAATACTTTCTCTCAAGCTCTGTTTTGAGTAAGGCAGAGGTGTCATTATCAAAATCGTTTATATCGTTGATAAGACCCCTCTCCTTATTGTCATCACCTAGCACGGAGATGTATTGCCATAAAAACTCAAAGGGGAAATCTCTGTGTAAAAATACTCTGTCATAGGTTTTTTCCTCCTCACCCTCCTTAAGAGTGAGAGCGAGAAAGCCGTTTTTCATAAAAAATCTTGCATTTGACGATTCAAGCCTACGCACCTGCGCCGCCTTTTCAAGCATTATTTCATTTGCCATATTCATATCCTCCCTATTCGGTGATTCCTGCGTTCTTTAATGCCTCTTGCTGAAGTGTATACAGCTTCTTATATACACCCTCATCCTTAGAAAGAAGCTCTGCATGAGTTCCCTCCTCTGCAACCTTACCTCTTTCGATTACTATAAGCTTATCTGCATCACGCAGAGTTGAAAGACGGTGGGCAATCATAATAGTTGTCTTGCCCTGTGTAAGAACGCTAAGGGCATTTTGTATCATTTTTTCCGTTTCCGTATCCATTGCAGCTGTCGCCTCATCAAGAATAAGTATCTTGGGGTTACGTAAAATAGCACGTGCTATGGATACTCTCTGCCTTTCGCCACCTGATAAGTCCTTGTAGCCAAAGCCGATTCTTGTGTTGTAGGCATCGGGAAGCTTTACTATAAAATCGTGAGCGCCTGCGCACTTTGATGCGTTTATAATCTCCTCATATGTAGCATCGGGCTTGGCATATCTGATATTTTCAAGAATTGTTCCCATAAAGAGATATGTTTCCTGAGATACAATGGCGATATTATTATAAAGAGATTCAAAGGAAAGGTCCTTTACGTTTACTCCGTCAATAAGCACCTCACCCTCATCACAGTCATAAAGACGGATAAGTAAATTGGCAATTGTGCTTTTACCTGCGCCTGTGTGTCCGACAATACCGAGAATATGTCCTGCCTCAACATCAAAGCTTACATTATCTATTATCTTTCTGTTTTTTGCATAGGAGAAATCTACATTCTTAAACTCAACATTGCCCTCTATCCTTTCAAGCCTTACAGGATTTTCGCTTTCTGTAATGTCGGGACGTGTATCAAGAATTTCAAAAAGTCTTTGGAGTGAGTTAGATGCCGATGCTGACCAGTCCACCATATTTGCAAAGAAATACATAGGGCTGTAAATCATATTAATGTAGGCAGTAAAGGTAAGAAGCTGACCGTATGTAAAATCTCCGTAGCCCTTGATTACCATCCAGCCGCCTACGCCAAGGGCGATAATATTACCCATATAAAGTATTATACCTGCCAAGGGATATGAATAGTTATTGAAGATAGCAAGCTTTTTATTATTCTTCGCTACTCTTTTACTGCTCTTATGAAAGCGCTCTGTCTCCTCCTCTTCCTTGGAGAATGCCTTTACAACACGCATTCCCGAAAGGACGTCGGAAAGAAGTCCGTTCATGCTTCTTTGACTTGAATAGTTTCTTGCGTGATATTTCATGCTTGTACGGTAGAACTTACGCAAAACTACAAAGAAGATAGGAATTGTAATAAGTGACAGCGCTGCAAGCACAGGGTTCATAATGAACAGAATTATGCAAAGCACCGCTACCTGAACAATGTTTATAAGGAAGTAGGGCACACCGTCGCAGAAGAAGCCATAAATTGTGTTGGCATCATTGTTCACCTGTGTCATAAGTCCACCGGTCTGACGGCCGTTGAAGAAGCCCATTGAAAGCCTTTCGATAGCCCCGAAGATGGTCATCTTAAGGTCATATACTACTCTTGCTGATATTACCGACGTAATATATCCGTTTATTATGTTGAATACCTGTAAAAGCAGCTTTGTACCCACAACAATAGTGATAACAAGTAAAATCTGTCCGTACAGCTTACCCTCAATATCAAGAACCTCATCATAGAAGAAGCCACTTGAAAAATAGGGTGCAAGTATGCCCGCTGCGGTAAGA
The DNA here is from genome assembly GCA_045542275.1 of Eubacteriales bacterium. Lineage (GTDB taxonomy): Bacteria > Bacillota > Clostridia > Oscillospirales > CAG-272 > RGIG2000. The sequence goes on along the minus strand of JAZQKP010000007.1, from coordinate 22,561 downwards.
AGCACAAGAGATGCTATCATTATAGCTATAAATCTCTTGTATTTCTTCAAAAACATACCGAAGCGAGTAAACAGCTTACCCCTCTCCATACATTTAGGGCATACTCTTCTTCGCTTATCGGGGTATCTCATTCCACACTTGGGACAATGGTGGGCCTTTGGGTCATCCTCGGGCTCAACGCTAAAGTCCTTATCCTTAATATCACCCTTTTTGATTTTGTTAAGATACTTTATAAAGAGCAGAGCTGAGCCCTTGCAGAAATTGGACATTGCTGAAATTAATATATAATTCCCGTCCTCGTCCTTAGCTGTCAGTCTTGCGCCGGACAAAAGCTCCTCTATTTTAAAATCCTTAACCGACGAAAGAGAATATTCCGTAAAATCTCTTTCGTAAAAAATATTATCAAGGCCTCCTGTGGCACGGCTTTCCTTTGATACAAGTCCTGTACTTCCCGACAAAGCATAAAGGGATTTATCGGTAGCTATAAGATATGTGTCGCAGAATACATGCTCCTTATCCATATCACAGTAGGCTGTAAGATATATATTATCTATGTCTACTCCCTTGCTATGTGCAATATCAAGCACATATGAGGGCAGCTTTTCTATTTCAAACATTTATAAAAGCTCCTTTATATGAATTCCTTATTCCTCTGCCTTGGCAAGCAAATCTATTAAAGCATCAAAATTATTTTCGCCAAGTCTTTTTTCCATTTCCATCATATAATTAATACGTCTTTGCTTAAGCTCATCTACTAAGGCAATACCCTCGTCAGTCGGCTTTATAAAAAAGCTTCGCTTATCGTCCTCGCAGGTCACCTTGTAAATATAACCCTTTTCCAAAAGGGTTTGTATATGAGCAGCAATCATTGCCTTGGATACCTCCATTATCTCGGAAAGCCTTAAGGGAGTAATATTTTCCTCCTTATCGGCAATAATGCTTAGCACCCTGATTTCACTCGGTCTTATAGGAAAGCCTCTGTGAAGCCTTCTGTACTCTCTGGAAATTCTTGAAAAGACTGCACTTGCGTTTATATACTTGTCCATTGATATCTCCTTATTAAATTAAGTTCATCTACATTAACTATTATAGTTCATATAGGTGAACTTGTCAATATGCTACGCATAAAAAATGTACATATTTATAAAAAAGGAAGCTCCGTGACAAATTGCCACGGAGCCATATCTGATTATTTAAGAAATACCTCAATTACGGGAACTAAGGTGTTTGGCTGAATTGCAGGAATTTGGAAGGCTACAAGTCCCTTCTTTTCTGTTCTTGCTTCGCTGAAGTGAGCAACAGCATCAACGGTGTAACGAACCTCGCTTGCATCATTCAAGAACTGAGCATAATCAATCTTATCAGCAAGATTATCAAACTCAAGGAATGCGTAGGGGTACTCAATCAAGTGAATATAAAGACGCTTTCCGTCTGCGCTTTGTGTAAGGCGTGTACCTCTTGGCGCCTTGAATTCAGGCTCTGCCATGGTGCAGCCGTAAATTGAACGGCTGTTATATTTCATCCAGTCCGCGTATACCTTAAGTGCGTTTTCTGCTCTGTAATCAAGATATCCACGGGCAGTAGGGCCTACATTCATAAGAAGGTTACCGCCTATGCAAACTGTGTTAATAAGCATTTCAATAAGCATCTTAGGTGTTTTCCAGGTCTGCTCATCTCTGTAATATCCCCAGGAGCCTGAGAAGGTCTGGCATGCCTCCCATGTAACAAGCTCACCTGTTTTAGGATGCTTTACCCATTCAAGCATCTGATACTGCTCAGGTGTCCAAAGGTCCTGCTCAAGATCGGAGCGATTGTCGATTATAAGATGGGGCTGAAGCGCTCTTGCAGTTTTGATAAGCTCCTCGGATTCCCAGTCGTCCTTGCCCTTGCCGTTCATCCAGTCTGGGTAATTGGGATCCTTGTTGGGATAAGAAAAATCAAACCAAAGAATATCGATTTTACCGTAATTTGTAAGAAGCTCCGTTACCTGATCTCTCATATACTTGGCATATTTCTTCATATCTCTGCCCTCGTTCTGCTCCTTTGCGTCCTTATCGAAGCGACGGGGGTGGATTGCGTCAATAGTGAAGTCGGGATGATGCCAGTCAATAAGCGAATAGTAAAAGCCTACCTTAAGTCCCTCGGCGCGGAATGCATCAACATACTCCCTAATAAGATCACGTCCTGCAGGTGTATTTGTGCATTTATAGTCTGTATGTTTGGTATCGAACATACAGAAGCCCTCATGATGCTTTGTAGTCATAACGGCATACTTCATTCCCGCAGCCTTAGCCTGTCTTGCCCATTCCTTTGCATCGTAAAGGTCAGGGTCAAAGTACTTAAAATACTTATCATAATTTTCATCCTTAATGCATTCATGGTGCTTTACCCATTCGTGTCTTGCGGGCATTGCGTAAAGTCCCCAGTGAATGAACATACCAAAACGGTCCATTCTGAACCATTCGGTATCGCCCGGTGTTTTTCTTGTTACGTAGCTTGACATAATATTCTCCTTTATTATACGGAAAGCTTGTTTCCGTTTATTTTTATTTCGTCAAAAAGTGGGGGGATGTGTACATATTCTCTCTTTCCGGGGCAAATCGGATATATGCCAAGGCAAGAGAAAATATACCATGCAGCCATAGAGCCGTTATCCTCATCTCCGGGGAAGCCGTCGGGAGTCGCAGAAAACAAATCGCACATAGATTTTACTATACTTGCGCATTTTTCTGTTTCACCAAGGTATCCGTAAAGATAAGGTATATGGAATGAGGGCTGATTTGAAATGGCGCACTGACCGAAATCAACCTGTGCCATTTCTGTCATCTCATGTATTTCTCCACCGTAGCCGTGAACACGGTACTTAGGAGGTGTATTAAACAGCTCATCAAGCTTTGAAATAAGCTTATCCTTACCACCGTACAGCTGACAAAGTCCTTCAATATCGTGGGGTACCCAGAAGGAATTTTGCCATGCAGAGCCCTCAGTGTAGTCACCACCCCACATACAGGGGTCAAAGTCCTCGGACATATTTCCGTTTTCGTCACGTCCACGCATAAAGCCAGCTTCTTTGTCAAATATGTTTTTATAGTTATCTGCTCTTTCTATATACTCGCTGTATATATCATCGTAGCCAAGCTCCCTTGCTACTGTTGCTATACACCAGTCACCGTAGGCAGCGTCAAGAGTAAGATTTACGCTCTCTTTTTGCAAATTTTTCGGTACGTATCCGTATTTTTTGTACGCAAGGGCGCCGTTTCTGCCGTATCGACGGTCCTTTGATTCGTTGTTTGCGTGGTGAAGCATTCCCAAAAGCGCCTCATTCCAAAGTGATTTATCACCTATCTTATGTACAACTGCGTCAGCAATTGTAGCATCAATCAAGGTGCTTGGCATACAGCCGACCTCGCCGATAGAAATCCATCTTGGAAGCCAGCCACATTCAAGATAATCATTTACAAACCCACGAAGCATAGAGGCGTATTCGTCTTTTGCAATAAGTGCGTAAAGAGGATATGCTGTCCTTGCTGTGTCCCAAAAGCCGTTATCGGTGTAGCGAACTCCTGCACGTGTTTTGCCGTCAAATGGGGTATAGTGAACCTCTCTGCCCTCCTTATCAAGCTCATATGCCTTATGGGGAAACAAAAATACACGGTATAGGCAGGAATAAAAGGTGGATAATCGACACGCATCCTCGCTTTTTACTTCGATTCGGTGTAGCTTTTCCTCCCAAATGCTTTCTGCTTTGTCCTTAAGCTCATCAAAGGAAGCGTTACACTCCCTACCAAGAGTAAGAAGCGCCATTTCCTCGCTTATATATGAGGTGGCAATATATGCCTCTGTTACCTTATTAATTAAGGGGATATGAATACAAAGGGTGTTGTCCTCTCCCTTTGTGTAAACTCCTGCTTTATCCACACCTCCCTCGGGGAATTTAACTGCAAAGTACATTTTAAAGTCCTTTGCATCGTCCTGAGAGTGGCCGTCGTTTGTGCCGAAAAGTATATTTCTTTCCCTATCATAACGGTAGGTGTAGCTGCCCATTATAGGTAAAAATGAAAGATATCTTTTTCTTTCGTCCTCAAAGCTTAAGCGTAGCGCTCCTCCTCTTTCCGTGGGAGTAAGCTCTACGGTGCAATCGGAGCGAAGATGCTTTATCTTAAGATAATGAGGCATCATTACAGCATCCTTAATGCGATAGCCCGAATGGGCGCCCTCCGGTGTATCCGAAATTATATCGCTTTGTGGGGACATTAAAAATGTGCCGTAATCTCTTATCCAAGGGCTTGGTTGATGGGTAAGACGAATGCCCTCAAGGTACGGTGCATCAGGGTCAAAAAACCAGCTTTCCTCATTTACTCTTCTCTCGCTTTGAGGTGCAAAGGCACACATACCAAAGGGTAACTGTATAAGTGGCAGAGTGTTGCCGTTTGAATATCTCATACGGGAACGGGTGCCCATTTTTATATTTACATGGTCTAAATATTTCATGGTTTCTCCTTACAGTAGCTTAAATGTACTGTTTTTGCATTCAAGAACTCCCTCACGTCTCAGCTTACTTATTTCAGCAGACAAGCCGCTTCTGTCAACCTCAAGAAAGTCGGCAAGCTCCTGTCTGTCATAGGGGATTGTAAAGGTGGTTTTGCCTGTTTTCTTAGCCTGCATTGAAAGATATGCAATAAGCTTTTCTCTTGTGGAGCGCTTAGAAATTATTTCTATTTTCTGATTCAGGGCAATATTACTTGCGCTGACAGCCTTTAAAAGATTAAATATCATTTGATTGTGAAAGGCACAGGCATTGGAGCAGGTGTGCATAAGACAGTGAATGTCTATAACCATTATTTCTCCGTCCTCACGTGCCACAATATCAACAGGACTGCTTTTAAGCTCGGCACAGGCAAAGCTTTCGCCAAATAGCTCCGAGGGAAGAATGCTTGACACAATGCTACGGTTACCCTCGTAATCCGTACGGGTTATCTGTATTTCGCCTGACAAAACTATTCCAACATCGGCGCAGCTTTCACCCTCATAGGCGATAACCTCATCACGGCAGACCTGTCTTACCTTGGCACGGATACAGCCAAGCATGGGAATAAGGTTTTCATTTTCTATATCGTAAAAAAGAGGACATTTTCTTAAAACTTCATAATATTTTTGCATAAAATCCCTCCGTGTTGAAAATTCAACATACTTTCTGATTTCATTATAATACAATATGAATGTAAAATCAATAAGCCAAGGAGAATTTTATGGTAAGGAAAATAATCAAAATAGATGAAAATAAATGTAACGGCTGCGGTCTTTGCGCTAAGGCTTGTCATGAGGGCGCCATTGAAATGATAGACGGCAAGGCATGTCTTACCCGTGAGAATTACTGTGACGGACTCGGTGACTGCTTACCTGCCTGTCCAACAGGCGCTATTTCCTTTGAGATGCGTGAGGCTCCCGCCTATGATGAAAAGGCAGTTATGGAATCAAAAAACAAGACAAATATTGCTCCCTTGCCCTGTGGTTGTCCGGGTACTATGTCCAAGAAAATCGAAAGAAAGGACGCTATCTGTGAAGTGAGCACACCCATTACAAGTCAACTTTCAAACTGGCCTGTACAAATTAAGCTTGCCCCTGTTACAGCGCCATATTTTAACGGTGCAAGTCTTCTTATCGCAGCAGACTGTACTGCTTACGCTTATGCTAATTTCCACAAGGATTTTATTCGCAACCGTGTAGCGATTATCGGCTGTCCAAAGCTTGATGAGGCTGATTATTCAAGAAAGCTTACCGAAATTATTGCAAGAAACGACATAAGAAGCGTGACAATTGTGCGAATGGAGGTGCCCTGCTGCGGTGGGATAGAAAATGCTGCAAAGACCGCCCTTAAATCAAGCGGCAAGTTTATCCCCTGGAGAGTTGTAACTATTTCTATTGACGGCAGGATCATAGAATGATTGAAAATCTGCTTTTCGCTATTATCGGTCTTGTACGTGCTATGGAATAAACAAAAAACCGACCACGTGGTCGGTTTTTCTTATTTTACCTTAAAGCCCTTGCTTTTTAAAAACTCCATAAAGCCTATGGCGCTACCCTTTGTAAAGGTGTCCTTAGGGAATACGTAGCAGATGTTTGCATCTGTGCTTAAAAGAATAAGATTTTTAGTGCATCTTACTACCTTAAGCTGAAGAAAGCTTACATCTGTTCTTGTTCCACTTGTTGATGTAAAATTAAACACATCATCATATACATCAAGGGACAAATATGCGGGGCTACCGTTATTAAGCTCCATATCTCTGTCAAGAGTGAAATTAACTATTTTTATGTAGTTTACAACTCTTGTAACGGGGAACATAACAATTACCGCTAAAATAAGGAAATTGAAGAAATAATCTCCGTCGTTCTCTACTGCCATAAGGGCTATATTTATGGCAAGTAATACAAATGTAAGAATATACGCTATCAGCGCTGACGGACCTGTAAATAGAATGTAGCGATACATCTCCTTTACATGCTCCTTTGTTCTTACATATCTGTTTTCAAATAATGTTTCCATATCAGCCTCTCTTATCAATGGGAATATAGGGTAAGGTGGGCTTAACGTTGATATATGCAGGACGGATAATCTTACCTGCATTGTGTATCTCCTCCATACGGTGTGCGCTCCAGCCGGCAATTCTTGCACAGGCAAAAAGAGGTGTATAAAGCTCATAAGGAAGATTGAGCATTTTATAAACAAGACCCGAATAGAAGTCGATATTGGGGCTTACGCCCTTATACACCTTGCGTTTTTCGGCGATAAGAAGTGTAGCAAGCTCTGCCACGGTTTCATAAAGAACAAATTCGTCCTCCATTCCCTTTTCGATTGAAAGCTTTTTAGCAAAGGAATGAAGAATTTCGGCTCTTGGGTCGGACACGGCATAAACTGCGTGGCCCATACCGTAAATAAGACCTGTCTTGTCAAACGCCTGCTTATCAAGGATGGCACGAAGATACTTTTCAATTTCTGTCTTGTTTTTAGTGTCGATATTCGCCTTCATATCGTCAAACATCCTAACAACCTTAACGTTTGCACCACCGTGACGGGGACCCTTAAGGGAGCCGAGGGCTGCTGAAATGGCAGAATAGGTGTCTGTGCCTGATGAGGTTACTACGTGCGTAGTAAAGGTGGAGTTGTTACCGCCACCGTGCTCTGCATGGAGAACAAGGCATATATCAAGTAGCTGAGCCTCAAGAGGTGAAAACTTGCCGTCCTCTCGGAGAATATAAAGAAGATTTTCAGCTGTTGTATACTCAGTCTTGGGGAAATGAATAAACAGATTATGGTTATTATGATAATGCTGATATGAATGATAGCCGTATACTGACAAAAGCGGGAGCTGGGCAATAAGCTGTAAGCATTGACGAAGCACGTTTGCCATAGAAATATCATCGGGGTTTTCATCATAGGCATAAAGCGCAAGTACACTACGTGAAATCATATTCATCATATCCTTACCGGGCGCCTTAAGAATCATATCTCTTACAAATGAGGGCGGGAGTGAACGGTAGGCAGCAAGCTGAGCTGAAAACTCTGTAAGCTCCTTGCGTGTTGGCTGCTTTGAAAAAAGGAGAATATAGATAGTCTCCTCAAAGCCGGGCTGGCCGTCCTTTAAAAAGCCCTTTACAAGACCCTTAACATTAACGCCACGGTAATAAAGCTCACCGGGGCACTGAATAATGTTGCCGTCGCCGTCAACCTCACGGGATTTAACATTGGAAACCTCGGTAAGTCCTGCTACTACGCCAAAGCCGTTATCATCACGAAGTCCCCTTTTAACATTGTGCTGAGCGTACATTTCAGGCACTATGTTATTATTTTCAAGAGTAAGCTTAGCAAGGCTTTCGATATAAGGTGTTATCTCAGAATAATTCATAATACCTCCTTCCCTAAACAAAAAATCTTTCCACTATGGGAAAGATAAACCGATTAGACAGTAATATAAGCAAGGGAAAATTTATCTTTGCAATATTTTACCACAAAAATTTCTCTATTGCAATAAAAAATTATAAAAAATGCTCTATATATAAATATTTTTTCTTAAAAACAAAAAAGTGCGACACAGTGTCGCACTTTTATTGATTTTACAAATAAAAATCTGATATTCTGATGCTATCCCTATTTGCTGTAATTTCTGTTATTTTTCAAGCTCACTTATTATTTCGTAATAAAGCCTACTAAAGAAGCTTTCTTCCTTAGGATATTTTCTAAAGGTAATATTTTCCCCTGCCACCCTGTCAATAAGAGCTACGGTAGCATCCTTACCTATCTTAGCTTCAAGGAGCTTAAGAAGAGCTATATCGCAAAGCGCCTCCTTGAAAACTCTTAAACGAAGTGATGGAATTACACCGTTTTTGTATGGATAAACGCTGAAGGCATCACCTGATGGGAAGGCGCCTCCCGCATCTGTTATCTCATAGGGATTTATTTTCTTTTTGGAGTACTGAGTATTATAGAAATTGTAGCCCCAATGCAAGAAGCCTGCCATATCATACTTATAAATCTGTGTACCGATTATACGGCTACGGGCAGATGGCATAGACATAAGACGGTTAGCAACCTCCTTTGTCTGCGCACAGCAGTAGTAGCACCAGATACCCTTTGCCTTCGCCTCAATAAATGGCTCAAGGGCGTCGGTGGCAACAACGGGATTAGGAACTAAGCCCTGCTCATAAAAATCAAAGTGGGAAAGGGCATCTGTATGGTTACAGCCCTTAACCAAGGGAAGAATTATATCTGCTGCCGCACGGTAGCTATCAAGCTGCTCTCCGCTTGGCTCATCGGACACGTGGAAGTAAAGACGGGGTTTTTCAATTCCCTTTTTCTCAAAGGTATCAATAATTTTAGGCACTATTGCGCCTAAAAATTCGCAATACTCGGGGGACGTAGCAGGGGTTTCCCATCCGAATATCTTTTTTTCCTCACCGTCTACCGTGGCAATTACCTTGGGCGCATTCTTTGCTCCCCACTGGGTGAAGAAATGATTTATCTCAAAATATTTAATGCCATTTTTAAGACAAATATCAATAAATCTTTCAAGACGGGAAAGGTCTATATTGTAGCCCTTATCTGTCTTTTCTATCCTGGCGAGCTGTACAGTTGTGCGCTCTCCTCCTACCTCTGTGTCAAGAGGTGGAGTTACAACAGGTACAAGTATCATATTTATGCCACCCTCAGCGGCAAGAGCAATATATTTGTCAATAAGCTCCCAATGCTCGGGAGAAAAAACCTCTACACCGTGTACATCTGCGATACAGTCGGTATGAAACCATTGTGTAAAGATAATATCGGGGTCGGGCAAGGTAATATCCTTGATTTCAAGGGCGATTTCACTCTTTTCATCCTCGTTTCCGTCCTTATAAAGAGTAAATTCAACAGGGAATGTGCCAATCTTAGCATCATTTGGCACATTAATATCTAACCACAGGGTCAGGTATTTTCCGTTTTCAAGGGTAATTTTATTATCCTCGGCAGGGAAAAGAGGGTCGGGAAGATTACATGGCTCATAAACAAGATAATTTTCGTCATTTGAATGAGGATATACAGGAAGATTTGAGGGCACGTAGCCAACCTTATATATCTTAATATAATCAAGCACCTCGGAGCTTACCTTAAATGTGTACTCTCCATCACCCAAAAAAGCTATCTGATATGCCGAGCTTTGACCCTTTACAAGCAAAAGCTTATCTATGGAATCTCCATATATTTTGTCTTCAAACACCTTAGCAAGTGATGAAAGCTGATAAAGTTTAACGCTCATAGTATTCTCCTTTAATTTACTAAGAAAAGTATACCACACAATAAAAAAATATTCAAGTGAGATGTAAATTTTCTTGAAAGAATGCTTATATTGTGATAGAATATATGTATAAAAGAATTAGGAGCATAGCTATGAAAAGAACAAGCGGTGTGCTTATGCACATATCTACCCTGTGGGGTGACTACTCTGAAGGAGCCCTCGGCTCTGCAGCTAAGGAATGGGTTGATTTCCTTGCTGATTGCAAATTTACATATTGGCAGGTGCTTCCCTTCTGCTTGCCTGATGAATATAATTCTCCATATAAATCATATTCTGCCTTTAGTGGCAATCCGTATTTTATAGACCTGGATACTCTTTTAAACAAAGGTCTTATTACAAGGGCTGAGGCTATGGCAGCTAAGCAGCAGTCCCCCTACCTTTGCGAATTTAACAGACTTAATAGGGAAAGAATTGATTTGCTTAAAAAAGCTGCTGAGCGCTTTACAGATACTGACAAAATGGATAAATTCTTTAAGGAATTTCCCCATACCGAAAGCTTTTGTAAATTCATGGCGCTGAAAGAGGCTAACGGAAATAAGGAATGGCATGAATGGACTACTGACTGCTATGACGAAAAAGTGCTTTTTCAGTGGAAATTTATTCAGTATGAGGTGTTTACTCAGTGGTTTGAAATAAAGGACTACGCAAATAAAAGAGGAGTTAAAATTATCGGCGATATACCTATGTATGTTGCATATGACAGCTCTGATGTGTGGTCAAATCCTTCTCAGTTCCAGCTTGATAAGGATAACAAGCCGACCGGTGTTGCCGGTGTGCCTCCGGATTACTTCAGCGAGGACGGTCAGCTTTGGGGCAATCCTCTTTACAACTGGAAGCTTATGAAAAATGACGGGTACACCTGGTGGAAGGAAAGAATGGAATTTATGTGCAGACTTTTTGACGGTGTGCGCATTGACCACTTCCGTGCCATTGAATCCTACTTCTCTATTCCCGTAAACGAGACCACAGCTAAGAATGGCAAGTGGGTAAAGGGTCCGGGCATGGGACTTATAAGAGAGCTTAAAAAGGTATGTGGCGATAAGTTAATTATTGCTGAGGACCTTGGCGATATCACTCCTGCCGTATACAAGCTTGTTACCGATAGCGGCTTCCCCGGAATGAGAGTTCTTCAATTCGGACTTCTTGGGGATAACAACTCCACCCATCTTCCCCATAACTATTCAAATAACTGTGTTGCCTATACAGGCACCCACGATAATAACACCTTGCTCGGCTATGTTTGGGAGCTTAGTAAAAATGACCGTCAGCGCTTCCTCGACTACTTCGGCTACGAAAGCGCAAACTGGGATAACTGCTACGATACTGTTATTCGCTCTATGCTTGCAAGCCATGCGGGACTTGTTATTTTCCCTGTTCAGGACCTTTTAAAGTACGGACGTGATACACGTCTTAACACCCCCGGCAGCAGCGAGGATAACTGGGCATTCCGTATTACAAAGCGTCAGTTTATGGAAATAAACAGAGATAAGCTTCGCACATGGAACGAGGTTTACGGAAGAAACTAATAGAGGAAACAATATATGAAAAAAGCATTATCTTTATTTTTCTGTTGTATCTTTTTGTTTACTTGTTCCTTCGGACTCTCCGGTTGCATTTTCAACAGGGAAAACCCTTATCCATATCGAGGAGAATACAAAGAATTGTATACCGTTGCAGTATACAGCATCCCTGATACAGAAGGATTTATGCATCACGGAGAAGGAGCATATGACTCTAATATCTATATCTGGGAACAAGATGATTATGGTAGAACATTATTCGCTTATTGTGAGGACTACGGTAATCAAATTTTCAGTTTGGTTATTTCCCAAGCTTGTGATGAAACCAACGTGTATTTTTACCCGGATATCAATTACGCATTAACGATTATAGATTCCGATCATATGTACGAAGGTGTTAAAGACAATCATTTAAAGAATAAAACTGAAGCATTTTACTTGGAAATCAAGGAAAAATTGAAGAAAGAAAACGATTGGAATAAGCCTTTAGATAAAACCAAGTGCGTTTCTTATCCAATTACAGATCATAAGGCTCTTGGGGAAAACATATATTCCCTTAGTTCGGTTGAATGCAACAAAATATTAAATGAGTATAGTGAGACGTTGAATTTGCCCAATCCCGAAGAAGGCCCTTACAGATATGACGATGTTTTGCAAGTTGATGCAGAAGGCAAAATATTGCATCAAATTTACGGCGTTCACAGGCACTACGATAATCCGAATTGGAATAAAAACGATGAATTTACATATTATGATATTTTTCTTTGGGTAATTACCGATAAGGACGGTAATTATGATAAAGAAAACAGTGTTTTGGTTATGTATTCTAAAGCTAATGAGTCTGACACAAGTTTTATATACAATGCAGAGGACATTTTAGAGTTTAAGAACAAAAACAAATGGACAAATTTGTATTGCGATGAATAACCCAACAATGATATAAAACAAATTGCATTTTTCATGCACAAACCCCGACAGACCTTAAAAATCCGTCGGGGTTAATTCTTTGTTTTCTGTGAAGCAAATTCACATTTGCGAGCAAGCTTCATTAGGAGAACCAGCTATTGTCTTTCCTTTTTATTTAGATAAATAATCAAGTATTTCTTTAGCGTTGGTGTCGGGCTTTACCTTATCCATTATTTTTTCAACATTGCCCTTTTCGTCAATTATAAAGGTTGTACGCACAACTCCCATTCCAACCTTGCCACACATTTTCTTTTCTTGCCATACGCCGTAGGCCTCAATAACTTTTCTTTCGGGGTCGGAAAGAAGAATGAAGGGCAAGGAATATTTGTCTGCAAATTTTACGTGTGATGCTACGCTATCCTTGCTTACACCGATTACAACAATATCATTACTCTTAAACTGCTCATAGGCTGAGGCAAAGACGCAAGCCTGACGGGTGCAGCCCGGTGTTGAATCCTTGGGGTAGAAATACAAAACCACCTTTTTGCCAAGGAAGCTACTTAAGCTTACATCGTTTCCGTTTTTGTCCTGTAAAGTAAATTCAGGCGCTTTATCTCCGATTTTTAACATATCAATATACAAACTCCTTAATTTTTTCGGCAGTAATTAAAATCTGCTCTTCATTTGTTATAGTCGGTGTGCCGTCGCCCTTTTGCGCACCGTACACGCCAAAGTATGCGTGGCAGCCACCGTCAATTATGTATTCCTCTGTATTTTTCGGCAAGTTTGACACACATTCTGCATACTTTTCCCTATTCATAACCTTATCCTCACTACCGTAAACAGACAAAACCTTAAGGGATGTGGCTGAAATATCGGCAGTTGAATATGAGCCAAGGAGAATAAGCCCGTCAAAATCCTTATGATTATCCTCAAGATATGCAGCAGCCATAGAGCCACCGAGAGAATGTCCCATCATATACCAGCTTTCAATCTCGGGATATTTTTCTCTTATTCCGTCTGCGGCATTTATGTCAAATACTGCAAGATTAAAGGGCATATCAACAAGAACGCAAAATATACCCTTATCAGCGCAGGCCTTAAGCAAGGGGGAGTACGATGAGCATTCTACCTTGCCACCCTGATAAAAGATTATGCCCACCTTAGTATTATTGCTTTGAGTGCTTGTTGGCTTATATATGACTGTGCCGTCATCTAAGGCTGTTACCGTAAAGCTGTCACCTACGTTCATATTTGAGGCAGCCTGTATATCCGGCTCATAGGCTGTGCCAAGATAAATTCCACAGGCCACAAGAATAATAAGAATTACATCAGCTACAATAGAGATGACAATCAGCTTTTTTCTGCTCTTTTTTGTTTTTTCCATCTATTTTTCCCCGATACGTGTGGATTATTTCTTGTTTTTAATTTCTCTGCCGTCGGAAAAGGCGTTGCCTACTGCCTCACCGAGGGCGATATATTTGTGGTTTGATGGGTCATAGGTAATAGGCTTAAGCTTTGCCACATCTATCTTGCCCTTTTCGTTAAGATAAGACTCATCAATGCTGACATTAACAATCTCACCTACAAGACGGCAGCTATCCTCATCATAGCTTTTAAGCTTACATTCAATTGCCATAGGAAGCTCACAAATGATGGGTGCGTTTACAAATTCGCTTTTTACTGTGTGGAAGCCTGCAATCTCCAGCTTGTTTGGTACATCGTTTGCAGATACGATACCCACATAGTCGCATTCCTTAACGTAGTCAGCTGTTGCCATGCTTACTGTAAATGCGCCTGTTTTTATAAGATTAAGGGTAGTTTTATGGTCTGCGCTTACGCAGATGGATATTTCGTTTTCCTCGCTGATGCCACCCCAGGCAGCATTCATGGCGTCAGGTGTTCCGTTTTCATCATAAGTGCCAATAATATATACGGGCATCGGGTATGCCATGGGCCTTGAGCCAAAATTCTTTCTCATACTATTCTCCTTTTGCTTTTTTATATTTAAGACAAAGTGTGTCACCGATTTTTTGTGCGCTGTCTAAGGTAAAGTCCATATTTGCAGAATCAAAGAAAAGTGGCTTACCCTCCTTATCTGCAATAATGGGCGCTACTACTACGCTGATTTCGTCAATGTAGTCCTCACGCTGAAATGCGCCGTTTAAAATACTGCCACCCTCCAAAAGAAGAGTGTTTATACCAAAAAGTGACTTCAGCTTATCAAGGGCGATTGCCAGATCCATTTCATTTTCTCCTGCGAAAATATAGGATACCCCTATACTGCGAAGATAGGTAAGGTATCTTTTGTCAGCCTTGGCTGTCAGCACCTCAATTATATGCGCACCACCGTATCCAGGGTCGCTATCCACTATTTCGGATTCCGTCCAGCCAAGACGGCCAAGACGGTCAAAGGCTACGGCAAAGAAATCACGTCTTCTGTATCCTATATAGTCATTTCTGTCGGTACAGGGTGCATAAGCAGAAAGATCGGGATAATATCCACCTGTAAAGCTGCCCTCCATTGTAACCCTGCCACAGGCAAAGGCATCAGCCTTATAATCTCTGTTAAGCTGATAGTACACCTCTATTGCGTTTTTACATCGGGGCAAGGACAAAAAATCTCCTGTTACCTTGCCGTCAATGGACTGTACCATGTGGCAAATTATATAGGGACGAATCATTTTTCCTTCACTCTCCTTTTTGTAAGCTCGTAGCTGTTTTCAAGAAGCGCCTCTGAAAGCTCTAATTCTACTGTCCCGTTTAAGATTATGGAAATCCAATGCTTTTTATTCATATGATAGGCAGGGATTATGGAGCTTGACAGCTCTCTTGCCGTAAAGGTGTCCTCGGGCTTGCATTTCACATTCATTACATCTACCTTAATGTCGGGAGAAAGCCCTACCTTGTTGCCTGAAACGTTCATAATAAGCCCAAACCATTTGCCCGTGTCAGCATGGCGCAAAACCGTAGTATCGAAATCGTCGGTAAAGGGCTTATCTGCCTTAGCGCCCTTAAGTGTAAGGGCATAATCAATAATATTTTCTCTTTCCTTATTCATAAATACCCTCCCACGTGTCTAAAATTACCTTTACTTCCCTATCTGCCTTAATGGAATCGGGGGTAACCTTACAATCGTATGCAAGTATCTTGACTCCCTTTTTATGGGCTAAGCGAAGAACGTCGCCAAATGCTTTATGGGTTATATCGTTGGGGCGAAACTGAGTAACACCCTTCATTTGAATTATAAATACTATGTACGCTTCATAGCCGTCCTTTATTGCTGAAATAAGCTCATTTATATGCTTGACTCCTCTTTCGGTGGGGGCATCGGGGAATGAGGCGATTCCGTTATTTTCAAGGGTGCAGCCCTTTACCTCTAAAAATATCCTTCGCTCCCCGTCCTCAATGTAAAAATCGAAGCGTGAGCTTTTGTAGGTGTATTCCCTTTTAATTATGGCATTTTCTGAGAAAATAGTATGCTTTTTAAGCATTTCCTCACATACGTCATTGGGGATTTGCGAATCCATATTAATAAGAAGGTCGCCTTTTTTTACTGCAATAAGGTCATATCCCGTCTTGCGTAACGGGTTATCTGATATGCTAAGATACACCCTTGCCTTATCTGTAAGCAGCTCCCTGCATCTGCCCGTATTCTTTACGTGGACAGTTTCCGTCTTGCCGTTTACGTCTACATAAGCAATAAAGCGATTGGGACGGGAAATAAACACGCCCTCCACAATTTTATTATATTTCATTATTTTCCTCTATTATATCAAGTAAATCATACACATTCTCTGTGGAATATTCTATCTCTTGGGAGTAAAGACGGCATATTTCGATTTTATCATCTTCATTTCTCGCAAAATTTTGCCAAAGTGTTGTAATAATCATAGTGGAAAGTACGCAAAAAGCTACAACGGTAGGGATTTCTTCGTCAAATTCCTCATTTCCTATGTATCTATGGATAAAATACGAAAGAAGATTTTTAGCCTCTCTTTCATAAATGTCAATGCTTAGGGGAGCTTTTATCTTCTTTGCTGATTTAAGCAGCTTTTTCCACTCGCCACTCATAATTTCAAGCTCTAAAAATCTTTTTGCCCACACATCAAGAGTAAAATCGGGCAGCTTAACATTTAAGCTTTCTCCCCTATTTACTTTTTCTATAAGATTATTACGTTCAGTGATAAGCTGATTTTCATAATCGGAATTATCGCCACAGGGCTGGGGATTTTCTGTAATTTCAAGCTTAAAAGCTTCCTTTTCGTTAAGGATAATTCGGGCAGCCTCCTCACAGCAAAGGCCAATGCCTATCTCCACTCTGTCAGAGAAAAAGCTTTTGTATCTGGGGTGAGCATCGCATATTTCACAAAGATAGCCCTCTCCCTTCTCAAGAATTATATCGCAAAGGTTATCCTTATTTAAGAAGGGGCATCTTTTTCCCTTGCCGAGAATAAAGTGAGGGTATTCTCCCTTTTTGCTTATAGATTTTTTCAGCCGTGCGCCAAGCTCTCCGTCTACGCTACTGTACTTATCCATTGTGGCTTTATCAATATCAATTTCCCAGCCGATACAGCAATTATGCTTACATTCCTTGCCGATACACTTGAATTTCTTATAGTAGCTTGGTGTAGATATCTTCATTCCCTCACCCCTCTTTCCTTTTTATTTTATCACAGTTTGGGTTTTAATTCAATAGAAAAGAGAGAGGCTTCCCTCTCTCTTTGATTTTATTCCGTATACCCGCCCCAGGCTTCGTTCCAGTGCTTGATTATTTGAAGGGCGTCGGCTTCATACTTGGAATATGCCAAATCGAAGTTGTTTTTGTTTCCGCTATATGATGCGCTAAGAACGCCTCCTATAACTGAGCCCCAGCCATTTCCGTTACCTGCATCATAGGAAATATTGGGTGTAATATAATTTTTCATAATATCCATTTCCTCAGCTCCAAGCCTCTGTGACATTTCTTCATAATATGCTTCCACTACATGCTCCTTGCCCGTCCATGCAAGAACATCTACAAAATAATCGGACATATTTCTGTCAGATGTGGTCTTAGGTACGCAAATAAGTGTGGGCTGCTGGGCTGTACATGGAGCATAATATCTGCCCTGCTCCTCATTTAGCATTGGAAAAGGAATAATGCCAATATTGTTTCTATCCATATTCTCGGATAAATATTTAATTATTTGAACCGTTTCATTGTAAAACAAAACCAAATTTTTACAAAATGCATTTCCGGAGTTGTTTCCCCAACCACCTGCCCATACACTACGTGTCCAATTGGAATAATTGGCCTCTATTATGGCCTCTACTATATCATTTTTCTTTGGATCATTTAGAGTAATTTCCCATTCTCCCGTTGATTCGTCCACTCCTGCCTGTTTTACACCAAAGTATTCGTAAAATCTGTTAAGAGATGTTGTAGAAAGACCGTATATGTCTGCGTCATCATGTATGTTATTACCGTTGTCCTTATATGCAGCACTTGCATAGGTTACAAGCTTATCCCAAGTCCATTTGCCGTCTCGCACAAGCTGATAAAGCTCCTCTGTGGCTTCCTCTCCACCAAGAAGAGATTTATTGAAATAAATCACAAATGCTGTTTCCTTATCAAGAGTGGCAAAATCGCCTGTAATAAAGAATGTGTGTCCTTTAGCTGTATAAGTTTTTATGGAATCCTGATTATAATATGAATTTTTAAAATTGATATACGGTCTATTTGCCATATCGTAAACAGAGCCGTTTGCAACTATGGCTTGCGCACGGAATGCACGTGGCATTGCAAGGTCGTAATCGGGGTCATTGCCTGCAAGTATAGCATTTTTTAAAACATCGTGAGTATAATAGCGACTCGTCCATTCCCAAACCACGTCAACACCGTAGGTTTTCTTAATATACGCAGTTCTTTCAAGCACTGCCTTATCTATCTTTTCACCCCAGTCCGAGGTTTCACCTTCTTTGACAACAAGCTCCATTGTTGACCAAGGATATGAAGGATTTTTACTCCATGAAGTTGCAGCTACTAAAACCGTTTTACCCTCCCAGTCCTTTTTAACTGTGTCCTTTGAGGTGAATTTATCATAATCAATAATCTCTGTTGTGGTAGTGGTTTCGTCATCACTATTGCAAGCTACCACAAAGGGAATTAGCATTGCAAGTATTAAAATGATTGCAAATATTTTCTTCATAATAGTAGCCTCCTTTCTTGAAAATCGGAGTTATTCCGTATACGAGCCCCAAGCCTCGTTCCATAGCTTGATGGTTTCAAGAGCATCAGCCTCTGCCGATTCATAGGCAAAAGCAAAATTATTTTCATCATTATTAATTGATTCATTTAAAATACTGCTTGCAAGAGATTGCCACTCTACACTTGCACCTGCATCAAAGATTATGCTTGGTACAATATGTTCCTTTACAATCTCTATATCAGTATCCGAACTGAAAAATTCCGACATGCTCTCATAATATGCTTTCATTACATATTCACTACCCGTCCAAGCAAGAACATCCACAAAATAATCGGACATATTTCTGTCTGACGTAGTTTTCGGAACACACATAAGAACTGTCTGTTGATATGAGCCAAGAATATAGTATCTACCCTGAGCCTCATTTAGCATTGGAAACGGAACAACGCCCATATTACCTACCCTGTATAAATTTCGTGCATCTACAAGTGCCTCTCGGTAAAACAAAACATTACCGTTTATAAATGCCTGTATGGAACTTACGCCCCAACAGCCCGCCCAAGATGAAGTTGACCACTCGGCAGTGCTAACCGAAATAACTGCTGATACGATATCATTAATTTGAGGATGGTTAACAGTAAGCTTCCATTCTCCTGTTGTCTTATCCGTTTCTGCTTGTTTTACACCAAAATTTTCAAATAAGCTGGAGGGAGTGTTTATTAAAAGTCCTGTTGTATTTTCGGGGTATCCTTCTCCACTATCTACATACACAGAGCTTGCATATGTAAAAAGCTTATCAAGTGTCCATTTTTTATCTTTTACCATACTGTAAAGGTTTTCAACTTCTTCTTTAATAAGATCTTTGTTTACAAACAGTACATATCCTCTATCCTTATCCAGTGTGGAAAAATCTCCGGCTACAAAGAAGGTATGTCCCTTTGCCGTATATGCATCTACGGAATCTTGATTATAGTAAGAATTATTGAAATTAATGTAAGGTCTGTTTGCCATATCGTAAACAGAGCCGTTTGCAACTATGGCTTGAACACGCATTGCACGTGGCATTGCAAGATCATAGCTAGGATCATTACCTGCCAGCATAGCATATTCAAGAACATCGTGAGTGTTATATCGGCTTGCCCACTCCCAAATCACGTCAACACCGTAGGTTGCCTTGATATATGCAGTTCTTTCAAGCACTGCCTTGTCTATCTTTTCACCCCAGCCCGATGTTTCGCCTTCCTTGATAACAAGCTCCATTGTTGACCAAGGATATCCAGGCGAGCCTCCCCAAGCGGTAGCGGCTACTAAAAGAGTTTCTCCCTCCCAGTCCTTCTTAACTGTGTTCTTTGAGGTAAAGTTTTCATTTTCAACTGTACCCTCAGTAGTAGTGGTTTCGTCACCACCATCACAAGCTAACGCAAAGGGAATTAGCATTGCAAGTATTAAAATGATTGCAAATATTTTCTTCATAATAGTAGCCTCCTTTCTTGAAAATCTGGGTTATTCGGTATATGCGCCCCAAGCTTCGTTCCATTCCTTAATTGTTTCAAGGGCTTCGGCTTCTTGCTCGGCATATGCCGCCTCAAATTTATTTCCATCATTGTAATAGGAATAACCAGTTACAAAATCCATAAGCACCCCCATATCTACTGCCATACCAGCATCGAAACAGATATTCGGGAAAATATACTCTGTCAGCATTTCTATATCGTCCTCAGAACCGAATTTTCCAGCAAGCTTATCGCAATATGCTTCCATTACATACTCGCTACCTGTCCAAGCAAGAACATCTATAAAATAATCTGACATATCTCTGTCGGATGTAGTTTTTGGCACACATATAAGTGTTGAATACTGATATGAGCATGGAACATAATATCTGCCCTGCTCCTCATTTAGCATTGGGAACGGAACTATTCCAATGTTGTCAGCAAACATTGAACTAGCTATATATATAATACTCTGAATCGCCCCATTGTAAAATAAAAGCCTATCATCAGCAATATCATCTTCGGAATGACCCCAACTGCCTCCCCATGGGCCACGCACCCAGGCAGATGTATCAGCGGTAATAATAGCAGAAACAATATCATTAACTGTCGGAGCATTAAGAGTGATTTCCCATTCTCCCGTAGCTTCATTTACTCCTGCCTGCTTAACACCGAAATATTCATAGAATCTGGCATAGGATGTTGTAGAAAGACCGTATATATCAGTACCATCCCAAAGCCCATCGTCGTTAATGTAAACAGAGCTAGCATAGGTAACAAGCTTATCCCATGTCCATTTGCCATCCTTTACAAGCTGATAAAGCTTATTTGCTTCTTCCTCTCCACTAAAAAGTACTTTGTTAAAGTACAAAACATATGCAGTTTCCTTATACAGAGTGGAAAAATCTCCTGCAATAAAGAATGTGTGTCCTTTAGCTGTATAGGTTTCCACGGAATCTTTATTATAATAAGAATTATTAAAGTTAATGTACTCTCTGTTTGCCATATCGTAAACAGAACCGTTTGCAACTATGGATTGAGCACGCATTGCACGTGGCATTGCAAGGTCGTAATCGTGATCGTTGCCTGCAAGTATAGTATTTTTTAAAACATCATGAGTGTTGTATCGGCTTGCCCATTCCCAAATAACGTCAACTCCGTAGGTTTTCTTAATATACACAGTTCTGTCAAGGACTGCCTTGTCTATCTTCTCACCCCAGCCCGATGTTTTACCTTCTTCGATAACAAGCTCCATTGTTGACCAAGGGTATGACGGCTTGGCACTCCAAGCGGTTGCGGCTATTAAAAGTGTTTCTCCTTCCCAGTCCTTTTTGACTGTGTTCTTTGAGGTAAAGTTCTCATTTTCGACTGTACCCTCAGTAGTAGTGGTTTCGTCACCACCATCACAAGCTACCGCAAAGGGAATTAGCATTGCAATTATTAAAATTAGTGCAAATATTCGTTTCATATGGGTAGCTCCTTTCGTAAAGATTGTAGTTTATTCCGTATATGCGCCCCAGGCTTCGTTCCAGTGCTTGATTATTTGAAGAGCGCCGGCTTCATACTTGGAATATGCCAAATCGAAGTTGTTTTTGTTTCCGCTATATGATGCGCTAAGAACTCCTCCCATAAGCGAACCCCAGCCTACAGCTGAGCCTGCATCATATGAAATGTTAGGTACAATATAATCCTTGATCATTTCCAAATCCGTGTCCGAATAAAGCTGATCTCTTATATTCTCATAATATGCTTTCATTGTATATTCCCTACCCGTCCAAGCAAGAACATCTACAAAGTAATCGGACATATTCCTGTCAGATGATGTCTTTGGAACACACATAAGTGTTGATTGCTGATGTGCGCAAGGAACATAATATCTGCCCTGCCCCTCATTCAGTATAGGGAACGGAACGACACCGACATTTTCTGATGAAAAACGAGAAATAGTTTGAATTACTTCATTATGAAACAGAATTGTGCCTTCTACTACACCATATCTCGGATTTGTTATGGTTTCAGGATAAGAGTTAACAAGGCCACCGCCAGCTGTTCGAGCCCATTTAGATATATTTGTTTCTATTATGGCAGCTACAACATCATTTACCTTTGGATCATTTAGAGTAATTTCCCATTCTCCCGTTGATTCATCCACTCCTGCCTGTTTTACACCAAAATATTCATAATATTTTGTAAGCCACGTAGTATAAAGTCCGTATGTATCATTATTACCCAAACGTCCGTCACCGTCATCCTTAAATGCAGCACTTGCATAGGTTACAAGCTTATCCCAAGTCCATTTACCGTCTCGCACAAGCTGATAAAGCTCATTCACAGCCTCTTCTCCACCAAGAAGCTCCTTGTTGAAATACAAAATAAATGCTGTTTCCTTATCAAGAGTGGCAAAATCGCCTGTAATAAAGAAGGTGTGTCCTTTTGCTGTGTAGGTTTCTACGGAATTCTGATTGTAATATGCATTTTTAAAATCAATATACTCTCTGTTTGCCATATCGTAAACTGAGCCGTTTGCAACTATGGCTTGCGCACGGAATGTACGTGGCATTGCAAGGTCGTAATCGGGGTCGTTGCCTGCAACTATAGCATTTTTTAAAACATCATGAGTGTTG
>JAZQKP010000006.1:0-41408 GCA_045542275.1 Eubacteriales bacterium | reverse complement strand
CTCTATTGAAGAAACCAAAATTTTTTCAGGCTTGGGGTCACCGGGATATATTCGACAGCTAAAAACCTCTTGGGAAATATCATATATTTTCATATTTTAATCCTTATTAAAAATGTACTTATCCATTCTGTTAAAAGCTTCCTTTACCTTTGAGAAAGGTAACGCAAGATTTAATCTAATAAAGTTTTCTCCTCCGTGGTGCGCTCCATCCTGCCATGCAATACCGACATCATAACCTGCTTTGAGCAAATCATTCATAGACACATTTTGCTTATTTAGATATTCATTACAGTCCATAAACACCATATATGTGCCTTGAGGCTTGCATACTGAAACGCCCTTAAAATGCTTATTTATATAGTCACACGCATAGTCCACATTTTGAGAAAGGACCTGACACAGCTGTGTAAGCCACTCATATCCCTCATCCCTATAGGCACCTATTAACGCATACATTGAAAGCATGTTCATAGAGTTGTAGTGGGACAAGGATGACTCCTTCTCCACTCTTTCTCTTATATATTTATTATAAATTATGTGATAAGATCCAACAAGCCCTGCAAGATTAAAGGTTTTTGACGGCGCATAAAGAGCTACTGTACGGTTTTTTGCATCCTCACTTACGGACTGTGTTGGTATATGCTTATTTCCAAACAGGATAATATCAGACCAAATCTCATCAGAAATAACAAAAACATCATGCTTTTTATATATTTCCATAGCCTTTTCAATTTCCCATTTTTCCCACACACGTCCTGTGGGGTTATGAGGTGAACAGAAAATAGCTGCGTGAATATTATTTTCAACGATCTTTCGCTCCATATCCTGAAAATCCATGCGCCAAACATTCTTTTCATCCTTTACAAGCTGACTGTGGACAATATTGTAGCCATTGTTTTTAAGTGACATAGTAAAGCCAATATATGTAGGCTTATGTACCAATACATTATCTCCACGTGAACAAAATACGCCAAGAGCTGAAAGTAATCCACCTAAAACACCGTTTTCATATCCGATATGCTCGGGCTTAAGATTTTTAACGCCGTTTCGAATGCTCTGCCATTTTATAATACTTTCAAAATATTCATCTCTGGGATTAAAATAACCAAATGCAGGATGCTTAATTCTCTCCTCTATTGCCTCACAAACAGTAGGAACAGTTGGAAAATTCATATCTGCAACCCACATAGGGATTACGTCAAAGCCTTCCTTTGGCCCGTCGGGAGCAAAACCCTCGCCTATTCCATCAACAGCCAAAGCATCCTTGCCATGTCTATCCATTATAGATTCAAAGTCGTATTTCATATTTACCTCATACGGTTAAATTTAATTATCTATGATAATTATATCATAAAATAAATATAAATACAATTATGTAAAGTAAAAACCTCTGTCATTTGAAGTGAACTAAATGGGGTTCATTTCAATTTGGCAGAGGTTTATTATTTATTTTGTACCGAAGAGACGGTCGCCCGCATCTCCGAGACCGGGAAGAATATATCCCTTATCATTAAGGCATCTATCAAGTGTTGAAACATAGATATTTACATCAGGATGAGCCTCAGCAACCTTGGAAACACCCTCAGGTGCGCCGATAATTGCCATAAACTTAATATGCTTACAGCCCTTATCCTTAAGAAGCTGAATTGCATCACATGCGCTACCGCCTGTAGCAAGCATAGGGTCAACTAAAAGAACAACCTTATCCTCAATGCCTACAGGAAGCTTACAGTAATAAGACTTAGGCTCCAAGGTTTCTTCATCTCGGTACATACCGATATGACCTACTCTTGCAGATGGGAAAAGAACGTGAATACCGTTAACCATACCAAGTCCGGCACGAAGAATAGGAACTATGGCAATTGAATTATCGGAAACAACGTACTGTGTACACTCCTCAAGAGGTGTTTTAACCTGAACTGCTGTTGTAGGAATGCCGTCTTTAAGGCATTCATATGTCATAAGAGTTGTAATTTCCTCAACAAGCTCACGAAATTCCTTCATGCTTGTATTTTCATCACGAAGAATTGCAATCTTGTGTCTGATAAGAGGATGATTAAAAATTACAACATTATCATAATTTTTCATTTTATTTTACCTCAGCTACTTCCTCAGTATTTTCTACCTCTTCAGAAGCTTCTTCTACTGTTTCCTTACCGAGCTTGCTCTTCTCAACCTTTGTAAGAATTGCATTTGTTACAATACCCAAAATAAGAGCAGTTGCAATAGATGTAATCTGGATTGTCTTTGCGATTGCACCGTTATCAGCAAGCGCATAAGGAATCTGGATTGTAAGTCCGCCAATACCTGCAATAAGAATTGCAGATACTACAAAGAGATTCTTGTTGTCATTAAGGTCAAGCTCCTTGAACATCTTAAGACCGGATACTGCGATAAAACCGTAAAGTGTAAGACATACACCACCCATTACACATGAGGGGATAGTCTGAAGAATTACCATGATTGGGCTAACGAATGAAAGAGCAATGCACATAAACGCTGTAGTTGTAATAGTAACAACAGAAGCATTACGTGTAATAGCAACACATCCTACGGATTCACCGTATGTTGTGTTGGGGCAAATACCGAATACTGTACCTGCAATAGAGCCTACACCGTCACCGAGAAGAGTTCTCTTAAGACCGGGCTCCTTAATAAGATCCTTATCAATAATATAAGAAAGGTTCTTATGGTCAGCAATATGCTCTGCAAAAACTACAAGAGCAACAGGAAGGAATGCGATTACAACCTCAGCTACACCACCAAGGTTAAGAAGTGAAGCCTGTCCGTTAGCTGCAAGGATTTCGCCGGAGATCTCACCATCAATAAGCTCCTCAAATGCACCGATAATTGCAAGCTTAGGGAAATCAAGGAAGGCTGCAAGGCCTCTGAATTCACCGTTAGCATCCACAAAATTGTTTACAACAGGCTGCCAGTTAACTATCTTAAGATAGTCAGCGTCAGCAACAATACCGATTACTGTAAAGAGAGACGCAACAACGTATCCAACGCCGATACCTATAATAAAGGGTACGAGCTTAGGCATTGTATACTTCTTCTGTGTTGAGCAAATAATTACTGTAAAGAATGTAACAAGACCGCAAACAAGAGCAACAAGGTTGTTAGAGCCGTAAAGTACAGAGCTGTTGGCCTTAACAATGTCACCCATTGCAGCACCTGCAAGGGAAAGACCGATAAGTGCAACTGTAGGACCGATGATTACAGGGGGCATAAGCTTACTTACCCAATCTGTACCTACAAAGTGAATAACTACTGCGATAACTACATATACAAGACCTGCAACGATGGAGCCAAGTATAATACCGCAATAACCGTAAGCAACCGCAACACCAAGAGAGCTTAAGAATGCAAATGAGCTTCCAAGGAATACAGGGCTCTTAAAACGAGTGAAAAGCTGATATACAAGTGTACCAACGCCTGCACCAAAAATAGCAGCAGGAATCTGCGTAGGTATACCTATAATTGTGGGGACTGCAATTGTAGCTGCAAGAATCGCAAGCAGCTGCTGGAGAGCGAAGATGATCATATTGCCAAGCTTCGGTCTATCCTGGATGTCATAAATGAGTTTTTTGTTCAAAATAGTTTCCTCCGTTCCTTTCGTACAAAAGACCAAAAGTGGAAAACCGATTGTCTTCTCTCCTTTTGATCCATACACATATATTTTATCATAAATACATTAACCTTGTCAACATAACTTAGAAACAAATTCGACATAATTCTTACAAAAATATAAACCGTTCCACCAAAATTGATGGAACGGTTATATTTAACCATTATATACTCTGAAAAACAGGATTAAAAAGATTCCGGCTACGATAAGAAATACAAGACCAGTAAAGAACAAGAATGAATATCCTGTTAATCTGTTCTTTGCTTTTCTCTGTTTGTAGTCATAAAATGTTTCATCACTTTTTTTAGAGAAAGGAATCAGCATGCTTTTTGCCTTGCTGAGGCCGAACGTAATCATATCAAAGAAGCCGTCCGTCGATACAAATACAAGGCATCCTACCATAATAAATATTACACCGGGAATAGAAAATGCATCTGTAAGTAAACGGTATTTTTCTATCTGCTCTGTCACTAATGAGTAATCATTAAGCCACATGAACGTAAATACGAAGCCTGCACCAATTCCTAATGCAACAGCATACTTAATTATAATATTTCTTATATTATTGTTCACTTGCTAACTGTTCCTTATACTTCTTTTCCTCTGCATCATTACAGTATACGAAATGTCCGGGGCTGATTTCACGAAGTGAAGGCTTATCCACGGAGTAATCGTGCTCTGAAAGTGCATTATAAGTTATTCTCTTACGGTTTTTCTCGGAATGAGGGTCAGGTAACGGAATAGCTGAAAGAAGTGATTTAGTATACGGATGCATAGGATGAGCAAATAATTCATCAGAATCAGCAAGCTCAACCATCTTACCATAATACATTACACCGATTCTATCGGAGAAATACTTAACTACAGAAAGGTCATGAGCAATGAAAAGAATTGTAAGACCAAGCTTTTCCTTAAGCTCATTAAGAAGGTTGATAACCTGTGCCTGAACGGAAACGTCAAGAGCAGAAACAGGCTCATCGGCGATAATCATTTCGGGCTGCATAATTACAGAACGGGCAATACCGATACGCTGACGCTGACCACCTGAGAACTCGTGAGGATATCTACCTGCATGCTCTCTTACAAGACCTACATATTCAAGCATTTTATAAACCTGCTCTTCTATATACGCCTTATCCTTAATGCCGTTAATAACAAGGCCTTCAGAAATGATTTCCTTAACTGTCATACGGGGATTAAGAGATGCGATAGGATCCTGGAAGATCATCTGGATCTGAGTAACAAGTCTGGTGTTCTTCGCAACGTGAAGCTCCTTCTTGTATTCAGCCTTAAGCTGCTTTGTAAGCTCAACATCGCCCTCAGCAGCCTTAAACTTTGCATCGTACTTTTCCTTAAGCTCAGAGCAAAGCTTAGCAGCATATTCCTTGTCAACATTATTATGGTCGTGCTTTGCAGCAGCAATCTTCTGTCTGTTTTCCTTTACAATAGCGCTAAGACCTACATTAATTTCCGCAATCTTGCTCTTGTTTTCCTCAGCCTTATTAGGATCAGCCTTGCTTTCTGCATTAAGAGCTGCAATACGAGCCTTGGCATCTCTGCGAGCTACCTTGATAGCATCTGTATATGAACGGGTACCTGCGCAAATACGCTGACCCTTAAAGTATACATCGCCACCGGTAATATCGTAAATCTTGATAATTGAACGACCTGTTGTAGTCTTACCACAGCCGGACTCACCAACAAGACCGAAAACCTCACCCTTCTTTACCTCAAAGGATACGTTGTCAACAGCCTTAAGCTCACGTCTGCCCATTTTGAAGTACATACAAAGGTTTTCAACTTTAAGTAATGTTTCGTTATTGTTATTACTCATTGTTTTCACCTCCTGCGGCCTTCTCCATTCTTGCAATACGGTCTGTAATGGTCTTGGGTATTTCTACCTTAGGTGCATCAGGATGCAAGAGCCATGTACTAGCTGTATGTGTATCGGAAATTTTAAATTCGGGTGGTTGCTCCTCAAAGTCTATCTTAAGTGCATACTTATTACGTGCTGCAAAAGCATCGCCCTTAGGAGGATAGATCATATTAGGAGGAGTACCTGGAATAGCATCAAGCTTTTCGTTTGTATCAAGGTCAGGCATTGAGGAAAGAAGTGCCCATGTATACGGATGACGGGGATCATAGAAGATATCGTCAGCTGTACCCTGTTCAACTATTTTGCCTGCATACATAACTGCAATTCGGTCAGCCATATTAGCAACAACACCAAGGTCATGAGTAATAAAGATAACAGAAAGGTTTCTTTCTTCCTTAAGTCTGTTAATAAGCTCAAGAATCTGCGCCTGAATTGTAACGTCAAGAGCAGTTGTAGGCTCGTCACAAATAAGAATATCAGGGTTAGCAGCAAGAGCAATAGCAATAACTATTCTCTGTCTCATACCACCTGAGAACTCAAAGGGATACTGATAGTAACGGATACGAGGCTCGGGGATACCAACCTCATCCATAAGCTTAATAGCAGTTTCCTGTGCCATACGCTTTGTTACCTTATATACAGCCTGTGAAGCCTTTTCTTTGAAGTAGTCAATAAGACCAATTGCCTTAGATTTGAAATCTGTTACAGAAACAGCAAGGTCAGCAATATATTTCTCACGAAGTCTGTTTACAACAAGTAAAATATTTCCACGGAGCATCTCAAGGTCATATACAACCTTAGGTACAACCTTCCAATCAACATTTTTACCCTTAGCAATAAGCGCATCTCTCTTGGCAGTCTGCTTAGCATAACGAGCTTCTTCCTTGGGATTGTTCTTCTGGTAGAAGAAATATTTGTTAACCTCATTAAGTAAGCTTGACTGGAATGAGCCTGCCACGCTATCCTTATTATACTGAAGCTTATCAATAGATTCAGCAACAAGAGCGGAAAGGTCCTTACAATACAAGATAGTATCCTTCTTAACAAGATCTGTCTCTTCAAAATACTTTGCTGCCGCCTCAAGAGCTACAATAACTTCCTTCTTCTTAGCAACAGATTTCTCATAAGAATTCTTTACGCCAAGAGTTTCAAGCTCGATAAAGCGATTCATAAAGTTATCATTAAGGTAGCCAAGAGAAACCTCATTAAGCTCCTTGACATCCATCTTGCCAAGCTCTGCCTCAGGATTCTTATACTTATAGAAACCTATACGGAAGAAGTCAGGGCGAACAGCAGATGTAATTTCTGTCATAAGATCCTTAAGCTCATTGAAGAGACCTTCAATTTCTGTGGGGAGAATAAACTTCTCGCCTTCCTTAAGCTTAGGATTTATATAAGAAGATCTTACAAATGTAAGCTTTTCTTTGAGTGAAGCAATCTTTGCATCATAATTTGCGGTCAGGAATGTATCATTAACAAAGGAAAGCTTGTGGTGGAAATCTTTAATTATACCCTTAACATCAATCCTCTGATTTTTGCTTGCACGGAATAATTTGTCATCAATATCAGCAATAATTTCCTGAGCGTGAGTATATGCGTCATTATAGCTATCCTCAAGCTTATTTGCCTGAATATTAAATGCGTTAAATGTAGTGATAAGATCGGAAATTTCAGCAACTGTGTCTGTTTTTTCCTCTCCAACAGCCTCAATCATATTAGATTTAAGAATCTCTAAAAGGCCATTGAATTCTACCTTACCCATTTTACGGCTAAGCTTATTCTTAAGAAGCATAGCTTCAGTAATCTGCTTACCGATCTTAACGATAGGGTCAAGAGATGAAAGAGGGTCCTGGAATATCATAGATATTTTGTCGCCTCTGATTTTGCACATTTCCTCCTCGGAAATCTTCAAAAGATCCTTGCCGTCATAGAAGATCTCTCCACTCTCTACAATGGAGTTACCTGCCAAAATACCAAGGATAGCCTTGGAAGTAACGGATTTACCTGAGCCCGATTCACCTACGATTGCAAGTGTTTCGCCACGCTTAAGGTTAAAGGAAATGTTACGTACTGCCTTCAGAGTACCGGAGGTGGTACGGAAGGATATTCTTAAATTTTTGACTTCAAGTATATTATCCATAGCTTACTCCTCTACTCCACGAAGTGATGGGTTGAACGCATCACGCAAGCCATTACCAAACAGGTTGGAGCATATCATAAGAAGTGAAATGATCATCGCGGGGAATAGCATAAGATGCGGGTAGTTTGTCCAAATATTGGATGCGTCAGAAAGCAATGTACCGAGAGATGTTGTCTCTGCTCCACCAAGATTAACAATACCAAGGAATGAAAGCATACTCTCAGTAAAGATAACACCGGGGATAGCAAGTACAGAGCCTGTAATAATTGTACCCAATGTATTGGGGAAAATGTGCTTCCAGATAATTCTTCTGTCACGTGCACCAAGTGTACGCGCAGCCATTACGTATTCCTGATTCTTAAAGCGGTAGAACTGTGTTCTTACACGGCTGGACATACCAATCCAACCAGTCAGCACGAAGGCAAACAACAGTGACGGGATAACGCCAACTTTCTGCGCCAAGTGCATCTGGAACAAGGTCATAACAACTATACTGGGAATACCTGAAAGAATATCTGTAATACGCTCCATTGTAAGGTCTACAATGCCACCATAGTAACCTGCTATTGCACCGTAGATAGCACCAATGAAGAAGTTGATAAATGAAACTGTAAGGGATACAAGAAGGGAAAGCTTAATACCGTCAGCCATACGAAGCGCAAGGTCATATCCCTGTGAGTCTGTACCGAAGATATATTTTGGTGCAAATCCGTTCTCATAAATATAGTAATTATAGTAAAGTACACGAATTCTGAGCTGAGCAGTTTCAAGGTCACCACCGCCAATATATTCTGTATATACTAAATTACCGTCTTTATCTCTCTTATAGTTATCCTCAAAGGAAGCAGTTTCCTTAAAGGAAATTTTAACTGCTTTACCCTCGCTGTTAACCTTTATAGGGTCACCCTTGGCATTTGTCTTATACCAATAGTTAGCGTTGGTAACGTCAATAGGATGATAAGTATACTCATTGTTTGCAATGATAGGATAAAGAACCTGAATACCGTTCTCCTTCTCCCAATCAACAATTTTCTGATATTCGCTCTGCTCTATCTGGAGATATACAAAGCCTACCTCCATATATGCATTAACGTTTGCCTTGAATACATCCTTGCCGTCAGGGCCCACTCCACCATCTTTATATTTTATGATGGCAGAATACTTGCTTTCTAAGCTATCAGCAACTGTTATCTTCTTGCCGGAAGCAAGATTTTTATATGTGTGCTCAGCACCCATACCGGTAGCAGCAAGCCATGAAAGACCTCTTTCAGATACATTTCTCTTAGTACCACCATTCAACATACCTGTATTTTCACACCACCAATCAGAGTATGGACCCTTCTTAGCATAGTGTACATCAAGGAATGAGGAATCATATCTTGTATTGAAAAGGGGCATTAAAAGTGAGAAAAGAACGATACCGATAATAATGATAGCTGCAACAATAGATGCCTTATTCTTACGGAATCTTATCCAAGCATCCTTAAAGTAACCAATAGGCTTATCCTCAAACTTCTGGTCATGAAGCTTTTCACCCTTATTGGCAAACTCAAACATTTCTTTTGGGAAATTGTAATTATTCTTATCCATATTACTTCTCTCCCATTCTGATACGAGGATCTATAAAGCCATAGCTTATATCAACTACAATGCCGGCAAGCAAGCTGATAAGTGTATAGAATACCGTATCCATCATAAATACGTCATAGTCACGTAAGTTAATTGATCTGATAAAGAGCTGACCTACACCGGGTACTGAGAAGATCTGCTCAATAATCATAGAACCTCCAAGGATACCTATAAAGCTACCGATAATGGAAGGAAGAATAGGAACCATTGCGTTCTTAAGCGCATGACGGGTTGTAGCCTGTGCTCTTGTAAGTCCCTTTGTACGAGCAAGAAGCATATAGTCAGATGTAAGTGTTTCTGTAAGCTCCGCACGGGTGAAACGGCAAAGACCTGCAATCTCACCAAAGGAAAGTGCCATAACAGGAAGCGCCATACTGTAAACCATCTTAGCAGTAAACCAGGATCCTCCTGCGTCTGCCAAGGAATATACAGTAAGCGGGAACCAGCCCAATACGAATGCGAATATAAACTGTACCAAGAATGCATAAACATAGCTTGGAATAGATACAAACAGCATAACCATTGTACTTATAGTATGGTCCTGCCATTTATTTTTCTTAATTGCGGCATAAATACCTAGCGCAATACCGATAGGTGTAGCCAAAAGAAGTGAGTAAAGGTTAACTAAAACTGTCGGAAGAAGTCTGTCAAGAATTACCTCAAAGGCTTCTGTTCTGGGAGAAACGTACCATGATGTACCAAAGTCCCATTCAGTAAAAATATTTCTAAGATAAATACCGTATTGAACAACAAGGGGCTTATCATAACCAAGCGCTTCCCAACGAGCCTTGATAACCTCTTGAAGCTTAATATCAGTAGGCAAATCTCTCGGGAGCATTCTGATGAGCATAAAGCATATTGTAATTATACAGAACAATACGAAGAACATCAAGAGTACTCTTTTGAGTATATATTTTCCCATATTATTTTTTCCTTTCAATTGATTGAAAAGCACGAAAATGCTATTCCTCTTTCGTCTGCTCCGGTAAGCAGACACCGTGGTTTCCGTTTACCGGAACAGATGAAAAATTATAATAATGGGAGGGGAGAACCCCCTCCCATTACCATAAAATTTTCATGGAATAGCAAAACTATTCTGCTCGGTATACGAAATTATTCGTAATCAACTGTACCGCCCTGCTTAGCAATGTACTTGTTCCACTCGTAGTCATCATATGTAGCTGTCATGATACGAGAACCACCGAAGCCGTACGCCATGTTGTACTCTTCTGTGTAGTAGTTGAACTGGTATGAAAGCATAGAACAGATTGTTGTTCCTGCAAGAGGAATTCTGTAGTACTTCTCAAGGAACTTAGTCTCAAGCATAGAAGTGATGTTGAGCTTTGTCTCGAAATCAGCATCAGCATAAGCGCCGGAACCGATCATAGAGTTACCCCACTCCTGCCATGTCATAGTAACATCCTTACCACCAACATTGAGTGTAAGTGTTTCTGTTGTAGGATCCCAACAAGCTGCCTCGTTGATATCGTACTGATCAGGGTCAAAGTAAACCTGGAAGTTACGGAAAGGATAAAGAGCTGCACCGCCCCATGCGCCGTAACCAACTGCGTATTCGCCCTTAGCTACATCGCCGTAACGGTCTGCAATGTTACCAACTGCCTCAAATGTTACCTTGCCGAAGCCGGAACCTTCGATAGCTGCGTTGATGAACTTGTTCATAAGTGTGAGCTGCTGGTTGTCAGCGGATGTAAGAGCACCCTTAGCCCAACCAATCTTAATCTTGATTTCTGCACCCTTAGTGTAGAGACCTGCAGCAACGAGCTCGTCGCAAGCCTTCTTCATAAGGTTCTTAGCTTCTGTAAGGTTGTAGCCTGTGATAGAATCGTGAGCTTCCTTAAGTGTAGCGTAAGGTGTGCCCTCACCCCACTTAACGCCGTAGAGGTTACAGATAGCTTCCATAGCCTGGTTGGTGTTTCTGTAGGAGGACTGAGGATCATTGTAGAAGTCATAGTAGTAAAGGCTGTTCATAAGTGAGAATGCAGGCTTGTAACCTTCAGTAGCAGTTACATACTCTGCTCTGTTGATTGCGTAGCTGAACGCCTTACGGAAGTTAATGTTAGAAAGAACAACGGAGTTAACGTTACCCTTTGAAGAGTCCATCTTCTTAAGGTCGTCAACGTTTGTGTTAAAGAAGAAGGACATTGTGTATGTCTCATCAACCTTGTAAAGTCTGTCGGATGCTGCATATGTCAAAAGCTCATCAGCGTTAGGAGCCCAGTCAGAAAGCTTACCGGAAAGGAATGCAGACTTAGCTGTAGCTTCGTCCATAACGTCGATAACAACGCTTGTGATGATATGCTGACGGAGGTCCTGACCGTCTACGAGGAAGTCAGCGCCTTCGAGGTTCTTGTGGTAAGATGTGTGAGAAATGAGGTTGTCATCTCTGTCTCTTTCGAGCTCGCCATTCTTATCACGCTCCCAACCGTACCACTCTTCGTTCTGAGTAAATACGATCTGCTTTTCTTCCTGGAAGGAAGCCATCTTGTATACTCCATAGGACATAGATGTTTCCATAGATGTACCGTATGTTGTTGTTACAAGGTCACCCTCCTGCTTCTTACCAGCCTCATAAAGCTCTTCATATACGAGCCATGTGGATGTGCAAGATGTAAGGAAGTAGTTGAAGTCGATAGCTGTCTGGCATACATAACGGATTGTGTAATCGTCAACCTTGTAGCAACCTACTGTATCGTATGTAACTACAGGGAATGTGTGGCTGTAAACGAGGTAGTTGCAAGCATCCTCTGCTGTTTCGCCCCAGTCCTTAGATGCTGTGATAACACTAACGAGGTAGCCGAGAGTTTCGTCTGTTACAGGAACGTAGCCTTCAGCATCAGCCTTAGCAACGAGCTTGTTAAATGCTTCAACGTCGAATAACTGAGCACCGTAAGCGCCTACGTAATCAGCGAGTGAGTTACCACCGAGCCAATCAAGTGCAGCCTTAGGAGCGATAGCAAGCTTAACGCCATCAGCTGTTGCATATGTACCGTCAGCACCCTTAACGAGCTTATTGATAGCGTATGCACCCATTGCGTCGAGCCATACAGAAGAGCCCTGGTAGTAGTAACCCTGAGCACCTGCAAGAGCGGATTCGCCTGCGATGTAAAGGTTAGCTCTGTAGTTCTTCATCTTGGGGTTAAGAAGCTGCTGCATTGAGTAGATGTAGTCATCAGCAGTGATCTTTTCACCGTTCTGCCACTTAGCATCAGGATTAAGAGCGATTTCAAATACATAGCCCTTATTTACGGAAGAAGCTGCCTTGCCGCCGAGGTCAACCTTAAACTTTGTAAGGTCATCCTTGTGATCAGCAGTTACGTCCTTGATGGATGTAGCCATTTCGTATACCCACTGGTATACACCGTTTTCTGTGTCCTTAGCTTCCATTGTAATGAAAGGTGAGGAGAGGTAGCTGAGGATAGAATCGTCAGCATTGGTTTCCCATGTATGGGGATTCCAGTTGTTACCGAGTGCTGTTGTATATGACTTGTATGTGTACTGGCCTTCGCCCTCTTCCTTGCTGCACGCTACGAGTGTGAAGCAAAGAGAAACAACCATACATACAGCAAGTACCATAGAAAGCACTCTCTTGAATGTCTTGTTCATGATATATGAACCTCCAAAAAAATTTTATATATTAGCGTCGTATATCTTGACGGTAATATCCAACAAATAAAAATAGAAAACGCACAGCATCGCTCAAATTTACCAGAAAAACCATTGACAAAATGCTGTTTAAATGCTTCCTTATTAATAATATATAGTATTATATCAGCAAAACCCCAATTTGTCAATATTAAAATTAACCAAAATGATGAAAATGTGAAAATTTGTTGGATTTTTTGTGCTAATTGTTTCTTTTTCTGCATAAATATAAACGTTTTTTCATCATTTATTGACTAATTCCAACGAATTTGTTATAATAAAAGTATGAAAAAATAATGGAGGAATATCATATGTCCAAAAGTGTTAACGAAATTTTAGCATTGATTAAAGAAAAAGGAATAAAAATGGTGGACTTCAAAATGGTTGACATTAACGGCCAGTACAGACATGTTACTATTCCGGCAGAAAATTTTTCTGAGGAGACTATGAAAAACGGTATTGGCTTCGATGCATCCAACTATGGCTATGCAGTAGTTGAAAAAAGCGACATGGTTTTTATCCCTGACCCCGACACAGCAGTTATTGACCCCTTCTGCCATATCCCTACTCTATCTATGACAGGTAATGCAATGATTATTGCAAGCCCTGAAAACCGTCCATTGGCGCAGTATCCACGCAACATTGTGCTCGCAGCCGAAAAGTATATGAAGGATTCCGGCATTGCCGATACTATGCTTATTCTTCCCGAATTTGAGTTTTATCTCTTTGACCAGGTAGGCTGGGAGGTTCAGCCTAACAGTATTGGTGTTTCCCTTGATACTCAGCAATCCTATTGGAACAGCGCTACCGAGGGCTTTGGCTGTGTAGTTCCAAAACAGAAGGCATATCATATTGCCAAGCCCTTTGACAAGGCATACGAGGCAAGAAGCGAAATGTGTCTTCACATGAAGGATATGGGTATTGAAATAAATTACCATCATCCCGAGGTTGCTGCATCCGGTCAGTTTGAAATTGAACCTCAGCTTGGCGTTATGTCAAAGATGGCGGATGCAACTATGATGATCAAGTATATTATTCACAATACAGCACTTAAATATGGAAAGACCGCCACATTTATGCCAAAGCCAATTTATGGTGAGGCAGGAAGCGGTATGCACGTTCATATGCTCCTTCTTAAGGATGGCGAGCCTGTGTTCTCTGATGACAACGGATATGCCCACTTAAGTGAAACAGCCCATTACTTTATGGGTGGCCTTCTTAAACATATTGCATCTCTCTGCGCCCTCACAAACCCAAGTACAAACTCATTTAAGCGTCTTGTGCCCGGATTTGAAGCACCTGTTACCGTTGGATATGCTACATCTAACCGCAGTGCTGTTATCCGTATTCCCGCTTATGCAAAGACTCCCAATAAGCGTCGCTTTGAGCTTCGTAACCCTGACGCAACCTGTAATCCTTATTTCTGCTATGCTGCTATCCTTATGGCAGGTCTTGACGGTATTAAGAATAAAATCGATCCTCACGCAAACGGTTGGGGACCATATGATGTTAACCTTTATCATCTTAGCGATGAGGAAAAGGCTAAGCTTCGCCATCTTCCTACATCTCTCGATGAAGCGCTGAATGCTCTTGAAGCTGATTACGATTACCTTACAGCAGGTGGAGTATTCCCCGAGGAGCTTATTAAGAACTTTATCAAGACTAAGCGCGCTGAGTGCGCCGAGCTTGCTAAAATTCCTCATCCTGCAGAATTTGACAGATATTACAATCTTTGATAAAGCTAAAAGCCTACGCTGCTTTGCGTAGGCTTTTTTATTTGCCGTAACTTATTAAAATATTTCTGTGATCTAATTTCTCATTTCTTTTTTTCGCTTTTTTTATTTTATATTCAGTGTGTATTTTTGTAAAAAGCAACTTGGCAAAATTTCGTATTGGAAGCAGCGGATATACAATAAGATAAAAGGTGTAGTAAACAATTGACTTTAACACCTCCGTAATAACTCCCGATAATCTGATTATGATTTTTCCTATGGTGAGATAGTATATAAGAAATCCGATAGCACTGAAAAAATATATAAACCATCTCACTCTACCGTTATTTGAATAGTAGACAAGTATTGCTATTACAATTCCACATATTATAAAAAACAAAATATCTGTTATATGAATTATTATGTTTTCCTTTAATCCGGTTAACTTTGTTTTCTCCTTTGTTTTTATAGTTTTTATACTACATTTGAACGAATTATTATAATATTTGATGCCTAAAGCACACCTTAAAATTCTAACCGTATCATATATCACACCAAGAAACGCGCCCGTAATTAATGAAATAATTATAGTAGACAATTGTTGCGACATTGATATTTCCATTATTGTATCCTCATTTAAATATGTTCATAATTGATTTCTTCTTTTTTGTATTTGTAACATTATAATAATTTATTCCGTTTATTTTACCGTTTACAATGAGATCTCCGCCTTCAGAGTCAAATCTCTCTATTTTTAAATTCTCACCCTCAATTGATATATCCGCATCATTGCTTCTTGCGATTATCTGCATTTCATCAAAGCTGGACACATCGTTTATTCCTGTCATCTCAAGCTTTTTTCTGGATGTTAGTGTTACATCGTGATTTATAATCTCTCTGCTCTCTTCCATATATACACCCCCTCAGAGTCATATATATAATATGAAAAAGTGCCCGAGATTATTACTCGGACACTACCTCATATAAAGCCTGCGCATCATTTTTTCTCACGACCTCACGTACATCAAGCACGCGAACCTTTAACGTTTTTGCTCCAAAGGTGATTTCAACAATATCACCCTCCTTAACATCATATGATGCCTTGACGGTTCTTCCGTTTACACTAACGTGCGCAGCATCACAGGCATCATTAGCAACCGTGCGCCTTTTTATAATTCTTGAAACCTTTAAAAACTTATCTATTCTCATATTTCACCCATTTAAAACAGGCTGTTAAAAAACAGCCTGTTTTATATATTCAATTTTAATTACGCATTAACCTTGTCTTTAAGTGCCTTACCAGCTGAAAACTTAACTGTTTTAGCTTCAGGAATCTGGATTGTTTCGCCAGTAGCAGGGTTACGTCCTTCTCTAGCTGCCTGAACCTTAGTCTCAAATGTACCAAAGCCAATAATCTGAACCTTATCACCCTCAACAAGCGCCTTTTCCATACCTGCAATAACTGCTTCTACTGCTGCTGTGGCATCTTTTCTTTTGAGTTCGGTTTCCTTTATAACATATTCAATAAGATCTGTCTTGTTCATTGGAGTTTTCCTCATTTCTTTTATATTCTTTTCTCTACGTCTTTATTATACCATTATTTATAATACAATGCAAGTATTTTGTGCAAATTTTTCAAATTTTTTGATTATTTTGTTGATTTTTTAGATAAAATGTACTATTTATTCAATATTTTTATCTTTTTAAGTAGTTTGCATATACTGTCACCCATAGGCAGCATGCAAATTTCCTCTTCTGTTATTCCTTTAATTCTGATTATCACAGTAGCATAAAGTAAAACTGCTATTCCTATCGCAACAACAGTACATATGCCTGACGGTATAATAGTTATCATTGCGTAGTAAAAGATTGCAGCCATACCTACTGATGCAATTGTACCTATAAATGGCTTTAAAAATACAGATATAATATCCGGTAATGAGCCCACATGCTTTACAACAAAGAAAACATTCACACCGGATGCAACAAGATAGCACAGCATAGTTGATATCGGAGCCCCAATAATGCCTATTTTTTCAATCAAAATCAAGTTGCCAATTAATTTGATAATTGTGCCACAAATCATTGAATAAATGGGCAGATTTTGCTTTCCTGCTGAATTTAAAAAAGCATTTGTAACTGAAATTATACCTAAAAATATAACTGAAACAGCTGCAACAGAAAGCCATGGCGCTGCCCTGTCAACAGAATCATTTTTGAACATCAAAAGTCTTAGTATCGGAGCAGAGAAAACAGACATTCCTATTGCGCACGGTAAGGCTATAATAGCGATTATTCGCATTGAAAAGGAACGTATTTTATCACTTCTTTCATTACTTCCCTTCGCTACTGCGCCTGAGATAAGGGGTACTAAAGCATTGGCAATCGGATACAATAAAATAGTTGGAAGATTAAACATTGATATAACCAAAGAGGTATAATCTCCATAATATATCTTAACAGTTGTAGGGTCAAGGCCTCCTTTAAGGAGTCTTGTCTGTATCATTAATGTATCAAAAACCGTTGTAAGGGATAAAACCGTAGAGCTTACGGTGACAGGTATACCGATGGTAAGCATCTGTCTGATAATACTTCCTGTTTTATATTTTTCCTTCTCTTCCACACTATATGTTATATAATTATTTTCCTTAAAACGAAGCTTTTTGATATACAAATATACCATACCTAAAAATACGCCTGTGGTTACACCTGCCACAGTATAAGCAGCCACAGTATAATCAGGTAAATTCTTGCTTTTTGCATATAAGGCAAGGCTTACTCCTACCCCCACCTTACATATTGCCTCTATAAACTGTGAAATGGCCGTTGGAGCCATAAGCTGAAAGCCTTGAAAGTACCCACGGATACAGCTACTGATACATATAAAAAATATAGTTGGAGCAATAGTTATTATACATAGCTTTGTTTCCGGCGCACCTATAAATTCGGCAAGTCTACCTGAAAAAAGAAGCATGAGGCCTGATAACACAAGCCCCATGGTCATAAAAACTATAAATGATGTATCAAATATTTTATTTGCCTCTTTTATTTTACCTGATGCAACAGCCTTTGATATCATAATGGAAATTGCCACAGGTAAGCCTGCCGTTGATATAACGTATAAAAAGGCATATATTTCATAAGCCGAGCTGTAATACCCTGCACCTATGCTTCCGACAACCCTGTTAAGCGCTATTTTTGATATAAGCCCTACGCTTTTTACCAAAATATTAGCTACTGTCAGTATAATGACACCTGAAAAAAACAGATTTTTTGCACTTCTTTTTTTGGTATCGGTTGTGTTCAACTGAATTTCCTCTTATTTTTTACCTAAAAATTCTGTATAGAGTGAGCCCTCCGGTACATAATCAAAGCTTATATCACAAAGGGATTTGAACTTGTTTTCAAGCTCCATAGCCTTTTCGTAATATTTACTGCCCGGCTCAACATCCTTCAGTACTTCTATTATATATTTTTTAAGTACAAATAATTCGTAGCCGAGGAAAGAATCAAGCTGAAGCTTACAAATATTTTTGTTGGGATAAATATTTTTATCCTCATTCTCTCTTACAGTTTCCCAAAGATAAAGTGAAAAGTCTGCAGTTGCACCGCGGAATTTTCTGTCTCTTACAATTCTACGAGATAAGCGTATATCATCACGGTTGAAATATACCCCGTTTACCTCAGCGTCTTCGTCTACATTAGCAAAGATGCCAACAAAATCCTCACCCTCAAAAAGAGGAGTAATTTCCTTGTAAACAGCCTGTATTCCCTCAATTATAAATACGCTGTTATTCTTAATTACATATTCCTTATAGCCTTTTCTTTTCTGACTTACAAAATCGTAAATCGGTGTTTTAAAGTCTTTTCCGTTCTTTAAATCCTCAATACAATCAGAAAGAAGCTGAAAGTCAAGGGCATCTATAGAATCGTAGTCAATTTTTTTATCAAGCTCTACCTTTCTTGAATCGTTTCTTTCCATAAAGAAATCGTCAATGGAGATAATGTTTACCTCCTTGCCTATTTCGGTAAAATCATGGATAATCTTATTTGCCATTGTGGTTTTACCAGAGCAGGTGGGGCCTGTAAGCAAGATAATTCTTGCTCTGCTTTTTATTACCTTATCGGAAATAGAAAGCAATCTCTTTTCAAAGTCTTCCTCGCATTGCAACACAAAATCCTTTTTGTCTTTTTCAGATGAGAATGAAACATTAATTCTTTTCATTTTTAGCTCCTCTCAAAAAAATTCCTTACACTATCCTTAATTTCTTTTGTGTCCTGCAAATATTCGTATGGATATTTAGGAGAAAATATTCTTAAAATCTCTCTTTCTCCCTTATCATTTTTTACCAGCTTGGTGGTTGCACCTGCACCAATGCCGAATACCGTATGGGCATCAGACATCATAAACACATTATAAAGTCCCATTGCGCCACTCTTGGCATATCCCACATTTTCAAGATTATTGACGGTATTCTTCTGTCTGTACATATAGTACGGAATATATCCGTTTTCCATAAGCGCCTTTACGGAATAGTTAACGCTTTTTGTTGCGGTATCATCTGTATCCGTGTAGATATCCTTGTTATCTGCGCGAATCTGAGCTGCATTTTTAACGCAAAAGCTATGTACTGTTACATTGTCGGGTGAAAGGGAAATTATCTTATCAACTGTACCTTTAAAGCTTTCAAAGGTATCCGTATCAAGACCCGCTATAAGGTCTGTATTAATATGCTTTATGCCACTTTCCTTAACCTTTTCGTATGCCTTCAGAAAGTCCTCAACAGTATGCTTTCTGCCGATTTTTTCAAGGACCTTATCGTTTAGGGTCTGAGGGTTTACACTTATACGTGTAACACCGTATTTTTTGGCAATTTCAAGCTTTTTTTCCGTAATTGTGTCAGGTCTGCCACCCTCTAAGGTGTATTCACAAAGTGAATTTACATCTAATGATTCATATACAGTAAGAAGCAATCTTTCAAGCTGCTCACTATCTAAGATAGTGGGTGTACCTCCACCAATGTATACTGAGCTTACAGTAAGGTTATTTTCCTTAATGATTTCTGCGGTCCTTTTTATATCAAGACAAAGCTTGTCAAGATAATCGGGAATTAGTGAAAAAAGCTTTTTACCCGCATAGGAAATAAACGAACAGTAGGTACATCTTGATGGACAAAACGGAATGGAAATATAAATGCTGCACTTAGTATCATCTGTCATGTTAAGAATATCTGTTTCGTGCTTGGCAACAGTACAGCAAAGCTGAGCCTTTTCCTCACTTAAAAGATACTTATCCTTAAGTGTAGACAATGCCTCATCATATGATGAAGCAGCTATTATTTCGGCTGCCACCTTTGATGGACGAATGCCTGTAAGAATACCCCAATCCGCATCTCTGCCACTTAAGCGCCTTCCTGCCTTAAATACAGCTCTGCCTACGGCGATTTTATTTGTTCTGTCCTTGCTTTCTGTGTCGGAAAACTGACAAAAATCCTCAGCCTCCTCCGCTCTTTCGCCCTCTCGCATAAGTGCATGACAATAAATGCCCTCTGCACTCTCGTTAACATCAAGAGTAAGCTCAAGACCGTCGCAAAGCTCCTCATTTACAGGGAACTTAGCTCCGTGATAAAACATAAGACACAGGGACTGAACATATATTCTGTTTATATTTCCGTTTAAATTCAGCTTCATCTTAAAACTTCGCTATCCATTACTATTGTAACAGGGCCGTCATTAAGCAGCTCTACCTTCATATCTGCACCAAACTCTCCTCTTTCTGTTGGAACAAGAGTTGAAATGTAGTCGCAGAAATAGGTATACAGTCTGTTTGCCTCATCAGGCTTAGCGCCACTCATATAATCCGGTCTGTTACCCTTTTTATAATTTGCCATAAGTGTAAAATTAGATATTACAAGCACACTGCCATTTGTATCCTTGACACTTAAGTTCATTTTACCGTTTTCATCGGAGAAAATTCTTAATTTGCTTATTTTATCTGCAAGAAGGGTTACGTCCCTTTCGGTATCTCCCTCCTTAACGCCAAGCAAAATAAGAAGTCCGTTATCTATTTTACCCTTTATCGCGTTATCTATTGTAACGCTTGCCTTTGTTACACGCTGAAGAACCGCTATCATACAGATGTACCGATTACTCTTGTGGCTCTGATAACATCCTTAATGTTTCTCAAGCGTGAAAGAATAGAATTAAAGTGATTTATATCCTTACAGGATATTGTCATACTGATAAGAGTTGTGCTATCCATATTTCTTGAGCTGATAGATACAATATCTACTTTCATATCCGCAAGGGCAACGGATATATCTGCAAGAATTGAAATACGGTTAGTAACAAGTATCTGAATATCTGCCTCATATGCAGCCTGATATGAGCCTGATGAGGGCATATCCCACTCTGCCTTAACAAAGCGATTTACGTTCTCCTCATTAGCATATGCATTACTGATATTTGGGCAATCTGCCTTGTGAATAGATATACCGTAGCCTTTTGTAATAAAGCCGATAATATCCTCACCGGGTAAGGGATTACAGCACTTGGCAAACTTAACAGCGCAGCCGTCCTCTCCGTCAACGATAACTCCACCTGTGGATTTACGTTTTCTGTTAGGATTATGAGGTGTGGGCTCAATTACTGTTATCTCCTTTACAGGCTCCTTCTTGTAGTTTCTTTCGTACTCATCAACAAGCTTAAGCTCTACCTTGGTAAGAGAAATACCGCCGTAGCCAAGACCGTTATAAAGGTCGCCTGCGTCCATCATACCGATGCGCTTTGCCACTGCACCTACAATCTCGTCTCTTTCAGCTTCTGTGCAGCTCATTCTGCGACGGGCAAAAATCTTATCAACCTCTGCCTTACCGACTACAATATTTTCCTGTCTCTTTTCCTTCTTGAACCACTGCTTGATTTTGTTTCTCGCTTCACTGGTCTTTACAATATTGAGCCAGTCACGACTTGGTCCCTTAGAGGAATTTGAGGTAATAACCTCTACAATATCACCGTTCTTAGGTGCAGAGTCAATAGGCGCAATTCTGCCGTTTATCTTGGCGCCAACCATCTTGTTTCCTACACCTGTATGAATTGAATATGCAAAATCTATAAGTGTTGCGCCCTGAGGCAATGCCACAACGTCACCCTTGGGTGTAAACACAAAGGTTTCATCATGGAAAATATCTATCTTGAATGCGTGCAAGAACTCATCAGGGTCGCTTGCCTCATTTTCTGTATCTATAAGCTTGGAAATCCAGTCCAGCTTCTTATCAATATCAGCCGACGATTTTTCGCCACTCTTATACTTCCAGTGGGCAGCGATACCGTACTCAGCCACATGGTGCATCTCTCGAGTTCTTATCTGCACCTCAAAGGGTATACCGTCCTTACCGATAACAGTTGTATGAAGAGACTGATAAAGGTTAGGCTTAGGCGTGGAAATATAGTC
Source organism: Eubacteriales bacterium (assembly GCA_045542275.1). GTDB lineage: Bacteria > Bacillota > Clostridia > Oscillospirales > CAG-272 > RGIG2000. The sequence continues at coordinate 19,304 of JAZQKP010000006.1, read as the reverse complement.
CTTGAATCTGCCGGGGACGGATTTATACATTTCATGTATAAGACCGAGAACCGTGTAACATTCAAGCTCTGTATCTACGATAATACGAAGGGCGTAAAAGTCGTAAATTTCGTCAAAGGACTTGTTCTGATTATACATCTTACGGTACACGCTATAAACAGTTTTAACACGTCCCTTAAGACTGTAATTTATATTTGTCTGCTCAAGCTTTGAGGAAACATAGTTTTTAACGTTTTCAATAAAGCTTACGTTCTTGCCGAACTTATCGTCAATATGCCCCTTAACCTCATCATATCCAAATGGGTCAAGGTACTGCAGTGCATAATTTTCAAGCTCCTGCTTGACCCTCTGCATACCTAGACGGTGGGCAAGAGGTGCGTAAACGTGCATCGTTTCAAGTGCTGTAGCTCTTCTCTTTGCGTCCTTTTTAACATAAAGAGTACGCATATTATGCATTCTGTCGCAAAGCTTTATAAATATTACACGAATATCCTTGGACATAGCAAGAAGCATCTTACGGATATTTTCAATATGAGTTTCTTCCTTATCCTCAACGTTGATAGATTTAATCTTTGTTACACCGTCAACAAGAAGTGCTACGTCATCACCGAAAAGACGTTTGATTTCATCAAGGTTAGTCTTTTCAGGGCAATCCTCTACTGTATCGTGCAAAAACGCTGCACAAATCGAGTCTGTATCAAGACCCAGACTTACTACAATCTCAGCTACTGAGATTGGGTGTGTTATATAAGGCTCACCACTTTGACGCTTCTGCTCTCTATGCATATCATCAGCGTAAAGAAAAGCCCTTTTGATTTTTTCAAGGTCATATTTTCTGTTACTGCTTTCCAAAGTCATGAGCAGCTGCTCAATAGGTTTTAATTCCTCCGCTAACAATTTAGTCACTCCTTTATTTTGATTGATAAAGCGTTCTCATCTTTCTTAAGATGCTTGATTTATCAAGACTTGTTTTTGTCTTGGTATATGAAATACGGTATTCAAAGGAAAATTCATCCTTCTCCGTAATTGATACAATATTAAGCTCTCTGAATACCTTAATAATAAGCTTAAGCTTGGCATAGCCGATAGAAAAATCTCTCTTTCTGGCTCTTATGCCATGAAGAAGCCTTATGTAAGTATATTCACTGATGCCCTCTCTTGACTCGTGAAGTAAGAAATTATATACAAAACCGAATTCATCTCTGTTAGGAATAACATCAGAGCTGTCTCCTGTATATTCTCCGTTTCTAGCAAGCTCGTATTCCCTTTCACCGATATCCTGCTCATTTATAATGTTTTCGCCGGTCTTAATATCTTTGATATTAAACTGAACGGTTTTAACATTCATAAACTCGTTGATTTCAAGGTTAAAGGCAATATCTATTTCATCGCCTATCTCGTGTCCAAGCTCCTCGATTGAGGTGCAGAACTGCATAGCTGTAAAGCTCATACCGTTCTTTGAAAGAATAAGCTTAAGATGTCTGTTCATTCCCACAGGAATAATATCCTCAATAACCATTCCCTTCATTGCAAAGAGAGGAACCGTATTGGAAACTCCGTAGGGCTCCAGCATACCTATTTCGGTAGCAAGTCCCCGTGAAATCTGCTCAGGAGCAAGGATACAGTCAATATCAAGAGCAGAAACAGGCTCTTCACCGTTGAAGCAAGCCCTTGCATACTCTGTCATTCTTCTTCTAAGCTCATTTAAATTTTTTCTCCTTACGCTAAGACCTGCGGCAAGCTCATGTCCACCGAATTTATCAAGCAAATCAGCGCATGATGACAGCGCGTTTACAAGGTTCATACCGTAAATGCTTCTGCCTGAGCCCTTGCCCACAGCATTCTCATCATAAGGATTCTCATTTCCCTCAAAGGAAATAAGAATTGATGGTAATGCATATTTTTCGGTTACTCTGGATGCGACAATACCGATAACACCGTGATTCCAGTCTGCATCATCCAGTATAATAACTCCGCCTCTGTCGTAGCCCTCTTCTACAATCTTCTCAAATGCCTCATCGGCTATTCTGTTCTCCTCAAGCTGACGGTCCTTGTTAATATCACAAAGCTGCATTGCATATTGCTCTGCCTCGCTTTTCTTTTTAGATAGGAAAAGCTCAACTGCCAAGGATGCGTCGCAAATTCTACCTGCTGCATTGATTCTCGGGGCGATTGTAAAGCCTACAAAGCCTGATGAAATCTTCTTTTTCACCTTGGACTTCTGCGCCTTTGTATCATTGCTTCTGCAAAGATTTATAAGGGCTGAAAGACCTATTTTATCCGTTTCATCTATTCTTGCAAGACCGTAGGAAACAATAAGACGGTTTTCATCTATTACAGGCATTACGTCGGCAATAGTACCGATTGCTGTAAGGTCTGCATATCTTTCTGCAATATTACCTACGCATGTATAGAGGCTTTTTCCTGTATGAAGAACCTCAAGGGCGCAAAGAAGCTTAAATGAAACTCCCACGCCTGCAAGATGCTGGAAGGGATATGTGGTATCCTTTCTCTTAGGGTTGATAACTGCCACAGCATCGGGCAACACATCAGGACATTCATGGTGGTCCGTAATTACTGTGTCAATTCCAAGCTCTGTAGCCAGCTTGACCTCGTTAAGAGCGGTAACGCCTGTATCTACAGTTACAATAAGCTTAGTACCCTTTTCCGCAAGCTTTCTTACCGCAGGCTCAGAAACTCCGTATCCTTCTCCCTTGCGGTTAGGGATATAGTAGTCAACTATACCACCGATGCTCTCAAGATAGAGATACACTATGCTTACAGATGTAACACCGTCAACATCATAGTCGCCGTACACAGATATTTTTTCTTTATTTTCAACTGCCCTGAGAATTCTTTCGGCGCCCTCTCTCATACCGTTAAGCAGAAACGGGTCGTGAAGAATCTCAGTGCTTTTACCGATAAACGCCTTAGCGCTATCAATGGTATTATATCCTCTGTTAACAAGCAAAGTGGCAAGTATCTCACTTATCCCCACACTTTCAGCAATACTTTTTGCCTCAGCCGAGGATGCACCGCTTGCTATTATGTTCCATATTTTTTCTTTTCTTGTGCTCATAATCCTTTATTTCTTCAAAATGGCAAGAGCTACATTAATACCGTCAACCGCGGCACTCATAATTCCGCCGGCATATCCCGCACCCTCTCCACAGGGGTAAACATGGGGATTTGCCATAGCCTGATAGCTCTCGTTTCTCAATATACGCAAGGGTGCCGAGGTGCGTGTTTCCACACCTGTAATCGGTACATCCTTTGAATCAAAGCCTTTGATTTTTTTACCAAATTCCATAAATCCCACCTTCAGGTAGTCGCATACGGTTTTGGGCAAAACTGTGTTTAAATCGCACACACGTGTGTTACCGTTCATATATGTGGGCATAATTCTCTTCGGCTCGGTAACAGCCTTATCCTCATAGAAATCTCCTAAGGTCTGCACGGGGGCAGCATAGTCGGAGCCACCTGCAATAAATGCTTTTCTTTCAAGATTTCTTTGGAATTCGATTGCAGCCCTTGGGTCAGAGCCGTAATCCTCTCTGTTAATCTGTACGCAAATAGCAGAGTTGGCATTTCTGCCGTCACGTGCATATCTGCTCATACCGTTAACAACTACTCCGCCCTCCTCGCTGGTGGCGGCAACTACCTCTCCTCCGGGACACATACAAAATGAATATACACCACGTCCGTCCTTTCGGTAGGAAACATTATAATCAGCAGAGCCAAGGCGACTGTCGTTAGCAAAGCTACCGTACATTGCCTCATTTATTTCACTCTGCAAATGCTCTACTCTTACACCTACTGAAAAAGGCTTAGGCTCAACTGCAAAGCCTTTATTCATAAGGTAATCATAGGTATCCCTTGCGCTATGACCTATAGCAAGTACAATATCCGAATACGCAATATCTCCGTTGCTTGTTACGGCTGTACCGTCAGCAAAGGAAACAAGCTTAGTATTATACATTACTCTGCCACCGAGAGATGTTATTTCTCTTTCAATGCTTTTAACCACGTTTATAAGCTTATCTGTGCCTATATGAGGCTTAGCCCTATACATAATATCCTCAGGTGCGCCATGCTCACAAAAGGTCCTAAGCACATATGAGCACTTAGGGTCATTAATTCTTGTAGTCAGCTTACCGTCTGAGAATGTTCCTGCACCACCTGCGCCAAACTGAATATTGGAATTTGCATCAAGCTTTTTTGTTCTGTAAAACTTATCTACATCTGCAATTCTCATATCAATATCGGCACCGCGCTCAATTACAACAGGCTTATAGCCTGCACGTGCAAGCAAAAGGGCGCAAAACATACCTGCAGGTCCGAAGCCTACTACAAGAGGTGGAACTATAGGAGATGATGAGGAAGCAATTGTAATCTCCTCATCGGAATAAACCTTTATTCCCTTCTTTTCAAGAAATTCATAGGACACATTACCCTTTCTCAGCTCTGCCTCTGCACAAACCGAGCAAACGAATTTAATATCCTCTTTTTTTCTTGCATCTACACTTCTTTTGTGAATATAAAATCTCTCAACACGTGAAAAGGCGCGTGTACTACTGATACGCGCCTTTGCAATTTCGAATACATCACTGTCGGTAGCATTAAGGGACACCTTAATCTGTTCAACAAGTATCCTCATTTTTCTTCTACCTTTATAAGAATCTGTGAAACTGACTGTGTAAGCTCAACATCCACATCTTCATCAACAAAGCACTGTACGGGAACGATATATTCGCCCACACCCTTAATGTGATTTTTAAGCACTCTGCACTTAACCTCATCCTTGTTTATATCCACAAGCTCATTCTTAGTGCCTTTTACAATGACTGTAATTTTTGCATTAGTTGTAACATTATAGTCCGGGTTTTCAAAGACTATTTCTACATTTTCGTATTCTTTTTCGTAAATTTCAGTATCAATACTGGTAACAAATGCCCAGATACAGATGGCAACAAAGAAGCAAACAACAAGCGCAATAATATTACTTCTTCTGCTCTTTTTCGGAGTGTCCTCCTCTATGGCGTTAAGAACACCGGCTGTATCAAGCTCTGTGGTTCTTGAAAACTTATCCATATTTTCTCCTTATCTATGTCTCATCTTGATTCTTGCACCGCTCTTGTTCTTTGACTGTGAAGCGTTATGTACAAGATACTCCTCTAGCTTCTTTTTCATTGTAGCCCTTGTAAAGTTTCTGTAAATGTGTCCCTCGTGAGTGATTGAAACAATACCTGTTTCCTCAGATACTACTACAGCAACACAGTCACTGTTTTCACTGGCACCGATAGCTGCACGGTGACGTGTACCAAGGTCCTTGATGATATCTAAGTTTACCGACAATGGAAGCAAGCAGCCTGCAGAATAAATACGATTATCACGTATGATAACAGCACCGTCATGTAAAGGAGCCTTATCGTAGAAAATGTTTCTTAAAAGATAGGAGCTTACCTGCGCGTTAATAACTGTACCTGTAAGAATAAGGTCACCCAGCTTCGTATTTCTTTCAAATACTATAAGCGCACCTGTCTTTGACTTTGCAAGCTCAAAGGTTGCTGTTGCGATTTCATCTATCATAGCGATAGTCTGAGTTGAGTTCTTCTGCTCACCGATAACCTTAATACCCTTTATGGAGTTATCACCAAGCTTTTCAAGGGCAGAACGGATTTCCGGCTGGAAGATAACTACAAGAAGGACAATTCCAACCTCAATAACATGAGAGAGGATATACTGCATTGCCTTAAGAGAAAGAAGCTGACAGATAATAAGCATTACAAAGATGATGCCTACACCGATAGCAAGCTTTCCTGCTCGTCTTTCCTTAATGAAAAGGTAAATGGCAAAGAATACTGCGGAAAGACAAAGAATGTCTATCACATCAAACACAGTAATCATTTTGAACAGTGAAAAGAAATGGACAATATATTCCCAGATAACTCTCATAATCATATCTCCTTAACACAGATTTTCTATAATAACAGGCGTAAGTACGCCCAGGCGTGTGCAAAAATTAATAATATATAAAAAGTATAACACACCTTTTTCCGATTGACAATAGATTTTCTAAACTTTTTCACTTTTTGGGGCCATTTTTTTGTCTTAAAAAGAAAAATCACTCAAAAATGAGTGATTTTACCTCTATATAAGCTTAATTCCGCCAAAATCGTACACATCCCCCGACATAATTGAAATTTCTGTCAGCTTTAAATCATTTAAAGACTTCTTGATTTCACGGTAGCTATCAAGCTTCTCAGGATTGCCGAAAAAGCAAATTTTGTCGTTTATTTTCCCACTTGCACCACCGATAAAGCCCTTATTATAGCCCTTTAAAATGATGGATTCCTCTCTTATGAGGCATACATTTATTCCGTACTGCTCAAGAACATTTTTAATGGTTGTATCGGCTGTTATTACGTTATTTTCATCAAGCACAAGCGCACAGCAGGCTGTATATCCCTGCTTTACATTTATAAGCTCATAGTTATTTTTGGTAGCATAACTGCAAAGCTCTCTTGATAGATATTTTATATTTCCAAATATTCTCTTTCCGATCACCAAGGCATTAAGCCCTATATCATTTGGATATTCGGGTGAAGAAGGTGGCATACAGGTAATAATACGGTACCCTTCTCTCCCTGCCCTGTCAAATATATCCTTGTTTTCAAGGTAGTAATCCTCATAGCAGAAAATATTCTCTTCTATTATATTAATTAGCATATCAGGATGAGAGGCTACAGGTATGTCAAGTCGCTTATAGGGCTTAAGCGGTAATGCCTCTATCCCGGTAACGCTTTCAAAGGCTGATGTTATATCACAGCTTACAAAGGCTTTCATTTTTTCTCCTTAAAAGTGAAAAAAAGACCGCAAAAACGGTCTTTTGATTTCATTTAATCAGTTAGGCACGAGTAACCTTGCCAGAACGAAGGCAACGGGAACATACATAAACTGTCTTGTTTGTACCTTCAACAACAGCCTTAACTCTTCTGATGTTGGGCTTCCAAGATCTGTTTGTCTTGCGGTTAGAGTGAGATACATTGTGTCCAAATACTACGCCTTTTCCGCATACATCACATTTAGCCATTTTTTACACCTCCATTAGAGTAGAAACTTAACCTACTAAAATTCACGTTTGATATTATAACACAGTATTTTTTTAATTGCAATAGTAATTTCAAATTTTTTTAATTATTTTTTTGAATTTTTTTCAAAATATGCTCAAGAGAGATACCGTATTTGTTAGCAATGTCTCTTGCGTAGCTCTTTCCATCAGGCTTAGCACGGATAATCTTGAAGCTTCTCTGTCCGTTATCCATACCTGCAACCAAGGTATCAATCTTTGCGCCACCGTCTGCAATACACTTTGCATTGATATCATCAATCATAGCAGAAAGCTCATGCAAGTGAGTTGAGAAGATACCGCGGCAGCCTGCCATTGAGAAGCCGCATAGCACCTCAGACGCAATATACGCACCCTCAAAGGAGCCTGTAGAAGAAAGGGATTCGTCAAGAAGAACAAGGCTGTTCTCTGTTACCTTATCAAAGATTTCATCAAGACGGGCACATTCCTCACCGAGACGGCCCTTATCAATTGTATCCTCGGAGCCTGTGGGGAAATGAGTAAAGATTGCATCAACAGGGCTGATTTCTGCCTCTGTAGCGCTTACTGCAAGGCCGAGCTGAGCAAGGGCGAATACAAGACCTACTGAGCATGTAATTACAGACTTACCGCCTCTGTTCGGACCTGAAAGAACAAAGAATCTTCCCTCCTCATCAAAGGTAAAGTCGTTTACAACCATCTTGGATTCAACCTTAGATGCAACTACGGGGTTATAGATGCCCTTAGCATTGAACACCTTCTCATCCATAGGTCTCATCTTAGGGAAGCAATAATCATTTTCTGAATTCTTGAACTTATTTATAAGCTCTGTACCCTTAACGATAAATTCCATCTCAGGCATAAGCTTGATTAAGAAATCCGCATTTTCAAGGACGTAGGTCTGGATAACCTTCTTCCATGAGCGCATAGATGTCTTAAATACGTGTGTAAGTGCGCTGTTGAACGCATTTGTGAGGGCTGTCTGCTGGTTGTCGGACTGACCCTTCTTAAAGGGGATAAGTGATGAAATACAGGTATATTCGTTTGTTCTGAAATCAAGACGAAGAATCTTTTCAAGAAGCTCTCCTGACTTGAATTTTTCGTTATTAACGCTTAAGACACCGGCAAATTCGGGGCGAAGCTGAGCATTAAGGTTTACACCGATTGTAACACTCTTAACCTCGTTAATACGTGATGTAAGCTCCTTAAGCTTTTTGTTAAGATCCTTGTAATAATCGCTTTCTGTAAGCTCCTTGATTCTCTCGGCGAGAGTGATAAGAGCTGTGCTCTTAAACTTATCCATCATAGGATAAAGTCCCTCGGAAAGAAGCTCCATGGCTGAAACGTAAAGCTCAATTTCCGTAATACTGTAAAGGTATCCCTCGGAGGGCTCTGAATCTGCGGAGAGTCTGCGAAGCTCCGAAATATCGGAAAGAATGGGGCTTACGCGCTCAAAAAGCTCACAAAGCTCGGGGTTCTCTATCATATCGGCAAATACCTGCTGACGGTATTCAATAACCTTTATATCCTTTGTAAAGAAATCACAAAGTCTGCCGGACTTTAAATCAAGTATGGTTGTAAGCTGAATCTCGTCAAGCACCTCTGTGGGTATATTCGCTCTGTCTACGCCGTCAACACCGTTACTTAAGCTTTCAAGATCGGGGTATATAAGGCTTAATTCTAAATTCTGCATTAATTTTTCCTCTATTCTACCTCTCATTTGAGGTTATTTATTTTTCTTGTTTCCCGGTGAAAAGTAAACCGACTCTATTGGCATATCGTCAAGGTCTTCCTTTTTCTTCAGGTAATTTTTCGCTTTATTTGCGCCCTTTACGGTGCTTCTTTCCTTAAGAAGACTCTTAAGACCGCCGATAACCACCTTTCTGTCCTCACTTTCCGATGTAAGAACACCCTTGATAAATTTAACCTTATCAAGCATAATATCGGAAAGGGTTGAAGCATTAGTTGATGTGGCTATTCGGTAAAAGGACTCCACAAACTTGTTTCTGTCCTCCTCAGGCATATTGTATACCCATTTTTTAAGCAGCTCATGAAAATCGTCGCTTGAGCGCTCAAACTCATTAGCCTGAACAAATTCGGCACCAAGCACACTCCATGAAAATGCGTCATGCTGCTGCACTCCACGACTGAAGCTGCGAACTATCTGATATCCACCCACAATATCAAAGATTCGTCCTATTATTGAGCCCTCGGGTAAAAAGTTTACAACCTTGGAAACCGTTACAGGATCATCTATATAATCAAGAAACTTATCGGTAAATCCGGGACCGTCAAAGCTATAAACTGTATTGAGTCGTTTTCTCAGCCTTTTATCTATTGAAAGCGCTGAGTAAACCGCAATATTTCCACCCTTTGAGTGACCTCCGATATACAGCTTATCCTTTGTAAGCTTCATTATTTTACTAACGTACTCTGCCCCGTCAATCTGTGCGGGAATAGGCGTGTACAACGCCATATTTAGATTTTCCTTCCAGCCGATAAGAGTATCGTCGGTGCCTCTGAAGGCAACAAAGGTCTTTTTATTATCAAAGCTGAAGCACATAGCGCAAAACTGCTTCTCTGTGTCTCGGCTGATTTCATTTACATACGCCCACATTTTTACATCGGAATATCTTTTCGTCTTACTCAGTGTACGGAAAAGACGAATGATGTCGTGGCCAGGGATAATAGCGCCTATTGATCTATCTTCGTCATAAACATCAAAAAATCTATCTGCAACCTCTGAAAGCAATATTTTATCTCCGCTGTCAAGAGTGGGAACAAAATGCTCAAAGGGTAAATATACAAGCTCGGTAAAGATAAGACTGTCAACCTCGTTAATAGGGGAATTGTCAAAGGTAATATCGCAGCGCCATTTAACATAATCAATCATATTTGACATTAAATCTCACCTCATTTTAATATTTTATCACAGTTTTTTTTGTTTTTCAATATAAAAAACGCACTTTTGCGTGCGTTTTAATAATTTAATTATAAAATAAAGCTGGACAAACAAAAAAATCGGGTGGAGACCACCCGATTTTATTTTTTAATTATTTTGTGCCCTTGAAAATTTCAACAGCGTCAGGGTTGATTGTTGTAAGAACGCAGTTACCGTTTACATAATCGGAATTCTGAGCATCCTTAATGATACCCTTAAGTGTTTCGCTTTCTTCGATAGCAGCCATAAGATCGTCATCAGAACCAAACTCCCAAACTACAGCTGTAGAAAGAGCCTGTGAAATACCACCAAGAAGACCCTCGCCTTCCTTCTGGAAAGTGTGGATAGTATAGGTGATTACACCGTTTTCTGTTTCGATCTCGCCTGTTGCTTCCTTATCAGCATTCTGGAGCACGTAGCCAGCATCCTCGAATGCGCCCTGAATCTTACCGTATGTAGAGCAAGAAACAAGCATAAGAACGGAAAGAACAACTACCATGGACAAAGCCAAAACCTTAATTACGTTTTTCATCTTTGAAATCCTCCTATTAAATTTTGTTTTGCATTTGTTTGCATAAAGAATTATAGCACATTTTGTGTATAACATCAAGCATTTATGCAATGAATTAACAATTTGTTAATATTTAACAACAATAAGCTGATGAAGCTCCATTTTGTCAACACAGAAGGAAACCTCATTGCCCTTTTGTGTGAATTCAAGCTCCTTACCCTGAGGCACAAGAGTAATGCTCTTTACATTTTCGGGTATTTTTACACTTATCTCTGTATTGTATAAGGGTGGGAAGTCCTCAAGTAAGCATACGTTACCTCTGTTAACAGGGGGTGCGTATAACATATGAATAGCATAAAAGCAATTTTCGTCGCTTTTTCTCATTCTTATTCTCGCACAGGACGGATAGTAGCTAAGCTTAATATTTTTGTTGTAGGTCTTCTCTATTCCGTTCTTTATATATCTTTCAAGAACATAGTTACCAGATTTATTATATGCAGAAAATACAGGATGTGCGAAATAAATTATATTACCGTTTTTAACAAGGGCGGGATAAGATGCAGCCTCAGGCTTAAAGGGTGTATTCTTATGACCGCAGAAATGACGGAAGGTTCTGTTAAAATAAGGCTCGTGAACCTTGGCAAGCACCTCGCCATCGCACTGTGACACATATGCCTTAGTGTAGGAAAGGAATGGAGTTACAATCTCATCAAGATTGCAGGAGATAAAGTCAAGGTCATATTCTGAGGGTCCCTTTATATCTATGCCGATTTCCTTAAATCCACTTTCTCCACTTGCCACAATTGAGCCGCCGTTTTTAACAAACTCAGCAAGAAGTGTCTTATCGTCATCGGAGAGCTTAACGCAGTCGGGAAGTATAATACAGCTGTATTTTGATATGTCATCGCCATGCTCGATTACATCAAATTCAAGGTGCATAAGCTGAACGATTTTTGATGCACCCATATCTGCCTCATAATCGTGGCTCATCCAGATAGCAATGTCTGTATATGCCTTTGTATTCTCGGAATACTTCTCTATCTTCTTAACATAATCAAAAGCGTATCCAATAACATTATATGTACTTTCATCAAGCTTGCCAAGAGGATGTAAATGGTCGCCAACGGAGATTGATGCGCCTATGCTGACCATATCTGCGCACTCGTATTTAAGAGCATCCTTATTTTTAAAGCCACCGAATTCTCCCCAGGCATGATGGAATTTACCTGTCATACCCCAGAATTTCTTGCCGTACTTTTCAAAGAACTTAGCACGAAGAGGCATAAGGTCATAGCCACCCCATGCTGTGGGAAGGTCCTCTAGCTCATAGTGGGTCTGGTAGGGATGGTACTCAGGTCTATTCTGGTCAGCACCACCGTTATAGAATACAGGAGCACTGGGTGTATACTGATGTACAATACCTGTAAGCTCCTTCATAAGCTCAATACGTTTAATCTTATAATATTCTCTTGCGTCCTCGTATTTGTCGGGGTCAAGACCCATTTCTCTCATTCCTGCCTTACAGCTTTCACAAGCGCAAGCATCCTTCATAAAGCAGATATCGTAGAATACGCCGTCACGGGTATCAAACTGCTGACATACCTCATGGGTAATATCAATAAGATGCTGCTTATAGCCACCAACGGGACAAAGAGTTGTCCATGTGCAATCATTAACAGGCGCATCAAGGTCGCCCTTAAACTCGCTACCGAAAATAATTGGCTTCTTCTTCCAGAAATCTATATGGTGCCATTCGGGATGCTGATCTGCATCAAGCTTGCTCCAGCCCATTGTAATATAAATAGGCGCCTCTGCCCCTGCATCGTGAATAGCCTCAATCTGCTCCTTAAGAAGATTGAACTTAAGGTGAGGGTGAACTGTACCTACCTTTGTGGGATAATAGCAATAGCCGTGATGACACTTGGCAAATACGGTAATAAGATCTATGTTTGCCTCCTTAAGTGTCCTTGTAAATTCAGCCTTGTTAAACTGAGAGCCTATACCCTCAATATCAGGGCTGGTGTGAAAATCAAGATGAACGCATCTCATAAATATACCTCCGAGTTATGCTGACACTGTGTGTCAGATACTGTAAATATTTTACCATAGATAAAACGGAAATGCAAGTATAAAAGCACATTGACTGCGACTTAATTTAGTGGTATAATTAATGTAGATTGGAGTGATTATATGAATATTGCTATAATTAGCGGAGCGTCCCGTGGTATCGGTAGGGCCTTTGCCGCTGAGCTTGATAAATACGGACTTGATGAATTGTGGCTTATAAGCCGAAGTGATATAGATACAAGCGCATTTTTAACTAAGGTACGTCATTTTTCCTTGGATATTACAGATGCATCATTTACAGAGATAATTAAAGCTGCGCTTTCCGAAAGCAAATCTACGGTTAAATACCTTGTTTGCTCAGCAGGTGTAGGATATATGGGTAAGGTTGAAGATAACACAGAGGCGCAAATTTCAAATATGGTTTCTCTTAACTGCACTGCCCTGTCATTGCTCACAGCTGTATGTATTTCTTATATGGACAAAAATTGCTCTATATTGGAGATTGCGTCAGGTGCAGGCTTTATTCCTCAGCCCAATTTTGCTATTTATGCTGCATCAAAATCTTATGTAATAAGCTTTTCAAGAGCATTAAGGCATGAGCTTAAGTCTAAGGGAATTAACGTTACTGCCGTTTGTCCGGGACCTGTCGAAACCGACTTTTTCGCTTCCTTAAACGCACCGGAATATAAGAAAAAGTATCTTATCAGCGTTGAAAAGGTGGTTAAAAAATCCCTTAAGGCAGTAAAGAAAAACAAGGCTGTTTGTTCGACCTCATTATCAATGAAAGCAGTACATCTTGCATCAAAGCTTTTGCCTACCTCTCTGTTACTTAAATTCTATAAATAAAAAATGGCTCAAGGTTACCCTTGAGCCTTCTTTTATAGGTGGGAACGAAGCATCTGATTGAGATTCTGCTCCGAAATTATTAGCTGCTTTGCAATATTTTTGCTTTCCTCAGTAGCGTTTTTATACTGATTAAGGTATCGGGAAAGGGACTTTATACCCATATTACAGCCGTCGGTCATCAGGTCTGCGACTGTTTTTTCGCTATTATTAAGCATAAGCATACCTCTTATCTTCATATCGCTCATTGCCCTTGCCACAGGGTGTGGCTCCTTTGTTTCTGCCTTGTAGGATAATAAAAGCTCGTGAGTTCTGTTGCCAAGCTCTGCATGCTCGTCCTTGCATTTATTAAGTCCTGTTTTCATTTCGCTATTACGCACGTGCGGCATTACTCTGCTGATAGATGTAACTCCCATTTTTACCCCTGCATTGCATTCCTTTAAAAGCTTAACCGTATCATTCATATATTTCACCTCTCTTTTTTCATATTATTGCCAGAAAATAAAAATACCAACCGAAATTTCGGTTGGTATTTTATGTTAATTTAATTAATACAAGGTTTTGGGATATGTGCCGTTAGCCTGAAGCTTAAGGAACTCTTCCTTAACTGCGTATTTATCCTCACCGTAGGTTACGCCAAACCACTTATCGTTAGTGGGAAGAACCTTAACGGAAGCCTTGCCACTCTCAACAAGCTCACCGATTACAGAGGGGAGAAGGTATTCGCCCTTGAGCTGATTAAGGTTAGGATTGGAAAGGAACTCTACAAAGCCACCCTCAAGCACGTCGATAAAGTCAGGTGTAAGACCCCACATATTCATAGAAACATATGCTTCGGGATCAAGAGGTGAAACCTCTCCGTCCTTAGCAACGCCTGCGCCTGTTGCAGTCTTAACGATATCACTTGTTTCAACTACCTTTGTAAGATAGTTTTCGCCGTTAACCTCACATACGCCACGTGTTACGCCACCGTTATCGCTGAGTGTGTTCTTAAGAATAAAGCCTGCCATACAGAAGTTGTATTCTCTTGTCTTAGGCTGCTCATTTACAAGGAAATCATGTACTGTTTTGAATGCTTCCTTACCGTAATAGTCATCAGCGTTGATAACCATAAAGGGCTCAGTAACTATACCCTTAGTGGAAAGAACTGCCTGGCCTGTACCCCAGGGCTTCTTTCTTTCAGGGGGATTTGTAAAGCCTGCGGGAAGATCCTCAATGTTCTGGTATGCGTATGCAACCTCACAAATGCCTGAAATCTTGTTGCCAACAACCTCCTTAAAGTAGTCCTCCATTTCCTTTCTGATAATGAATACTACCTTATTGAAGCCTGCCTCAAGGGCATCGTGAATGGAATATTCCATTATAACCTCGCCGTTAGGGCCAAGGGGTTCAAGCTGCTTGATACCACCACCAAAGCGTGAGCCGATACCTGCAGCCATAATTACAAGTGCTGTCTTTTTCATTTATGTATATCTCCTCAAATTATTTGTACATAGGACCGTAAGCTGCGCAAGCACGGTAGTCCTGACCTTCCTTATCCATACCGAAAGCGTTCCATGCAGCAGGACGGAAAATCTTATCCTCGGGTACGTTGTGCATACATACGGGAATTCTGAGCATTGAGCAAAGAGTAATAAGGTCTGCGCCTATATGACCGTAGCTGATGGCACCGTGGTTAGCGCCCCAGTTCTGCATAACCTCATAAGCTGTCTTGAAGGGACTACCCTCCTTGCCGTCGCATCTGGGTGCGAACCATGTGCAAGGCCATGTGGGGTTAGTTCTTTCCATAAGCTTATCGGAAACATCATCGGGAAGCTTAACTGTCCAGCCCTCAGCGATCTGAAGAACGGGGCCAAGACCCTTAACAAGGTTAAGTCTGATCATTGTACAAGGCATTTCGGCTCTTGTTGTAAAGTGGCTGGAGAATCCGCCTCCTCTGAAGTTATCAAAGCCTGCCTCACACCAAACAGTAGCATCGGTCATCTTCTTGATATCCTCTTCGGTAACGTCCCACCATCTCTTCATAACTGCGTTTCCGTTTTCATCTGTGCATTCACCGCAAGCATCAAGACAAGCAGCACCGGAGTTAAGAAGATGGATAATACCGTTACATTCCTTAGCCTTACCCTCAAACTTGTAGCCTGTTACTCTTTCGGTAGCCTCACCTGACCAGTATGTACGAACGTCAGCAAAAATCTGCGCTCTATGTGTAAGAAGTCTCATAAACAACATAGAAACACCGTTAAGAACGTCATTTTCTGTTGCAAGTGTATAAGGCTCTCTTGCGCCGTTGTGGTCAAATGTAGATGAAAGAAGTGCCTCGGGGTAGTCACAGTTGGGCCAATGGTCAGTCCACTGTCTCTGTCCCTGGAAGCCACCTACAATTGCGTTGTGGCCCGCTCTTTCCTCTATAAATGCATCAGGAAGCTTCTTGTTTCCTGCCATAAGGTCCTTTATGATGCAGTACATCTTAACAGTGAATTCCCACTGCTTATCCTTTTCTTCCTTAGTAAACTTAATCTTTCTGTCCTCGCCAAGGAATGAAACGGAATCGGGGTTATCGTCTCTACCCTCCTTGCAATGCTCACGTGACCATGCAAGTGCCTTCTGATATTCTTCCTCGTCGTAAATGCCCTCTTCCATTCTTCTGAGGATTTCAACCTCATCAACGGACTCTACTCTCATACCGAGGTAGCTTTCCATGAAATCCTGGTCCATAATGGAGCCGGCAATACCCATACACTGAGAGCCGATCTGGAGATAGGACTTGCCTCTCATTGTAGCAACTGCAATTGCTGCACGGCCGAAGCGAAGAAGCTTTTCCTTAACGTCCTCAGGAATTTCACCAACATCACCAACGTCCTGTACATCGTGACCGTAAATACCGAATGCGGGAAGACCCTTCTGCGCGTGACCTGCAAGAACTGCTGCAAGGTAAACTGCGCCGGGACGCTCAGTACCGTTGAAGCCCCAAACACCCTTGATTGTCATAGGATCCATATCCATTGTTTCTGAGCCATAGCACCAGCATGATGTAACGGAAAGTGTAATATCAACGCCCTCTCTTCTGAACTTTTCAGCACAAGCTGCAGCCTCAGGAACTCGACCGATACATGTATCAGCCAAAACTACCTTTACAGGCTCACCGTTTGAGTAGAAAAGATTTTCCTCAAAAAGCTTCTTTGCTGCATTTGCCATTGCCCATACTGTAGGCTCAAGATTTTCTCTTAGCTGCATAGGGCCACGACGTCCGTCAATACAAGGACGAATACCGATTACGGGATATTCACCAACATATCTTTTTTCTGCCATTTTAGTTTTCCCCTTTAAAAATAATATTTTACTATTTTAATTATACTGTTTATTGAGCACAAAATCAAGATTTTTTTAATATTTTACTTGGTCTTCAAAATATTTAATTGCAAAATCTATATTTGTGGGTCCGTGAGGATGGTGATCGCACCCTACCTTTTTATCAAGATACAAAAGGTGGCTTAAGCCTGCATCACGGTATGCTCTTTCAAGAGCTATTCCGTTTTCCTCGTAAGGAACGGTCTTATCGCTGTCTCCGTATGCCATATAAATCTTAACCTTATTCTTTACAAGATCAGGAATCATATCAACAGGGTGGCCACGGAAGAACATAAGGTCACGCTTAGTCATTCCCCAGGCATTTTCAAATTCAACCCACATAGAGTCAAGCACATCGGGTGCATCACACATATTTGCAGGACAGCTGAAAAAGTTCATAACCGGTGCATCAATGTAAAGCGCCTCAATGCAATCGGGATATTTTGCTGCAAGAAGCACAGACATCATTCCACCGCAGCTCATACCGATGGTGATAACCTTATTTGAGATATTAAGCTCCTTTGCCATATAGTTGATAAATTCATACTGATCGGCAAGCTCACTATCTGTACCCCAACGGTTACGGTTGGAAAGAAAAAGCATTGTGTAGCCACGTCTTACAAATTCAAGCTGAAGATCGGGAAAAGCACCAAAATATTCGGGCTTAAGAATAGTTTTACCGTTCTTTTTATCATCGGGTGGCAAAAGGGCGATAGCCTTTTTACCCTTGAATTCAAATTCTATCTGGGTATATCCGTCGCAGTTATATCTTGCTAAAATATCCATATTTTTCTCCTTTACGGCTTCATTAATTATATTATATAATTAAACCTTCATAAAGTCAAGAAAAAAGCGTGGTTTCCCACGCTTTTATCAGTTTTCCTTTTGAAGAAGCTTTTCTACTGCAGAGACTGTAAGTAAATAGCCTGCCACAAGCAAGGTAACTACAAGCTCCGGCAGCATATAAGAGCCGTTATATACAAGGGAGTATACAAATGCGCCCATTCCCTCGGGTGCCCACTGCTTCCAGATGACCATGCCTGTTATAAAGTGACACAAAAATCTTATAAAAATAAGAATACTGAAAACTATAAGTGTTCTTACTATGCTCAGCTTTTCGCCCTTCCTAGGAGATGCAAAAAAAGACAGTCCAAGTATGGAAAAGGGTACTACGTAGTCGAACAAAGCGCAAATAATTACAGCGCCTGCGCCCACACAGTATACAAAAACATTACCCTTAATAAGCGCCTGTGCAAGTTGAATAAGAGCGTACAAAAATGATGAGCCAAGTCCCCATTTAGGGCCAAACTTAATGCCGATAAACATAATTGGCAGCATGCTTGCAAGGGTGACTGTTCCACCCATAGGCATTTCGTAAACGGGTAAAAAGCTTAAAATTGTGGCAAGTGCAATAAAAATTGCGCTTTGGCAGAGGGCATATATTCTCTGCATTCTTTTCTTTTGTGTTGTTTCCATAGAAACCTCCGTAATATAAAATTACCGCACAGAAAATATCCGTGCGGTAAACAATATTACTATATCCTAAATATTATCTCCCTCCGACGGCATTATCCGTATCAGGTTAAAGGGTTTGGATTTCTCCATCTCAGCAATTAAGCACCCCTGAATATTCTATTGTGCGGTGATTAAATTGTAGCACTATGGCTTTATTTTGTCAAGTGGTTTTCAAAATTTTCCTTTGAGGTGTAAATAAGAAGAGTGCCGTTTTTAACGGAAATTTCACTTTTTTCGCCTATAAACTCATTACTTACGCCCAAGGGGATATTACTGTAAAGAGTTGCGTTATCAAGTATATAAAAAAGCCCTTTTTCGTACACTCCCTCGGACTTTTCGCTATATGAGAAGACGGAAATGCGACCCTTTGCCTCGGAAGAAAATTCTATTTTAGAGTTGTGAATAGCAAATAAGACATTACTGTTATCCACAAAGGAAATATCAATTCCCTTTTCGGTATAATTTGCGCAATGGGCAATATTGGCAATAGTATGGTCAAGGTCACCACCGATTGCACCGTATACCACTATTTTCTTATACCCCTGCTCTTTTGCATATTTAATTGCAATAGCGCTATCTGTATCATCCTTTACAACGGGAAACCTTACAATATTTTCGCACTCGATTTCTCCCGGGTATGAATCAAAATCACCCATTACAATATGGGGCATAATTCCCCGCCTTATAAGATTAAGATATCCACGGTCAGCACCTATAATAAGGTCGCCCTCCTTCGCCTTGAAATCTGGCGCACAGTCAAGAGCGCATATTATGTAGCAAGTATTCATTTTTCCTCCCTACTGACATAATTTTTGTTTTTCTTCATATGATTAAATTATACCACACCATAAGCAAATTATCAACTTCTCTTTTTATAAATATTTTTATATTTTTTATAAAAAGGTATTGACAAATTAAGAATAAATGTGTAAAATATAATGCAGTCACTAAGGACCATTAGCTCAGTT
>JAZQKP010000005.1:0-37666 GCA_045542275.1 Eubacteriales bacterium | reverse complement strand
TCTGTCGGGGCTATGTTTGCTTCATTCGTAAAATTGGGATGTTAAAATCAGTCGTTTCTATCGTAGGTGGAAAAGGCAAAAATTACATACACGGCAGAACGTACTATAATGCTTTTAAGCTCATAGTACATGAGAGCCTTCAACTCGTCATCGGTAAGTCCGATGGACCTATAGATCCTTATTGATCGGCTTTCTTTTTGTGTTTATATCGGTATTCTTTGCAGTCCACGGTAAATAATATTGACAAACCATATTCCCTATGATATAATCGGAATGGATACTGATTCTAAGGAGGTTAATGTGGAAAAGAGTCATCGATCAAATGATTCTGTCAAGAAACCCATCAAACGGTCACGCCTGCGCTCTAAGCTCGGTTTTTTGGTTTACGGAACCAAACGCAAGCTTCTTTGGCTGAAAATGCGTAAGAGCTTTGCAAGGACCTTTGACACAAAGCCATTGGAATATCAATATTTTTCCCACCATACGCCTATGCTCCGAAAGCTCAAGGATGTGGATATGTGGATGCAGTATAACAAGGTCACAAATCTCAAGCTTGCCTGTGCAAAATTAAACGGAATTATACTTAAACCCGGTGAAACCTTCAGCTATTGGTATCTTATCGGAAATCCCACAAAGCGTAAAGGCTACAAAAAGGGTATGCTTCTGCGAAACGGAGGCTTTGAAGCAGGCTACGGAGGCGGACTTTGTCAGCTTTCAAATCTGATATTCTGGTCTGCCATACATACACCCTTGACCATTGTTGAGCGTTACCGCCACGGCTACGATGTTTTTCCCGATTCTAACAGAACTCAACCCTTTGCAAGCGGCGCAACCTGTGCATATCCCCACATAGATCTGATGATCCGCAACGATACGGAGGATACATATCAGCTTCTGTTAAATGTTGGCGAAACCGACCTTGAGGGACAGTGGCGTGTAAACAGAGAACCTCTTTACAATTATAAGATAGTGGAACGGAACCACCGAATGGTCAGCCAATTCTGGGGAGGATATACCCGTCACAACGAGCTTTATCAGCAGGTTTATTCCAAGGACGGAGAGCTCATTGACGATTACCTTTTGCTCAGCAATGCTGCTGTTATGATGTATTCCCCATTCCTTGACGCTCCACCAACATCTGTAAACCCCGATGGGTGATCTTCATATAATTTCAAACCGCTATACAAAAAATAAGCTTACTACCAATGGTACAATTTTGTCTATTAAGGAGAATGGATATGGTTAAATTGTATTTTAAGAAGTTGTTACACACAATTCTATTCATTATTGGTTTTTTTGGATTGTTATTTATCGAAGTGTTTGTTCTTTACTTGATTATTGGGGAGCGGGTTCAAACGGATATTTGCAGGATTGCGGTTATAATTTTAGCATTTGGCATTTTGATTCGCCTGGTATATTCAATAAGACGTGATAATTATATGGCAAGATATTTGTTCATAGAGGAATACAACACCAACACATTCTCTTTTATTACAGATTTTAAAAAAACTCTAACATCAATAGATAATTTAATGCATGCCCTGGCTGTTATAACTGTAGTCTTCCTCGTTAATGCGCCAATTGCTATAAGCGTCGGAACCCCATTCCTTGGTTTTGTTATTGTAATGCCAATTCTGTTAGTGGCTACCGGTTTGTTGTTTTCAATGATCAATGCTTTAGTGTGGTATATAATACATACGCGCTGGATGGGTGAAAAAGAAAATGGATAACATTGAAGACAAAATGGTAATTGCACTATTCAAACGGTTGTCGTAAAGAAATAATCAAGATTCTCTCGGTTTTTAAACCGGTTCTTTTTTGGTCAGTAAACCCAAACGAAAATCCGCTTTCGTATGCTTCGGGTTCCAAAGGACAGTAAAACAGCCGATATGGATTTTATTCCGTATCGGCTGTTTTTCATTTGTGCCACCGCATTTGGTGGTGAGTAAGTGCGCATTTCCTGATAGTTTTTTACTAATATGTTGTCTTCGACAGCGTGATATTTTTGCTGCCGCAAAAGTGATATTGCTCTGCATGCAGAGCAGTGATATTCTATTCGCCTCCAAAACTCGCACAGCGAATACCACTCGGCGTAAGTCGAATATCACTACGAAGTAATATCACTCGCCGGGAGGCGAATAGAGTTGGCGTTGTGTCCTTAGGAACACAACGCCTAGGCTGCGGATTTTTTTACCCAAAATAATCAAAGATATTTACATTTAAAATCGTATATGATAAAATAATAAGATAGTAAGGCTAAAAGGAGGATCGCTATGCAGAATAATAAATTTGTGTTAAAAAGCTCATATAAGCCCACAGGCGATCAGCCTGAGGCGATTTCAAAGCTTACTGCGGGAATACTCAGCGGAGAGAGAATGCAGACTCTCCTTGGCGTAACAGGAAGCGGTAAGACCTTTACTATGGCAAATGTAATTGCCAACGTCAATAAACCAACCTTGATTTTAGAGCCAAACAAGACTCTTGCAGCTCAGGTCTGCTCTGAAATGAGAGAGCTGTTTCCCGATAATGCGGTAGAGTATTTTGTGTCCTACTACGATTATTATCAGCCTGAGGCTTATATTCCCGGTAAGGATATTTATATTGAAAAGGATGCTATGGTAAATGATGAGATTGATAAGCTCCGTCACAGCGCCACAAGCTCCCTTTTCGAAAGAAACGATGTAATTATTGTAGCAAGCGTATCCTGTATTTATTCTCTTGGTGACCCTGAGGAGTATCAGAGTATGCTTATAGACTTACGTCTTGGAATGGAGCTTGACAGAGATACACTTGTTCGCAAGCTTATATCTCTTAACTATGAGCGCAACGATATTAACTTTGTACGTGACAAATTCAGAATCAGGGGGGACGTGGTTGAAATTTTCCCTGCTTCCTCATCTGATAAGGCTATTCGTGTTGAGTTTTTTGACGATGAAATCGACAGAATAAGCGAGATAAATACGCTTACAGGCGAGGTTCTTCGTTCTCTTAAGTACTGCGCCATCTTCCCTGCAAATCACTATGTGGTTTCCGACGAGAAAAGAGAGAAGGCGCTTTCTCAGATTTACGATGAAATGGTGGACCGTGTGGCTTATTTTAAGTCACAGAATAAGCTTTTAGAGGCACAGAGAATAGAGGAAAGAACAAAGTACGATATAGAAATGCTTCGTGAAATCGGCTTTTGCTCCGGAGTTGAAAACTATTCAAGAATCCTCTCAGGCAGAGAGCCGGGCTCAACCCCATACACACTCCTTGACTATTTTCCCAAGGATTTTATAATGTTTATAGATGAGAGCCACGTTACCGTGCCTCAGGTAAGGGGAATGAGTGGTGGTGACCTTGCAAGAAAGAGAAATCTTATAGACTTCGGCTTCCGTCTGCCCTCAGCCTACGATAACAGACCTCTCAATTTTGAGGAATTTCAGTCAAAGCTTAATCAGGTCGTATTCGTTTCCGCTACCCCTGCCGACTACGAGAAGGAAAATTCCACCTCCGTGGCAGAGCAGCTTATTCGTCCCACAGGACTTGTAGACCCACTTGTTGAGGTAAGACCTATTGAAACACAGGTTGACGATGTAATGGGTGAAATCCGTCTGCGTGCCGAGGCAGGAGAAAGAGTTCTTGTTACTACTCTTACCACCAAAATGGCAGAGGACCTTACAGAATACCTTGCAGGTAACGGAATAAAGGTAAAATATATCCACCATAATGTTGACACTATTGAAAGAATGGAGATAATCCGTTCACTCCGTCTTGGAGAGTTTGATGTACTTGTAGGTATCAATCTGCTCCGTGAGGGACTTGATATCCCCGAGGTTTCTTTAGTTGCCATACTTGATGCCGATAAGGAAGGACTTTTCCGTTCGGAGACCTCACTTATCCAGACCATAGGCAGAGCAGCAAGAAACGCAAACGGTAAGGTTATTATGTATGCTGACATTATGACAAGGTCTATGAAGAATGCTATCGGCGAAACAGAGCGCCGTCGCAAAATTCAGCAGGCATACAATGAGGCAAACGGAATTATTCCAAAGACGGTTATCAAGGGTGTACATGATGTTATCGACCTTGGTAAGCGTAATGAGGAAAAGGAAAAGAAGCGCAAGATGTCACCTAAGGATAAGGAAAAGCTTATTGAGCAGTATACAGCAGAAATGCGTGAGGCGTCCCGTAAGCTTGAATTTGAAAAGGCTGCATTCCTACGTGATAAGATTAAAGAGCTTAAGACTACTAAGCAGGTGAAAAAATGATAGATAAAATTGAAATAAAGGGCGCAAGAGTTCATAACCTTAAGAATATTGATTTAAGCATTCCAAGGGACAAGCTTGTGGTGCTTACAGGTCTTTCTGGCTCAGGTAAATCCTCTCTCGCCTTTGATACCATATATGCAGAGGGACACAGACGCTTTGTGGAGTCCTTGTCATCCTATGCAAGAATGTTCTTAGGTCAGCTTGATAAGCCAGATGTAGACTCTATTGAGGGTCTTTCACCGGCAATATCCATTGACCAGAAGACCACATCAAAAAACCCACGTTCAACTGTCGGTACGGTTACGGAGATATATGACTATTTAAGATTGCTTTATGCCCGTCTTGGCACAGTTCACTGTCCTGAGTGCGGTAAGGAGATAAAGCAGCAAAGCGTTGACCAGATTATCGACAAGATTTTAGAGCTTCCCGAGGGCGAGCGCGTTATGGTTCTTGCTCCCGTTGTAAGAGGCAAAAAGGGCAGACACGAAAAGGTGATTGCCGATGCACGTAAAAACGGCTATGCAAGACTTCGTGTGGACGGCACGGTTTACGATGTGAATGAGGACATCGAGCTGGAGCTTACCAAAAAGCACAATATTGATATAGTGGTAGACCGTCTTGTTATTAAGGACGGAATTCGTCCAAGGCTTTCCGACTCTGTTGAAAATGCCCTTAAGGCTGCAGACGGCAGACTTAAGATAATTACAGTTCCACGTGACGGTGAGGGCACAGAATATGACTTTTCCACCAACTATGCCTGTGATGAGCACGGTATCAGCTTTGGCGAGATAGAGCCGAGAGCCTTCTCATTCAATAACCCCTTTGGCGCCTGTGAGCATTGTCTTGGCATCGGAGAAATGAGAAATATTTCCCCCGATAAAATTATCCCCGACAGACGCTTGTCACTTCGCGAGGGCGCAATTGCAGTAAACGGCTTTAAGTCCATAGATGAGGAAAGCTGGAATGGCCCCCTGGTAGTTGCAGTAGGCGAGAAAATGGGCTTTACAATGGATACTCCCGTAAAGGATTTTACAAAGGAGCAGCTTAATGCCTTGCTTTACGGCACAGGTGATGAATATTACACCATTGACCGTTATTTTGCTAAGCAGCATAAGCGCCAGACCGTAAAATATGAGGGTATTATCAAAATCATTGAGGGCAGAATGCAGATGATGGGTGAGGAATACTATGAGCAGTTTATTGAGGAAACTCCCTGTCCTGTCTGCCACGGTCAAAGACTTAATAAGTTCTCTTTGTCGGTTACAATCGGCGGAAAGAATATAGATGAGTTTTGCCGTATGTCCGTTACTAACGAGCTTGATTTTATAAATTCACTTAAGTTTACTCCCTCAGAGGAGCAAATTGCAAAGGAGATCCTTAAGGAGATTCGTGCCCGTCTCGGCTTTATGAAGAGTGTGGGACTTGAGTATCTTACTCTTGCAAGAAAGGCATCAACCTTGTCAGGTGGAGAGGCGCAGAGAATCCGTCTTGCAACACAGATAGGCTCATCTCTTGTAGGTGTGCTTTATATACTTGATGAACCAAGCATAGGCTTACATCAAAGAGATAACAGTAAGCTTATAAAAACCCTTTGTGACCTTCGTGATGTAGGTAATACGGTTATCGTAGTTGAGCATGATGAGGAAACTATGCTTTCCTCCGACTATATAGTAGATATAGGACCCGGTGCAGGTGTCCACGGTGGACAGGTTGTTGCTGCAGGTACACCTAAGGAGATAATGGAGAATGAAAGCTCCATTACAGGTGCATACCTTTCGGGCAGAAGGGAAATCAAAATTCCCGAAAAGAGAAGAGAGGGCAACGGTAATTTTGTCAGCATCTACGGTGCGAGAGAAAACAACCTTAAAAATATTAATGTAGATATTCCTCTTGGCTGCTTTGTAGCTGTTACAGGCGTGTCAGGGTCAGGAAAATCCTCACTCGTTAATAAAATTTTGTTACAAACCCTGTCAAAAAAGCTTAACCGTGCCATTACCTATCCCGGCAAATGCGACAGCGTAGAGGGATATGAGGCGCTTGATAAGGTAATCGCCATTGACCAGTCCCCCATAGGACGCACTCCAAGGTCAAATCCAGCCACGTATACGGGTCTTTTCAATGAAATCCGTGATTTATTTGCCAAAACCCCCGATGCAAAGATGCGTTCCTACGGTCCTGGCCGTTTCTCCTTCAATGTTAAGGGTGGAAGATGTGAGGCGTGTGAGGGTGACGGTGTAAAGAAGATAGAAATGCATTTCTTGCCCGACGTGTATGTTAAGTGCGACGTATGTAAGGGTAAGCGCTATAACCGTGATACCTTGGAGGTTAAATTCAAGGGCAAGAATATATCCGATGTTCTTGATATGACTGCCGAGGAGGGTGCTGTATTCTTCAGCGAAATTCCCAACATTTCAAGAAAGCTTCAGACTATTTGCGATGTTGGTCTTGGCTATGTGAAGATAGGTCAGTCCTCCACCACTCTTTCAGGTGGTGAAGCACAGAGAGTTAAGCTGGCTACCGAGCTTTCAAAGCGTTCAACAGGAAGAACCATGTATATCCTTGATGAGCCTACCACAGGCTTACACGCAGAGGACGTAAATAAGCTTCTTTCCGTCCTTCAGCGCTTGGTGGATGCAGGCAACAGCGTTCTTGTAATTGAGCATAATCTTGATGTTATCAAGTGTGCCGATTATATTATTGACCTTGGTCCCGAGGGTGGCGATAACGGTGGAACCGTGGTCGCAACAGGAACACCGGAGGAGGTAGCTAAGAACCCCAACTCCTACACGGGAATTTATGTAAAAAAGGCCTTAAACGGCTATAAGGACTAATAAAAAAGGCTTCCAAGCGGAAGCCTTTTTTATTTAACTGAATATTCTATACCGTTGTATGTTACGGTTTCAGGAATCGGACCATTTGCCAATGTGCAGATTGCACTTTTATAACCATTTATTTTGTATCTTCTGCCCTCAACGGTAAATACCTCTCCAATCTCAAGAATGCTTTCGCTACTGAATGAACTTTTAGCGCAGTCGGGTAGGGGATAAAGTCGTTCTGATACTTCATCTTCGTCAGGTGTTCGTGGAGTATGATTTGTAAATTCAGCATCACCTACGCAAAAATAATCGTAGGTTATTCCGTCGGGCGCACTTGGATCATCGTTCCAGGTAGTGTCACACCAGTACCATTTTCCGTCATCAAGCTTAATCATATTCCATGCGTGCCGTCCACCTGCATATCCCGAAACATAAATGTTTTCAATTCCACTGAAATTCAGCAGTAGCTGAAGAGCTTTGGCATAGCCCTCACATACAGCCCCCTTTTTACTGAATACCCCTATTACGTTATATGCCCACCTATCATCCTGAGGAGTTACACCATCTGCTTCAAATGCGTAATCAATTGCATTTGCTATCATGTTGTGATAGGCAAGAACTGTCAGATATGCGCTATCCTCATTTTCCACAATAGAAAAATATTCCTCTACGGCTTCATAAAGAAGACTATTGTATTTTTCTCTTTCAGAGCCGTTAATGTAATTGGCATCACATGTAAGACACACATATCCAACAATAGTTTCCCTAGTGGCATAATAATAATAGCTTCTGCCTAACCAATAATACATAGGATTATCATATTCATGAAAGGTAAGTACAGTAACAAGCTCATCTATTGTGAGATTACAGCCGATTATATCAATTTGCGGAAGCAAAGCTTCCTTATCGGTAGAATTTGCAAGAATAAGATTCTTGGTTGTGTCAAAGTGAAATTCCTTTGCCACCCTATCAATTTCGTTATAGCATTTTTGCAAATTAGATCCATTAGGTAATGTGCCTAAGTAATCATATCCGTATGTAGAACGGTATAATAGGGGATCCTCAAATTCGCAATAATCACATCTTGTACATCTATGATCATTTAAACTGTGACCAAGCTTATCCAACACCTTTTTCTCAGAAAATACTGTAAAGCATACAGAGCATTGAGAGCCTGCGGTATAGCCTTCACTTGTACATGTAGGCTCAAGGGGGGAGCTGGTAACTAATGTATGATCCGTAGGTGGCAGAGTTATTTGCTCCTCTAGCACCTTGTGGCAACGTGCGCAGTGTTTCCCACCGGAAATACCTCCACGTGTACATGTTGGGGCAACACCCTTATCTAAAACCACAACATGTCCATTTTCGCATGGATCGGTAGTAGGCTCTGGAGAGGAATCACAGCTTATGAGCATAAAAGCAGAGAATATAGCGATAATCAGGACGCAAAGCACCCTTTTAAAAACGTTTGCTTTATTCATGGTAGTTGTTATTTTGTTGCAATTGTAGCGCAACAGTTGGGTATAACCTCTGCATATACAGTACCGTTATTTGAAGCATAGAGTTTTACTTCACCGTTTTGTGTTACCTCTACATCGCTGTCTGTTTTGATTTCAAGAGTAAGGGGATATGTAAATATTTTTTCATCAAGGTCGTTTTTAATTAAAATCTCCGACTCTGTGGCTGAAATTTCATTAATTTCAAGGGTTGAATCCTGATATTCCTTTATATATTTTACAGCTTCGTTAAAGGATGGCACCCAGATTTCGCCCTTTTTTGAAAGCTCAGCAAGGTAGTCACACTGAAGTGCAAAGGAGGGAACAGTCTGTGCGTGGAAGGTATCCTGCTCCTTTTCGCTTATCCAGTGGTTAATCTGTACACCCCATACGTTTTTCTCGGTGAGAGTGTCGATATATTCCTTATAGGGAGCTAAATCCTTGTACTTGAAGTTAGGAACAAAGGCATGGGCATAAATAAGGTCAACCGTATCTACATCATTGTAGGGAGGCTCCTCACAGTTACTTCTGTTACCGTAGTAAAATTCCTTAAGCACCTGACAGCCCTCAATAGTGTTAGTTCCACCGGGATTAACATAGGAGATAACCTCCATACCGTCATAGATTCTTTCAAGCGCCTCCTTGGAATCTTTAGCGTCCTTTCTGCGTTTTTCAATATCAACGCTTTCGTTATATGCAAATGCGTGATCCATAGAGTGGGAGGCAAGGTCAAACCAGCCCTCCTTAAAGGTCTCCCTCCAGAACGCAATAAGGTCATCGTTTAAGAAGTTAACCGTATGTGCGCTTGTGGCAATAAGCTTAACACCGTGCTTATCGTAGGTGCTTTTAAAGATTTCAATTACCTTTTTTGTTGAGTCCTTATAGCAGCCGTCGTCAAATACAAAGGAGAAGGCACCCTTTGCGCCATTTTTGAATTTTGCAATCTTAATATCCATAGAGTCACCTCATGCTTTTTTTATTAATTGTACCATTTTACACATAAAAAGTCAATTATATATACTATTTATTTCAAATTTAGTGTTGACAAATGCACAAAAAAGTAGTATTATTCCTATGAAAAAAATTAAGGAGGGCATATGAAGTACGTAGTAAGATTTATTCGTGGCCATATAGTTTTTGCAATTGCAACGCTTCTGGCAATAATAACAGCCTTTATCATTCCACCTGACAAGGAATATCTTGGCTATGTGGATTTTAAAACTCTTGCCTGTCTTTTTGCAACCCTTTGCGTTGTGTGTGCCCTTAAGAATATTAAGTTTTTCACCATTCTTGCAAGAAAGATTATTCACGCAACACCAAACTTCCGTATATGCGTTCTGGCGCTTTTGTATATTACCTTTATCGGCTCACTTTTCATTGCCAACGATATGGCGCTTATCACCTTTTTGCCTCTCGGCTGGTACGTGCTTCACGATACAGGTAATGAAAAATATACCCCTTGGCTTTTCGTATTGCAGAATATAGCTGCAAACCTCGGTGGTATGCTTACCCCCTTTGGCAACCCTCAGAACCTGTACATATATTCAAAGTTCAATATTCCCACCCTTGAATTTATGGGAATAATGCTTGCCCCATTCCTTCTTGCAGTAGCAATGCTTACACTCAGTATTTTCTTTTTCCCCAAGGAGAGGATGGAGCTTAAGGGTACGGAATATTTTGTGTTCAAGCCAAAGAGAAGTGCAGTTTACCTTGTATTCTTTGTAATTTCAATTCTTATGGTATTCTCCATAGTACCGTATCAGATAGGACTTATAATTATCTTTATTGCTATTCTCATTATGGACAGATACGCTCTTTTAAGAGTTGATTACCCATTGCTCCTCACATTTTTAATGTTCTTTATTTTTGCGGGAAATATGTCAAGAATAGATGTGGTAAGAGATTTGCTTTCCTCACTTCTTGAGAAGAATACGCTTTTATTCTCAGCCCTCTCCTGCCAGATAATTTCAAATGTGCCCTCTGCAATTCTGTTATCTCAGTTTACAGATAACTATAAGGATTTGCTTCTTGGAGTAAATATCGGTGGTACAGGTACAATTATTGCATCCCTTGCCAGCCTTATTACCTTTTCCGAGTACTGTCGCTGTATCGGCAAGGAAAAGGGTAAATATATGGGGATTTTCACCTTGCTTAACGTGATTTTCCTTGTAGTTTTACTTGTTTTTTGCAGTATTCTGTAAAAAATATAAAAAAGTACTTTAAATTTTATTAATAACGTGATATAATATACGCGCTAAAAAATTCAGTAATAAAAAAAGTTTTATATAGAGGTAGAAAAATGATAAGAGAAGATTTAAGAAATGTTGCTATTATCGCCCACGTTGACCACGGTAAAACCACCCTTGTTGACGGTATGCTTCAGCAGGGCGGGGCTTACCACGAAAATCAGGCTACCACAGAAAGAGTAATGGACTCAAACGATCTTGAAAAGGAGAGAGGAATTACTATTCTTGCCAAGAATACCGCTATTCGCTACGGCGACAAGAAGATCAACGTAATCGACACCCCCGGCCATGCTGACTTTGGTGGTGAGGTTGAGCGTATTCTTAAGATGGTAAACGGTGTTATTCTTCTTGTTGACGCAGCTGAGGGCCCTATGCCCCAGACAAGATTCGTTCTTCAGAAGGCTATGGAGCTTAACCACAGAATTATCGTGGTTGTAAACAAGATTGACCGTCCCGATGCAAGAATCACAGAGGTTATTGATGAGGTGCTTGAGCTTCTTATTGACCTTAACGCAACAGATGATCAGCTTGATTCTCCTATGCTTTTCTGCTCAGGCAGAGCAGGTACTGCTTCCTTGTCACCCGACGTTGAGGGAACAGACCTTATACCTCTTCTTGATACAATTATTAACTATATTCCCGCACCCGAGGGTGAGCCCGATGAGGGACTTCAGCTTCTTGTTTCCTCCGTTGACTACAGCGACTATGTTGGTAAGATCGGTATCGGTAGAATCGAGCGTGGCTCTCTTAAGGTAAATCAGGAGGTTTCCGTATGCAACTATCACTCTGATGAAAAGCCCCGTCGTGCAAAGGTAGTTTCAATCTATCAGTTTGAGGGCCTTTCCCGTGCATCTGTACAGACTGCAACAGTTGGTGATATTGTATGCTTCTCAGGTGTAGAGGAAATTTCTATCGGCGATACTCTTTGCTCTCCCGATCAGGTTGAGCCTCTTGAGTTTGTAAAGGTTTCCGAGCCTACAATGGAAATGACCTTCTCCGTAAATGACAGCCCCTTTGCAGGTCAGGAGGGTAAGTTTGTTACCTCTCGTCAGATAAGAGACCGTCTTTACAAGGAAACACTTAAGGATGTTTCCTTAAGAGTTCAGGACGGTGAAACCACCGACTCCTTCAAGGTTGCCGGCAGAGGCGAAATGCACTTGTCCATTCTTATTGAAAATATGAGAAGAGAGGGCTATGAGCTTTGCTGCTCCACACCTCACGTTCTCTATAAGACAATTGACGGTATTCTTCAGGAGCCTATGGAAAGAGTATCCATTGACGTTCCCGATGAAGCAGTTGGCTCCGTGGTTCAGAAGCTTGGCGCACGTAAGGGTGAGCTTCTTGAAATGGGTAAGGTTGGCTCAAGAACAAGAATTGAATACCTTATTCCATCAAGATGTCTTTTCGGCTACAGAAGTGAGTTTATGACAGATACAAAAGGTGAGGGCGTTATTAACACACTCTTTGACGGCTATCAGCCATTTAAGGGCGAGGTAGTTACAAGATATACAGGCTCTCTTATCGCATCTGAAAACGGTGAGGCTACATCCTACGGCCTTTTCAACACACAGGACAGAGGCGCGATGTTTATCGGTGTACAGACTCCCGTATACG
This sequence comes from Eubacteriales bacterium, assembly GCA_045542275.1. Classification (GTDB taxonomy): domain Bacteria; phylum Bacillota; class Clostridia; order Oscillospirales; family CAG-272; genus RGIG2000. The sequence continues at coordinate 25,244 of JAZQKP010000005.1, read as the reverse complement.
AGGGTATGATTGTCGGTGAATGTCCCAAGATGGAGGATATTGTAGTTAACGTATGTAAGAAGAAGCACCTTACAGCTGTTCGTTCCAAGGGCGCTGATGAGGCACTTATCCTTACACCTCCCAGAATTCTTTCACTTGAGCAGGCTATCGAATATATAGCAGAGGATGAGCTTATGGAGGTAACTCCCAAGTCTCTCCGTTTAAGAAAGAGAATTCTTGATACTGCTACAAGACTTAAGGCTCAGGCAAAGCTTAAATAAATATTACTAATGGCTGTTTCTTATATCAAACAGCCATTTTGTTAAAAAAGGATAAAATATGTTTTCTGAAAAATTATTGACTATTGCTGCTGAGGCAGAGGTGGCGCTTAAGCCCATATTTGAAAAAATAGATAAAATTTCCTTTGATAACACATCAAGAGTCCTTGATGCATTCAAGGAGAATAGAGTGGCAGACTCTATGTTTGCAGGCACCACAGGCTATGGCTATGATGATGTTGGACGTGACACTCTTGACAAAATTTATGCTCAGGTTATGGGCGCAGAAAGCGCATTTGTGCGCCATTCTATCGTAAACGGCACACAGGCACTTACTATCGGTCTTTTCGGACTTCTTCGTCCTAATGACGTTATGCTTTCCGTAACCAACCGTCCCTATGATACTCTTTGTGAGGTTGTAGGTATTGAGGGAACAGACGGCAACGGCTCACTTAAGGATTTCGGTGTTCAGTATGAGCAGGTAGATTTTAAAAACAAGACAGAAATAGATTTTGACGGTATCGAAGAAAAGCTTAACGAATTCGGTGAGAGAGTAAAGGTTGTATTTATTCAGCGCTCCAAGGGATACCTTGACCGTCCTACCCTTACAGTTGATCAGATAGGTGAGATTGCTCAGTTTGTACACGCACGCTCAAAGGCTTATGTGGTAGTTGACAACTGCTACGGTGAGTTTACTGAAACTAAGGAGCCCTGTATGGTTGGCGCAGATATGGTTATCGGCTCACTTATTAAAAATCCCGGTGGTGGAATTGCAGAAAGTGGTGGCTACATAGCAGGTACAGCCCGTGCTGTGGAGCTTGCGTCCTATCGACTTACCTCTGTTGGTACAGGTACTGAGGTGGGTGCAACTCTTGGACAGAACAGAAATCTTTTCAAGGGCTTTTTCCTTGCGCCTCACATAGTTGCTCAGGCGCAGAAAACAGCGCATTTTGCTGCATACGTACTTGAAAAATTAGGCTTCGATGTAAATCCCAAGTATGATGAAATGCGCTCCGATATAATTCAGACAGTTAAGTTTGGCTATGCCGACGGACTTGTTAAGTTCTGTCAGGGAATACAGAGTTCCAGCCCTGTTGACTCCTATGTTGTTCCTGTTCCTTGGGCAATGCCGGGCTACAATGATGAGGTTATTATGGCTGCAGGCGCATTTACACAGGGCTCATCAATTGAGCTTTCTGCTGACGGTCCTCTTCGTGAGCCTTATATTGCATTTTTCCAGGGCTCTCTTACCTACGAAAGCGGAAAGATTGCAATCTTAACAGCGGCAGATAAGCTGCTTGATAGCTCAAATGCTCAATATTAAAATTATCGCCACAGGCGAATTCAAGGAAAATTACCTTAAGGAGGCAGCAGCCGAATATAAAAGGCGTCTTGGCGCCTGGTGTAAGGTTGAGGAATATATTTTCCGTGAGGAAAAGCTACCTGAAAATCCGTCACAGAGCCAGATTGACGATGCCTTAAGGACTGAGGAAAAAATAATCCTTTCAAAGATACCGAGTAAAGCATATGTTATTGCCATGTGCGTAGAGGGAAAGCAGCTTTCCTCCGAGGAGCTCAGCGCTAAAATTGAACAGGCGCAGCTTTCGGGAAAAAGCGAAATTGTGTTTATTATCGGCTCCTCCTACGGTCTTTCAAGCGGGGTTAAGGAGAGGGCAGATTTTCGCTTATCCGTATCAAAGCTTACATTTCCACACAGGCTTTTAAGAGTAATGCTTTATGAGGCAATCTACCGTTCGGTTTCCATACTTAACGGCTCAAAATATCACAAATAGGAGGTACAAATGCTATGCGTAAAACCGACATTGCCGTAATAGGCGCAGGACACGCAGGGGTAGAGGCAGCGCTTGCCTGTGCCAGAATGGGAATAGATACAATTTTGTTTACCATGTCCCTTGATGCTATTGCAAATATGCCCTGTAATCCGTCTATCGGTGGCACAGCCAAGGGGCACCTTGTATACGAAATAGATGCTCTTGGCGGGCAAATGGGTATTTGTGCCGATATGGTAACATTACAGGCAAGAACCCTTAATCTTGGTAAGGGCGCTGCCGTATACTCAAAGAGAATACAGGCAGACAGAATGAAATATCGCTCTATTGTAAAGAGCGTTCTTGAAAATACACCTAATCTCCGTATCGTTCAGGCTGAAATTTCCGATATTGAAACAGTGGAGGAGAACGGTGTAAAGAGAATTACCAAGGTTAAAACAAGGCTTAATGAGGAATATGAGGTTAAGGCTGCTATCCTCTGTACGGGCACATTTTTAAACGGTGTTGTACATACAGGCTCAGTTTGTTATCCCTCAGGCCCCGATGCCTTGAACAGCGCACTGTTTTTAACCGATGCTTTAAAGCGTGAGGGCATTTCAATGATGCGCTTTAAGACAGGCACCCCTGCCCGTATTCATGCAGACAGTATTGACTATTCTCAGCTTGAAATTCAGCTGGGAGACAGTGAGTCATTCCCATTCTCCTGGAAGACAAATGAGGAGGAATATGCAAAGGGTGAGCAAATTCCTTGCTATATTGTATATACAAACAGCGAAACCCATGATATAATAAAAGAGAACATAAAGCGCAGCGCCCTCTATTCAGGCAATATCCACGGTACAGGCCCAAGATACTGTCCCTCAATTGAGGATAAAATCGTTCGCTTTGCAGATAAGGAGCGTCATCAGCTTTTTGTTGAGCCTATGGGCGCAGATACAAAGGAGATATATCTCCAGGGCTTTTCCACATCAATGCCTATTGATGTACAGGAGAAAATGGTTCATTCTCTTAAGGGCTTTGAAAATGCACAGATTATGCGCTATGCTTACGCAATAGAGTATGACTGTACAGACCCTGAGGAGCTTTTGCCTACACTTGAGTACAAGCGTATAAGCGGTCTTTACGGTGCAGGTCAGTTTAACGGCACCTCAGGCTATGAGGAGGCAGCAGCCCAGGGACTTATGGCAGGTATTAATGCAGCCCTTAAGCTAAAGGGTGAGGAGCCACTTATTTTGCCCAGGTCCTCATCTTACATCGGTACATTAATCGATGACCTTGTTACAAAGGGTACAAATGAGCCGTACAGAATGATGACCTCACGCTCGGAATACCGTCTTTTGCTCCGTCAGGATAACGCAGATATGCGTTTAACCCCCTACGGACGAAGAGTAGGACTTGTATCAGATGAGCAGTGGGAATATTTTGAAGGCCGTAAGGAAGCAATCGAAAAGGAAATAGAACGAATGAAAAAGACAATCATTCGTCCAAGCGAGGAGCTTTCAGCTGTTATGGAAGCAAACGGAACTACCCCAATTGCTACTCCAACTCAGCTTTCAGAGCTTATAAAAAGACCCCAGCTTGACCTTGAAAAATTAGAAAAATTCGACACGTGTCGCCCTGTTTTGAAAAAATCTATTGTATTTGCAGCTCAGACAGAGGTAAAATATGACGGCTATGTAAAAAAGCAGCTTGCTGAGGTAAAGCGCAACGCAAAAACAGAGGAAAGAGTAATTCCCGATTCCATTGATTACAAGAAAATCAAGGGAATAAGAATAGAGGCTATGCAGAAGCTTGAAAAGATTCGCCCCATGACCATAGGCCAGGCATCAAGAATAAGCGGCGTTAGCCCTGCAGATATTTCAGTACTTTTAATCTATCTTTCAGAAAAAGGAGAATAAACTATGAGCATTGTAAACGTTAAGGACTTTGGCGTAAGAGGTGACGGTGCTACCCTTGAAACAGCAGCTATCCAGAAGGTAATCAGTGAGGCTAAGGACGGCGACGTTCTTGTATTCCCCAAGGGCTACTATGTTACAGGTACACTTGCACTTCGCTCCAACATCACTATCCGTCTTGAAAAGGGCGCAGAAATTGTTGGCTCAAGAAATATGGAGCATTACTATGACTGTGGCTTCTATCACAACGAAATGAAGCAAACAATCTCTCTTATCTACGCACTCGACTGTGAAAATATTACCTTTGAGGGTGAGGGTAAGATTCAGTTAAGCGGTGATGCCTTTGTTGATTTCGATACATTCCTTCCTAAGGAGCTTGAGGGTGTAGAAACAACAAAGGAATACGACGAGCAGATGGTTATTGCAGTTGTTAAGCGTCCCACACAGCCTATTTTCTTCAATAATTGTAAAAATATTAAGATTACAGGCATTAAGGTGTTTAACTCTCCCTGCTGGACAATGGTATTTTCAAATTGTGAGAATATTGAAATATCAGATATTTATGTTGATAACCATAACAGAATTCCCAACAATGACGGTGTTCATTTCTCAGCCTCAAGAAACATTGTGGTTAAGAATTCCACCTTCCTCTGCGGTGATGACTGCTTTGCCGCAACATGTATTACCAACTGGAACGGCATTTGCGAGAATATGGTAATTTCCGACTGTCTTATGTCCTCCCGTTCAGCTGCAATTCGCTTCGGTCACCTTGAAAGCAAGGTAAGAAATATTGTGGTTAAAAATATAAAAATCATCCACTCCAACCGTGCTTTGGCTGTTTTCTGCGGTGATAACGGCTATGTAAGAAATGCTAAATTTGAGAACATTGAGGCAGATACAAAGATTTACGCAGGCTACTGGTGGGGTAAGGGTGAGCCTATCGTGGTTTGTGGTGCTGACGTAAACGGTGAAATCTCCGATGTGGAGTTTAAGGACTGTAAGTTCGTTCACGAAAATCCCGCTCTCTTTGTAGGCAACAAGGGCAACGTTAAAAACGTTACACTTACTAACTGCGTATTCAAGCAGGAGGACGGCTCCACACTTGATTACTACAAGAATAAGATGGACCTTCAGCCTAATGTTCCTGACCTTATTCCTACAGTATTTGACAAGAGCGAAAGCGTATTTGTTAAGGAAGTAGAGAACTTCAAAAACAACTAAAATTACATAAAAAAGATAAACGGTAGCGTTTTTTCGCTACCGTTTTGCTTATTTTTGGTGTAATTTCCTTACTTTTTTTCGCAAATAAAGAAATAGGGAGATGCGGGAGAGTTTACAATCTGAAATCTTGATACACTCATCTCGTGTCTGTCAATAGTTTCAAAATATTCGAGAAGAAGCTCACCCTCAATCTCGCCCTCAGCATGACCCGGATATACAGCGATTAAAAGTATACCGTCACTATCAAGCATGCTAAGTGCATCCCTTACAGCAGGTAAGGTTGTTTCACGCTTGGTGGTAAGGGCTTTGTTGTTGCTGCCCGGCAGATATCCAAGGTTGAACATTCCTGCCTTGATTTTTCTGTCAATATATTTTTTCAGGTTGTGGTGGGAATCGTGAATAAGGGTATAGTTTTCATACTGTCCCTCAGTCTCAAGACGCTTTTTAGTGCTTATAAGCGCACCCTCCTGAATATCGAAGGCGTACACGTGTCCCGACTCTTTTACTGTATTTGATAAAAATAGTGTATCGTGGCCGTTGCCCATTGTAAAGTCGGCGCAGATATCTCCCTCCTTAAGATGAGAGAGTATAAATGATTTTTGTAAGGTAAGTAAATCTGTCATAGCTTTCTCCGTAAAAATAACTCTTACACAATTATACAACTTATTATTATACGTGTCAAGTGAATAAATATTTTAAAATTTTAGTTATTTCTTGACAAAGCGACATATAAGTGATAAAATGTACCTGTTATTTATATAATACATCTATTTTAGCTTTTGAAAGGAAGTTTCAACTATGAAATGGACATCTTTAAATGATTTAAGAGAGGCATATCTCTCATTCTTTGAATCCAAGGGACATCTTCGCTTACCCAGTTTCTCACTTGTACCTAACAACGATAAATCCTTGCTTCTTATAAACTCAGGTATGGCACCTATGAAGAAGTTCTTTACAGGTGAGGTAGTTCCCCCAAGAAACAGAGTTACCACCTGTCAGAAATGTATCCGTACACCCGACCTTGAAAGAGTTGGTCATACAGCACGTCACGGTACATTCTTTGAAATGCTTGGTAACTTCAGCTTTGGCGACTACTTCAAGGTAGAGGCTATAGAGTGGAGCTGGGAGTTCCTTACAAAGACACTTGCAATCCCCGAAAATCTTCTTTGGCCCTCTATTTATGAAAACGATGAGGAGGCATACGATATCTGGGTAAACCATATCGGTGTTGATCCTAACCACGTTGTTCGTATGGGCAAGGCTGATAACTTCTGGGAGCATGGTCAGGGTCCCTGCGGTCCTTGCTCCGAAATCTACTTTGACCGTGGCGAAAAGTATGGCTGTGGCTCTCCCGACTGTAAGCCCGGCTGTGACTGTGACAGATATATGGAAATCTGGAACAACGTATTCTCACAGTTCAATAACGACGGTAACGGTAATTATACCGAGCTTGTACAGAAGAACATTGATACAGGTATGGGTCTTGAAAGACTTGCTTGCGTAATGCAGGGTGTTGACAATATGTTTGAGGTTGACTCTGTACGCAGACTTATTGATAAGGTTTGCGAGATTTCCGGTAAGACCTACGGCGCAGATGCTGACAACGATATTTCTATCCGTGTAGTTACTGACCACACAAGAAGCGCTACATTTATGATAAGCGACGGTGTTATCCCTTCAAACGAGGGCAGAGGCTACGTTCTTCGCAGAATTATCAGACGTGCATGCCGTCACGGTAAGCTTCTCGGTATTGACCACCCCTTCCTTACAGATATGTGTGATGTTGCAATCGGTGAAAGCTGCGATGCGTACCCCGAGCTTAAGGAAAAATCAGATTACATTAAAAAGGTTCTTTCTCTTGAAGAGGAAAGATTTGATACAACTATTGACCAGGGACTTTCTATTCTTGATACTCTTATTTCAAAGGCAAAGGCTGACAAGAAGGATACAATCGACGGTGCCGATGTATTTAAGCTTTACGATACCTTTGGATTCCCCATTGATTTGACACGTGAAATCGCTGAGGAAAACGGACTTAATATTGATGAGGATGGCTTTAAAACTCTTATGGCAGAGCAGAGACAGAGAGCCCGTGATGCAAGAGCGGATATCAGCGGCTGGGATAAGGAATCAAGCGCCATCAAGGTTGAAAAGACAGACTTTAGAGGCTATACATCATACGAGTGCGAGGGCAAGGTTCTTGCTATTATCGTTGACGGTGGCGAGAGTGTAGATTCCGTTTCCGAGGGCGAATGCTCCGTAGTTCTTGATGCAACTACCTTCTATGGCGAGGGTGGCGGTCAGGTTGGCGACAAGGGTACACTTTCAAATGAGAGCGTACAGATTGAAGTTCTTGACACAAAGAAGTCCGACGGTGTTTACGTTCATATGTGTAATGTTGTATCAGGCAGCATTAAGGTTGGCGATACACTTAAGGCATCAGTAGATGCTACACGCCGTCAGGCTATTGCAAGAAACCACTCTGCAGTTCATATGCTTCAGGCTGCGCTCCGTTCTGTTCTTGGCAACCATGTAGAGCAGGCAGGCTCTTACGTTGACGAAAGCATCGGTAGATTTGACTTTACACATTTTGCAGCTCTCACAGCTGAGGAAATTGAAAAGATTGAAAATATTGTTAATGCATACATCTTAAGCGGTGGCGCAATCGAAACAGTTGAAACCGATATTGAAACCGCACGTGCAAACGGTGCTATGGCTCTCTTCGGAGAGAAGTACGGCAAGGTTGTACGTATGGTTAAGATGGGCGATTTCTCCGTTGAGCTTTGCGGTGGTACACACCTTGATAACTCTGCTAAGGCAGGTATGTTCAAGATTATTTCCGAGTCCAGCGTTGCGGCAGGCGTACGTAGAATCGAGGTTACAACAGGCTACGGTGTTCTTAAGCTTCTTGCAAGCAAGGAGGAGCTTATTTCCGATACAGCTAAGGAGCTTAAGTGTCAGAATGTAAACGATATTGCTAAGCGTGCAACAGCCGTTTCCGACGAGGTTAAAGCTCTTAAGAGAGAGATTGATCAGCTTAATTCCAAGCTTGCAGGCTCAAGAGTTGATGACCTTATTAATAACGCAAAGGTAGTAAACGGAATTTCCGTTATTACAGCTGATCTTGGTGATATGAATATTGATGCAGTTCGTTCACTTGGCGACAGCATTAAGGACAAAAAGCCTGAGAGCGTGGCTGTATTTGCTATCCACTCCGGTGAAAAGCTTAACTTTATGGCAGTATGTGGCAAGGCTGCAGTTGCTAAGGGGGCACACGCAGGTAACATTTTACGTGAGGTAAGCGCAGTTACAGGCGGTAGAGGTGGCGGACGTCCCGACAGCGCAATGAGCGGCGGTAAGGATATTACAAAAATCACAGATGCACTTAACCTTGTTGAAACATTAATCAAATAAACAGAAAAAGATGCGACACGTGTCGCATCTTTTACTTTTTTAAGTCAATTTCACGTATTCTTTTCCGTATAGGCAGCACAAAGCTTGGAGAAACGGAAAGCTCATCTACTCCCATTTTTAAAAATATCTCTGTAAGGGCTGTATCAGATGCCAGCTCACCGCAGATGCCCACCCAGATTCCGTGCATATGGCCGTTTGCAACGGTGTTTCTTATAAGACGGAGGACAGCCTCACTGTGAGAGTCAGTATATTTTTCCAGCCTTGGGTTTTGTCTGTCACAGGCAAGAGTATACTGAATTAAGTCGTTTGTACCGATACTGAAGAAGTCAACAAGAGGCGCCAGCTTGTCGCTTATTATGGCAGCTGACGGGGTTTCTATCATTATACCGATTTCAATATCCTTGGCATAGTGAATTCCCTCCGCATCCATTTCCTTTTTTACCGTATTGCACATATTTTTTGCCATACGTACCTCATTTTCGCTTACAATCATAGGAAACATAATACCTAAATTGCCATATACCGAGGCGCGAAAAAGTGCCCGAAGCTGAGTCTTAAACATCTCAGGCATATCAAGGCATATTCTTATAGCACGGTATCCAAGGGCAGGATTCTCCTCATTTTCAAGCCCAAGATAGTCGCATCGTTTATCTGCGCCGATATCAATAGTACGGATAATAACCTTTTTTCCACCCATGCTTTCAAGCACTCGCTTGTATATCTTAAATTGCTCCTCCTCACTTGGAAAGGTGTCACTCTCAAGGAAGATAAACTCACTTCTGAAAAGGCCGATTCCGTCTGCATCGTTAAGAAGCACAGCACCTATATTGTCAATGCTGCCAATGTTGGCGTAAAGGTTTATTTTTCTTCCGTCAAGGGTAATATTGTCCTTACCTTGCAGAGCTTCAAGCAGACTTTTCTTTTCCATATCCTCTTTAATCCTTTTTTCATAGATTTCAAGAGTGCTTTTATCAGGATTTATATATACCTCTCCCGTATATCCGTCAATAATCAAATCTTCATTTCCCTTAAGAGAGGATAGAAACTCCTCACCAAGGCCGATTATAGCAGGAATATTCATATTTCTTGCAAGGATTGAGGTGTGAGAGCTTGAGGAGCCGTAGGCAGTTGCAAAGCCTGTAATATTGCTCTTATCAAGAGTTACGGTCTCACTGGGGGCTAAATCTCTTGCGCAGATTATCTGGCTTTTACAGGATAGAGTGGTGGCAGATTGCTTGTTTTCAAGACAGGCTATTATTCTGTCGGAAATATCCTTAATATCCGATGCCCTCGCCCTCATATAGCTATCGTTCATAGAGGAAAACATTTTTTGGAAATTTTCCGAGGTTACATATACGGCATATTCTGCATTGACTCTTTGATTTCTAATTATGTTTTCAATAGACTCATTGTAATCCTCATCGTCAAGCATCATAATGTGGATATCAAATATTTGCGCGCCCGTTTCCCCAACCTCACTTAAAGCCTTGTTGTAAATTTTGGTAAGCTGATTTTTTGCTGATAATTTGGCTTTACCCACACGTGTAAGCTCTTTTTCAATGCTTTCTATTTGCCTTTTCTCAATTTCAACAGTATCTTTATTAAGCAGAGAGGCCTTGCCAATGCCGATAGCACCGTAGACACCCTTGCCCTTGAATTTTATCATTTTACCCATTACAGATTACTTTCAAAAAAGGAATAAACAGCCCTGTATGCCTTTTCCTCGTCCTCGCCGTTTATAAATACTGTGACAGTATCTCCCTCTTTAATGCCCAGACTCATTATAGCAATAAGCTTATCTGCCTTAACCTCTTTTTCGTCCTTTTTTATATAAATTTCCGACTTAAATTCCTTACATAGCTTGACTATAAGTCCGGCAGGACGGGCGTGGATTCCCACCTTGTCCTTAACGGTATAAGAAAATTCCTTCATAATTTCCTCCACTTTATAATTTCGCATTTATTATTTGCTTTTATAATCAAAAATATGTAAAGAAAACCACAGAATCGCCGACTCTGTGGTTGTTTTTTATTGTTTTTTAACTATTACCTCATTGCTTTTTGCAATAGAGCATTCGGGGATTACGCCACGCACCGAGGTAAGAGGGTAAATATTAGTATTTTTTCCTACTATTGTACCTGGGTTAAGGACACATCCACACCCGATTTCTGCATTGTCACCAACTATTGCGCTCATTTTCCTAAGGTACGTAGGGTAGGTTTTTTCACCCTTAATGGTAATGTTGGTCTTATCCGACTTCAGATTTGACAGTATTACACCGGCTCCAAGGTGAGCGTGATTTCCCACAATGCTGTCCCCGATATAGTTATAGTGAGGCGCTGCCACATTGTCAAAAAGAATTGCATTCTTTATCTCGGTGGAGTTCCCGATTACACAGCCCTTTCCGATTATTACATTACCACGAAGATATGCACCCGGACGAAGCTCGGTATCATCTCCGATTATAGCAGGTGGAATTATAGTTACATTATCTGCAATCTGTACATTTTTGCCCACATACACCTGTGGCATAAGCTCTGTATATCCTTTAAGTCCGTCCTCCATCAGCTGACGGATATATCCCTTGATGCAGGGTAGGATTTCCCAAGGGTATTCCTTATCCTTAAATAAGTCACAAAGAAGCTGGGGAACGGAGTCAAAAAGTTCACTGATTTTTACTTTGTCACTCAACTGTATATCCCTTCCTTTTCATAATCTCATAAAGAGTATTAATATATTCGTTGCACTTTTTTTCGCTGATGCATTCTGCCATAATTCTTATTACAGGCTCTGTACCGCTTTTTCTTAAAAGGATTCTGCCCTTACCGTTTATTTCTGCTGTTATATCTCCAAGTGCAGCGTTAATCTCCTCATCTCCCATTACCTCATCCTTGCTTTTTACGTAAACGCTCTTTGTAATCTGTGGATAAAGCGTAACAGGTCTTGCAAGATTGGAAAGGGTGCTTTTCTTATCGCAAAGCTCCTCGGTAATCATAAGGGCAGTTAAAATTCCGTCGCCTGTTGTGGCATACTTTTTAAGAATGATATGGCCCGATTGCTCACCGCCGAGAGTGTAGGAATTGTTTTGCATACATTCGTATACAAACCTGTCGCCAACAGTAGTTTTTTCATATTCAATTCCCACCTTGTCAAGGGCATCAAAAAGTCCGGTGTTTGACATTATAGTGGCAACAAGCTTATTATGGTTAAGGGCGCCTCTTTCCTTAAGTCTTAATGACAGAATGTAGAGGATACAGTCTCCGTCCACCACATTACCGTTTTCGTCAACGGCAATACAACGGTCTGCATCTCCGTCAAAGGCAAAGCCGATATCAAGATGATTTTCCTTAACAAGGCTGATAAGGTTTTCAATATGTGTAGAGCCGACACCGTTATTTATATTAAGTCCGTCAGGAGAGCAGCCCGTAACATAAAGCTGCGCGCCAAGGGCATCAAAAACAGCCCTTGCAATAGACCAGGATGCGCCGTTTGCACAGTCAAGACCGATACGAAGATTTTTATAGGAATGAGAAGCAATAGAAATAAGGTAGCCCACATATCTGTTTCTGCCGGCTGTGTAATCCACAATCTTTCCTATATTTTCTCTCTTGGCAAAGGGGATATCGTCACCGTCAATGTTAAGTCTTTTCAAATCTCCGTCAATATATGCTTCAATAAGAGATGCTGTTTTGTCATCAAGCTTTTCACCGTAGCTGTTAATTATCTTTATGCCGTTGTCGTAAAAGGGATTGTGTGATGCGGTTATCATAACTCCACAGTCAAATTCGTCACATCTTGTAATATAGGAAACACTTGGAGTAGTAGTAACATGAAGCATATAGGCATCGCCACCCGATGCTGTAATACCTGCAATAATGGAGTATTCAAGCATGTAGCTTGATCGCCTTGTATCCTTTCCGATAATAATACGTGCGCGCTTGTTTGTTTTGATTTTGCTGTAATACCAGCCGATAAATCTGCCGACTCTGTATGCCTGATAGGAGGTTAAATCCTTATTTGCCTCCCCACGAAAGCCGTCAGTGCCGAAATATTTGTTTTTAATATCCATACAATTTTGTGTGGTAGCTTCCTCTTTAACTGACAGGTCCTCATTATCATTTATCAGCTCATCGGAGCTGACACCGAATATGTCACATATAAGTGCAACCTTATTAAGCTGAGGAAGCGCTTCACCAAGCTCCCATTTTGATATAGATTGACGGGAAACCCCAAGCTTTTCAGCAAGGGCCTCCTGTGATATACGTGAGGAAATTCTGAGATGTGCTATTTTATCGCCGATAGTCATAATTATCTCCTTTTTGTTTTAATTAGTATCTCCTAATATAATACTACAATAATCGGAAAAATCTACCAACTTTGATTAGAAAAAATTTCGCAACTGCAAGTTGCATAAAAAAGGCGTACACTTTTAGTATACGCCCAAAATTATTAAATGATAATAGATTTTACACCGTCAAGGGAGTAAGATGAAAGAGAATTATCCTCAACTATTTTTCGTCCGGTGGTGTGATATTTTTTTGCCACGTCCCAAAGTAAATCACCGTTCTTTGGAAAGAAAACACGTACACAGGCTGCGTCATTTTTATATTCCTTATCCTTTTTTATGGTAGCATAGTCAAGGATTTTTTCACTTGATTTACTGTACAGCACATAGGAGGGATAAACATCAAGGCTTATGGCAAACTTATCTCCGTCATATCTGCCATTATCAAGATTTACATCATAGGTGGTGCGATAGATTATATCTCCCGTATCCTTGCCAAGCTCGTGCTTAAATGGAATTTCATAAAGCTCTGTAAGATATTCACTTGGCTTATCCTCTGTCGGTGCGCTTTTGCCGATTACCTGTGCAATAACCTTACCGGTTGCAATAGCTCTGCCGTTCTTACTTTCCACCTTTTCAGCCACGCCCTCGCACAAAATATCAATTATTTCATTAATTGCGCTGTCCTTTCTCTTGAATTTATCATTCAAGCTGAAGGAATAGGATTTTGCATCGGCAACAGTATAGGTGTCAATGTATTTTTGCTCCGATACTGTTTCATACTTAGTAGAGTAGCAGTCCTCTGTTACCGTGTTTTCCTCATTCCTGTAAAATTCGCCCTCGATTTCACAGGAAATATCAAAAAAGAGCTTGGGAGTGTCGCTGTTTTGCTCATTTGAGATAGAAAGGCTTACGCATCTTCCGTTACATCTTACCATATCGGAGATCATAGCGCCGTCAGCCTCAAGCTCCTCATAAAGGGGAAGAGATTTTGTCAGCATTATTTCGCCTCCACCGTTATTGCAAAGGCACTTGACGGTAACCTCACCCCGTACACTTACCGTACCGTTTTGCGCCTTACAGTCGCTAAGAATAATATTAGCATCGCACATAACAGGCGTAAGCTCATCCTTACCGCTGTATTCAAAGCTGTCAGACATTCTTATATTCTGCATATAGACATTTTTTTGGGATACCGTATGTATATTTTTTGTACGTCTTTCAAGATAAATCTGGTCAGATGCAGACAGGGGAGATATATTTTCCTCAATTACGCTTTCGTAAAGTGGCAGCAGTCTGCTTTTTAGCTTGGATTTTACTGTCAGCCTTCTTGGTGCTAAAACACGACAGGTAACGGAGTCAACCACTGTATCAACCATTACTGATGCAGGCGAGCCGCTTACCGTAGCCTTAGCTTCATAGTTACTCTGCAAGGGTGTTGCACAAAGCTTGCCCTCATCATCTGTGTAGATTACATTATAAGTAACTAATCCGTCAAATTCAATTCCGGTATTAGAGCCTGAATCAGACATAAATTTCCCTTCAGGCAGCACCTTGGCACGTGTACAAAGCACTCTTCGTACCTCAGCTACATAATCGGGTAAGGAAAATTCCTCGCTAACCTCAGTCATTACTGTTGAGTCCTGACCGAGAGAGGTTACATTCACCTTTTTTTGCAATACAGAATTGTTATTTACATCACTCATTATTTTTCTCCTTTAAAAGCATTTCTGATATTACCTTATGCCGAAATTTGTTTATTTATTACTTGACAACTCATATAATTTAGGTTATAATTTATATGTAAAAAGCTGTGAAGGAAAAATAACCGCTTTCCCCGTATGTACAGAGAGTGATGCCATAGCTGAGAGGTGTCATACGTATTTATGCGGTGTTCCGTTCCTGAGCTGCCCGCGAAAGCTGTGGACGATTGACCCCGTTATCGGTTGTGAGTTAAATTTAAGGTGGTACCGTGTAATTTTTACACCCTTTTTTCTAAGGGGTGTTTTTTATTTTTTTGGAGGAAATATGATTGATTTAAAGTTTTTAAGAGAAAATCCTGAGGTTGTTAAGCAGAATATCAGAAACAAGTTTCAGGATGCTAAGCTTCCCTTGGTAGATGAGGTTATTGAGCTTGATGACATTTACCGTAAGTCCAAGCAGGAGGCTGATAATTTAAGAGGAAGCAGAAATAAGCTTTCCAAGCAGATAGGTGCCCTTATGGGACAGGGCAAGCGTGAGGAGGCAGAGGCTGTAAAGAAGCAGGTTACAGAAAATGCTAAGCGCCTTGTAGAGCTTGAGCAACTTGAGGAGGAATACCTTGAGAAGATCAAGACCATTATGATGAAGATTCCTAACATCATTGACCCCTCAGTTCCTATCGGTAAGGACGACAGCGAAAACGTGGAGGTTCAGCGCTACGGTGAGCCCCTTGTTCCCGATTTCGAAATTCCTTATCATACCGAAATTATGGAATATTTTGACGGTATCGACCTTGACAGCGCAAGAAAGGTAGCAGGTAACGGCTTCTACTATCTTATGGGCGATATTGCAAGACTTCATTCAGCTATTATCAGCTACGCACGTGACTTTATGATAAACAGAGGCTTTACCTACTGCGTTCCTCCCTTTATGATAAGAAGCGAGGTTGTTACAGGTGTAATGAGCTTTGCTGAGATGGAGGCTATGATGTATAAGATAGAGGGCGAGGACCTTTACCTTATCGGTACAAGTGAGCACTCTATGATAGGTAAGTTTATTGATACAATTATCCCTGAGGATAACCTTCCCCAGACCCTCACATCCTACTCACCCTGCTTCCGTAAGGAAAAGGGCGCACACGGTATAGAGGAGAGAGGCGTATACAGAATTCACCAGTTTGAGAAGCAGGAAATGATTGTTGTATGTAAGCCTGAGGATAGCCCTGTATGGTTTGATAAGCTCTGGCAGAATACCGTTGACCTCTTCCGTACACTTGATATCCCTGTAAGAACACTTGAGTGCTGCTCAGGTGACCTTGCAGACCTTAAGGTTAAGAGCATTGACGTTGAGGCTTGGTCACCCAGACAGAAGAAGTACTTTGAGGTAGGCTCCTGCTCCAACCTTGGTGACGCACAGGCACGCAGACTTAAGATAAGAGTAAATGCTAAGGACGGCAAGTACTTTGCCCATACCCTTAACAATACTGTAGTAGCTCCCCCCTGAATGCTTATTGCATTCCTTGAAAACAACCTTAACGCTGACGGCAGCGTAAATATTCCCGTTGCATTAAGACCTTACATGGGTGGTACCGAAAAAATTCTTAAGAAATAAATGAGGGTGAAACTATGAAATACTATAATATGAAAATAGCCGGCCTTGACAGAGCGCTTCCGCTCTGCAGGGTTACCGATGATCTTTACATAGGTGCATTTGTTATCTTTGGCGATCCCGAGCTTACTACAGCCTGCGCTAAGGAGCTTCTTGCTAAGGCTCCCGAGTTTGACTACATGATCACAGCTGAGGCTAAGGGTATTCCCCTTATTCACGAGATGGCACGCTTAAACGGCAATCAGAGATATATTCTTGCGCGCAAGGGCCCCAAGCTTTACATGTCAAACATCGTATCGGTTACTGTTCATTCCATTACTACAGCCAAGGAGCAAAGGCTTTATCTTGACGGAGCAGACGCTGAGAGAATGAGGGGCAAGAGAATTCTTATTGTAGATGACGTTATTTCCACAGGCGAATCTCTTCGTGCAATTGAGGAGCTTATTCACTCTGCAGGAGGCAACATAGTTGGCAAAATGACAATTCTTGCCGAGGGTGATGCTGTTGACAGAGACGATATTATCTATCTTGAGGAGCTTCCTCTATTTAACGCAGACGGCTCAATAAAATAAATAAAAACAAAACGGATGTCGAAAAAATCGACATCCGTTTATTATTTTTGCGTACATTTTATTACTTTTTGTCAATACAGTCAAGAGTTTTATTAACGAAATCGTCAATGGAAACCTTTGCCCATGTGCAAAGAGAGGTTTCAAGAGTACCGTTTATAT
Source organism: Eubacteriales bacterium (assembly GCA_045542275.1). GTDB lineage: Bacteria > Bacillota > Clostridia > Oscillospirales > CAG-272 > RGIG2000. The sequence continues at coordinate 8,342 of JAZQKP010000005.1, read as the reverse complement.
TTTCGTACCATTCCTTAGGAATGCCATCAATTCCGTTCATAATGCCACAGATAGAGCCGACAGTTGCACCGTTACAGTCGGTGTCAAAGCCGTTTTGTACAGCGATACAAATTGATTTTGCAAAGTCGCCCTTGCCGTAAAGAATTGCAGCAGCGCAAATTTCCGCATTGGATATAGTGTGGCACCAATGGTGACCGTTTCTGTCGTCCCATCTCTTATGGAAATCTGCAAACCATTCCTCCTCGCTCATACCGCTGTCATAATTCTTAACAGCATTGTCAAGGGCTTCATAAAGACGGGAGGTTGCGGGGATTTCCTCCATACCGTAGAGAATAGCAAGACGGGGGTCCTTGCATACAGCTGCAGCAGCTATGGTAGCGGCAGCCCACATTTCACCGTAGATACCGTTCTTTACATGAGAGATACACGCATCGTTAAATGCCATCTTTGCAGCAGCCTCAGTATCACCTGGGTTACAGTAGCCAAAGTAGTCGCCTCTTATCTGTGCGCCGATCCACTCTCTGTATGGATTTTTGTAAATTGCGGAATAGGGTGGATTGTAGCCCTTAATAAAGTTTGCGTATGCAACTCTTTCAGCAGTACAGTATGCCTCCTTAGGCTGCATTTTAAGCCACATATCAGCCATATTAAAGGGGACAAAATCTCTGCCAAAGCGTTCAACTGTAAGACAGTTCATAACCACATAGTTTGTATCGTCATCATAAGGCGCATATTCAAGATTATCTATGTACCAGTGGGCCTTACCCTTGTTAAGAAGGTCGTAGCTCGCAAGGGTGCAAAGCTCAGGTGTAAGCTCTGCATACTTAATATATCTTGACATAGGATAGTTGTTTGTAGCCTTCAAAAACGCAGTAAGACCGTCAAGCCTGATGCCCTCAATACACTTACCGAGAAGACAGCCGGCAATTCTTCCGTACCAAGCGCCCTCTACCTTACTTTTTTCAATTTTTTCAAATTTAAGTGGGGGGAGTGTCTTTTTTCTTAATGCTTTGATGCTATCGAGGTCAGACGGCTCATTATATTTATAGCCCTCCACCGTCTTTGCATTTAATACAATATTAAAGAGCGCATCGGCAATCTTTGCCTTCTCCTCAGAATCGGGAAGCCTTGATGCCTCCTTAAACATATTTTCATATTCCTTAATATCAAGTCCCTCTTCTACGGACTGCTGATATTCTGTCATAAGCTCTGAGGCATAGCTGCCCCACCAGCCTACAAGACTGTTTTTGTAATCAACCGGAATGTTTTTCATAATATCTCCTTATTTTAAAAGCTTGTCAGCAAGCCTTTTAGTTCTGCCCTTCATAATTTCAAGTAGCTTAACTGCGTCCTTGTCGCCTCTTATATATTCCTTCATAAGTCTGCCCTCCTCAAAGCACATTTCGTCGTGCATAGGGAAGTAATTCTGCATTAAAAATCTTGCATATTTTACAAGTCGGAACGGACCGTAAATTCTAACGCCCTCATTAGGTCTTGTCTCCACAGCAACGGAGTAAAGGTCCTTAATGGCAGAGCAGATAGATTCATATTCAAGGTCCTTTGCAAAAACAATGGATTTAGAATTATTAAAGAATAAAGCAGGGTCTGTGCCGTGGCAATCGCTGGAGCCTACAATGGCAATTTTTCTGCCCTTTGCCCTCTGGTCATTATAAAACGCAGTCTGCAAATTTGTTTCGTGTGCAGATACACCGCTTACAATTTCCATAGCATCGTAATGCTCCTTTTCAAGAAGGTAATCAACCATCTTAGGACGCATATGAAGCTCATCCTTATTTATCCAAAACGGATGTGCAATTATAGCAAAGCCGTCACGCTTATGAATTTCATCGGCTATCCATTTTCTGTATGCATATTCAAGTGCGTTGATGCCTGCAGGCACACTAAGTGTTTCGGAAATCTTTTTTATTTCCTCATGGTGCTTTTCAGGGTCAGCATTGTAGTATTCATTTACGCTGGACTTGCCACCGAAGTTTACAGTATGGATATAATAGCCCTTTAAATGAATTTCCTCACCTGTAAATATCTTGAAATCAACAGGCAAATCCTTGTAGTAATTTATAAGGTCAACTGAGGGCTGGAATTTGTGATGGTCGGTAAGGGCAAAGAAGTCAAAGCCGTTTTTTCTGTAATTTGCCGCTACAATACAAGGCTCCTCATTTCCGTCAGAGGAGTTGGAATGTGCATGTAAATCGCCCTTATATGGGGTCCTCTCATACAAATCCTCCTCAAGAGAGTAGATGCTGTATTTTCTGATAGATGTAGGGTAGATTTCAGGTGCTAAAAGAAGAGCCCATTCCTGTTCACCCTCAAAGGTATGGGTAAAGGTAATAGTGCCGTTTACCGATTTTGCCTTAATTATATTTGTCATTCTTTCATGCTCGATATAAGTCTCATCAGAGCATTCTGTAGGTACAATGCCGATGTTATATACCCATTCGTCATTAAATCTGGCAACAGTACCAACAGGTACAATGCTTACAGTCTGTGGACACCCACACTTAACTACTCTTGGGTAAACCTCGTGATTTGATAATCCAATAGCCATAGTTAATCTCCTATTTATCATCATATATAATCATTTTATCATTAATTAGATAAATAGTCAATAAGAAAACGGACTACTTTTATAGTCCGTTTTTGTTTTATTCATCATCTTCATCGTCGTAAGGGCTCATAACCTTTACATCGGAAATATTTCTTTCAAATCTTACACGTGCAATAACCTTTCTTGTAATAACAAAGATGCACACGCCTGCAACAGCCAAAAGAATTACAAGGAAGATAATATCGCTAACAGGTGCGACCTTACCGAAAACTGTTTCGGCTGAGTCAACTACAACCACAACAGGAATATCTGTGCTGCCCGTAAAATCGCTGAGAGCAGAGTTTACAGTCTCTCTTGAAATGCTGAGAGATGTGTAGTTTACAAGCTGAGATTCTGTAAGCCTACTGTGGTCGCTTTCCTTTTCAAAGTGGGAATCAAGCTTAAGATTCAAAATCTTTGTTGCCATCTGATTTGTAATAGATGCAAGGCTTTTGTCAATTGCGAATTTGTAGTTTTCCTTTGGCACAGCCTCAAGCACGATTTTACCAAATGTAGAGGAGCCACCTCCGTACATAACAGAAATATGCTTATTTACATTTTCGCCAACCTCAGCAAGACAGTAATATCTGTTATAATTCTCAGTAGTCAAGAAGATTACAAGGATATTATCCTTCTTTGCGCTGGAGGAGCCGAAATGCTTTTCATACTGTTCATCTCTGTATTTGATAAAGGCTTCATCAGAGTAGTTAATCTGGCCTCCGTCCTTAATAACAGCTACTGTGGGTGAAAGATATACAAAGAAGAGAACTAAGCAAATAACCGTTATAAGAAGAGGAAAGAGAACAATACCGCATATATCCTTTATAAATTCCTTTTTCAAGGAGATACCGTTTCCGTTTGTCATATTTTTTCACCTTCTGTGTTTATTAATCTCATATATTATATATTACTTGTTGCTGTTTGTCAATCAAAATATTTTTTCATAGGCAACTCTTTTGTCACCGCTTTCAAGATAAATAGTTCCCTGATGGGTAAAGCCGTGCTTTTCAAGCATTCTTCGCATTACCTTGTTTCCTTGATGTGTGTCAATACGCAAGGAGCGTCTGTTAAGTGATCGGGCATAATTCCTTGCATATTCCATTATGGCTGTGGAGATGCCTGTGCCACGGTTTTTTACAGAGATTGCAACACGGTGGATAGCCACGTATTCCTCATTTTTCAGCCACTCCCCCTCATATATTTTGTCATAGGTAGGTTCTCCGTCATCAACAAGAACAAAGGTGGCGCACACCTCGTCTCCAAGCTCAACAAGGTAGGAACGGTTAAGGGCGATATCCTCTCTTATTACATGAGGCGAGGGGTATCCGTTTTGCCACTGGTCAATCCCAAGCATAGCAATAGTTTTTCTTGCTTCATCAAATATAGGCATAAGCCTGTCTAAATCCTCAATAGTAGATTTTCTTATAATCATAATTTCCTCTTAAAGCTCATATTCCTCAAGACCGCAGTTATCAAGAGAATAGTGAAAATATTCCTCGTTTGTCAGGTCGCAAAAATAGGTGTTAATAATTCTGCAAACTCCGTTGTGGCACACAAAAAGTAGGGAGAGGTGGCTGTATTTCGCCTTAACCTCATCAATTAAGCTATATACCCTGTGGGCAACCTGAATGGCAGATTCACCATTGGGATACTTGTAGGCAAGATTTCGCTTATTAGCTAAAAATTCCTCTCCAAAGCGATTTGTTCCCTCATAAATTCCGTAGTTTTGCTCTATAAGTCGGGAATCAATCGTAATTTTTGCTCCCACATATTTGTTTATAATTTCTGCTGTATCTCTTGCTCTTTTAAGGGGAGAGCATATTATTAAATCAATTTTTACATTTTTGAGCCTTTTACCAAGCTCATTTGCTTGATTTCGTCCCTTATCCGTAAGCTCAACATCAGTAAGACCGCAAACCTTGTTGTCTGCATTCCACACTGTCTGTCCGTGGCGTGTACAATATAGCTTCATTTTATCTCCTTGTGCGCAAAACCATAGTACGTATAGTGGTTTTGCGTCAAAATTACGTTTTTTATTTATGATAACCCTTTTTACGTAGCAAATCAAGCACTAAATCGGGGTTGTTACAGGTTATAAGATACGCACCGTTTTCGATAGCCATATCAACCGATGCTTCATCCTTTATTCCGGCACCTGCCCAAGGCTGAACACCGAGAGAAAGAATATAGTCAAATTCTTCCTTGTCTGAAATATTTATACTTTTCCGGTAAGACGAAAACATACATGCACAATATGCGTAATCGTAGGGGCTTATGGTTGCTTCTCCACAAAGGGCGCTAAGAGGATAGAACACGTGCTGACGGTACTTGCCTTTATATTTTTTGTAAACATACTCATTTAATGGGTTAGAGAAGGAATTTATAACCACTCTGTCGCCTAAATTGTACCTTTCCACAATTTCAAGTATTCTGTCGCATACCTCATATGCATAGTCGGGATTCTCCCAATCGGTGGGATATTCCTTAAGCTCAATATCAATTGTAATAATAGGGTGATTTTTTACAAGCTCCATAAGCTCTGTAAACGTAGGAATTTTCTCACCCTTAAATTCCTCACCTTTATGTATTCCCGCATCAAGTGCTTTAAGCTCATCAAGAGTTAAATCACGTACACGTCCCTTACCGTTTGTAGTTCTGTCAACGGTGCTGTCATGTATAACCACAAGCTCACCGTCCTTAGTCACACGTACGTCAAGCTCAAGCTGGTCAACTCCCAGCTCAATTGCTCTCTTAAAGGCAAGAATAGTGTTTTCGGGATATTTACTGCACCAGCCTCTGTGGGCTGCCACATATATATTATCTTTTCCTTGCGTCCAGTAGTTCATAAAATCCTCCATATGCTATTTAACTACTTGAAAGCTTCCGTTTTCAACTCTGTAAAGCACTACATTTGTATACTGTCCAAGCTCCTTATCGTAGCCGGGCTGAGAAAAATAATACTGTCCGTCGCCAAAAGCGTACATACCCGTTGAGCCATAGGGGAAATAAATGCCCTCACTAGAAAGTGGCAGCTCCGAAATTTCTTCATTGTATGCTGAGTGGACAGATAAAACAGGCTTAGCATCGGCTGAAACAAAGAACATATCATAGTTTGGAAACTCTGGTTTTCCTCCACGGTAAACAGCCAGCATCCAACGGTTAAGATATTTGTCATATTCAAGATTTTGCACACCCCAATTTGTGCTACCCGTTTTTACAAAGCATTTTGATACGCTTCGTGCGCCTACCCTGTGCATATTGCTCTGGTCTAAGGGACGGGCAAGTGTATCCCACCAATTCTTTGCATCAAGGGTTAATATAATTTGGTAGTCATTGTCCTTGCGTGAGGTGTCTCCGTATACGCCGTAGCAGATTCGCAGCTGCTCATCCCCCTGTGGATTTCCCCACGCAGGCCCCCAACCAAGACCGTCAATACCGCTACAGCCGTATTTATGAGGCAGAGTAGTGTCACCAACCGTTACACAAGCCTCAAAATCCTCAGTAACCTCAGGCAAATATACAGCCCTCATAATACCGTCAGATGTAGCATTCATATTCATTCGGTCAATCTTATCTACATCAAATATAACACAGTAGAATCCGTTTTGGATTTCCATATTTGAAAGCTGAAGATTCTCCAAAATTCCCTTTCCGATAATATCGTTTTTATACTCAAGTGAGCCGTATACCTTACCGTCACCCTCACAAAAATCAATACAGCCAAGATGCCCGATAAGACCGTCCACGCTACCAATGATATTACCGTTAAGGTCAGATTTTATAAGCTTGGTAGTAAAGGAATAGTATATGTATCCATTTTCTTTGTCAACAGCAATACCCTGACAGTGACAGCCTCCGTGATATCCTGAAAAAATTTCCTTCGGTAATTTCATAACCAGCTCCTTACGATAAATTATACAATACATAAATTATACCATTTCCCCACCAAAAAATCAACTAGGATAATATAGATGAAATTCAAGCATATCTTGGATCGAAAAAATATTCTTCAACCAAGTACGATGGAAAGTCTTTATCTGAAACAGATGATGCAGGGTAGTACATATGACCTTCTTTACTTTCTTGACAATTTTGATTGCCGACTTCACCCCAACCGATTGATATATCTTTTTTTAGCCGTTTTTGCTTTTTTTAGACCTTTCTGCTACGCAAAAACGGCTTTTTCATGCTCTCGTGCACTCTTGTCTCCGTGTACTCCGGATCTGTTTATGGTCAAAGATGTGGTCAAATCCGAGTACCGAATGATTGATATGTGGTCTCCGTTTATCTATGCCAAACTGCCCAAAATCATACCGATATGTGGTCAGGTTCAAAGAAGGAGATGATAACCATGTGGTCAGTCAAAGGATGTAGTGATATTTCTTCTTCTACAGTTGTGGTATTGTAACTTAGAAACTCATATTTGTCAAGCGGTATTTTAAATTTAATCACTCTCGCGAATTGTATTGAAACATTCATATATTTGTGGTAAAATATTACTAAGATTACTGTTATCAACGAGGCATGCAATATGGAATATAAGGCATTTTTAGATATAGTTGATTGTGCTGTGGAAGATATAGAAAGCGCACGCCATTATATGGATGTCAGGGGTGTCGAAGAGCATCTTATAGTGGCAGAGTTTTTGCAGAGCTATAAAGCCGGTAAAGTTTCATACCGAGAAGTTGCCACAGCATTAAGATACGATAAAAGAATCCGGAGAATACTCTACAAATACATCGGATACTTGGAAGAAAGAATCCGAGCATATATTTCAAACACATATTCTGGCAAAACGGATTGCTTGAAACTTACATATACGGTTAAAAACAATCTCAAGACATACTCTCTGTACGAATCATTATCAGAAATTTCATTCGGTCAGCTTATTCTTCAATCCAAAAAGCTGACTGAAGAAGAAAAAAAGGAACTTTTTTCTGCGGATTCTATAAGCCATAAGCATTTGGATGCAATTATTGAGTTGCGAAATGAAGTTTCGCACAATAGATTTTTGCTTCACAGAAAATTCAGACCGTGCAAGAACACAGGATACCAAGAACGTTCGCTGTGTGCGAATATTATTAACCTTTACAATCACTTGCCTGAAGACATACGAGTTAGTTTTGCAAGAGAAATAAACGCATGCGCTGAATTCAGAGAAAACAAATGGCAGTATCAGACTGAATGGAACTTGATAGAACAGATAATTATAAAAATCGACTAAAACTTTTTAGAAAGCTATTGACAAAACAAAGAACATAGTGTATTTTATAACGATTTAACGGAAACGTTATTTGGTAGGTTGGAGGCAAATTAAAATAAGGAGAAAAATCATGCATGATTTTCAGTATGTAACTAAGAAAACGGCCGCTCCGGTCAAAGAAGAATTGCTTCAGCTGATTCATGAGGTTCAAGACGAGGTAAGAAAGAAATTTACGTTTAGATATGACTTCATAGGAAGCACAAGCCGCAATATGATAACTCAGGATTTGAATTCTAATATTGGATTCGACTTCGATGTGAATTTTGAAGTAAATGACGATGAGCAGAAGTACACTCCTAAAGATATTCGCCTAACGATAAAGAGAGCGATTGAGAAGGTGGCGCCAAAGTACGGATACAGTCCTTGTGAAGATTCTACCAGAGTATTAACTATTAAGAAAATCGATCATGAACGGTCAAAAATAATCCATAGCTGTGATATTGCAATGGTAAAAAGTTTCACAAACGCTGATGG
>JAZQKP010000004.1:0-74456 GCA_045542275.1 Eubacteriales bacterium | reverse complement strand
ACTTCTGCTCGCGCGTGTTTTTGCTTTTGTGTACACAAAAGCAGTGCTTGTCAGGAAAATTGACAAGGCATAGATAAACATAAAAAAGGGACCCTTGTGTAAAGGGAGCTGGCGCCGAAGGCGGCTGAGGGATTGTTTTCGGTATAATTTTGCTTTTAACAATCCCTCCGTCACAGCAAGCCGTGCCACCTCCCTTTACACAAGGGAGGCTTAGTACCGCCCGACAGTACACCTATACCTTGCAGGCAAGGACGTGCGAAAAGGAGTACGGACAAATTTATCCGTACTTCTTTTGTTTTGCGGCAGGTAAAACCTGCTTTATGAAAGGAGTCCCTTGAGTGTCCTTTTTGTTTTGCTGGTGAACCAAGGATAATGTAAATCGAAAAAATTTAACAACAAAAGCACTCTCTATTAACACTTGTAAAAAACAAGCGTTGTTTGAGCAAAACTAAAGTGTAGAGTTATTGACTATCACACAAAACAATGCTATCATAATGACAGAAGGTGTGCACTCCATCTAATAACACAGGAGGATTTTATTATGGTAGAATTAAAAATTTCAGAGGTTATTTCAAGGGAAAGAATGCGTCTTGATTTAACACAAGAGGAATTAGCCAAAGCTTTATATGTTTCTCCACAAGCTGTGTCAAATTGGGAAAGAGGTGGCTATCCCGATATAACCTTGCTTCCCTCTATTGCTAACTTTTTTGGAATTACTGTTGACGAGCTTATAGGAAATGATGAGGTTAGTGTGAAAAGTGATATAGAAAACTTTTTTAAAAAATACGGGGAAGTGAATTATAAAGAACGCTTATCATTGGCAAAGGCTTATCACAAAAAATATCCGCAAAATTTTGAAATTATGGAAGTCTTAGGTGGCTCAATAGTAGAAATTAAGGACTATTGGGAAAAGGAATATCCTTTACTAAAGCACATATGCGAAAAGATAATGGAAGAATGTACAAACGAATGGATAAGACAAAGTGCTATTTATTATATGCACATTGTGTGCCCAGACGAAGAATTTGAAAATTGGAAATATAGAAGCCCACGAGCATTTGCTGATTGTGAAAACGAAAAATTAGAAGAACGATACTATCAAAGATGCAATAGCGAAAGCTTTCAATCTCAATCAAATGCGAATAATTTACTCAGCCTGATGCACTTTTTAGGCAGAGATTGCATGCGTTATCACGATATAAGGGAAAAGGATAGATTCAAATTAGTTTTTGAAAATCCAACACGAGCTGCCGAGCTTTCAAAATTCAAAATGCGAGTGCTTGAAAGTATTTCAACTGACGGAGAAATACCTGAAGCTTGGCTTGGTGCTTATGCCGAGCTCTGCTTAAAAACAGGCGGTGCTTTAATTAGTGCAAACGAGATTGATGAAGGCTTTGATTATCTTGAAAAATCATTTGAATTATATGAAAAATGGATTGAAATTCCCAAAGGAAAGCTTATGGATGTAGGAAAACCGGAGCTATTTGAAAATGCAAAGGTCAATAAAAACGATAGCTCAAATGTTGTATATATTCATTTGCAAAACGGAACAAAGGTTTGGGCTCCTTATTTGTGGCTCTTTTGGGGACTCAAAAACGATATAAGAAGAGCTATGACACATTGGCATTGGTTTGACAATGTTCGCACTGACGAAAGATTTGCAGTTCTTTATGAAAAAGCTCTAAAGCTTACGGAAAAATAAAAATGGCAAGTGCTGAAAATTAAAATATGAAAAAAATATTAAAGATAGTTTCTGATTTCAAGAATATTTTTTGCAACACAAAAATATTGCTTAATTACATAAAAAGAGAAAATAGCGGAAACAAATATTTTATATATAAATTTTTACAATCAATTGTCTCGGCACTTATTCCATTGGCACTAATTGCATTGCCGGGTATACTTATTAATATATTAACTCGAGATGAATTGAATTTGAACATGTGCATTGTTTGTGTATGTTCAATAATAATTTTACCGGTATTAAATTATTTTGTTAATCTCTTTTTCAACTATAAAATTAAAAAGTTGAAGCAACAAATTGAATTAGGGATAGATATAACTTTTTACGAGTATGTAATGAAAATAGATTATGAGTTGTATGATAATCCTAATATTCAAATTAATAAAACACGCTCTTTGTCAGCCCTTTCTAAAGTATGGAATGCAAGTGATATTTTATTTGGATTCATTACTCAGGTAATCAGTCTTGTTACTATCATATTAGTCATTTCCTTTTTAAACCCTGTCTTAGTGGGTATCGTAGTGTTTTTTTCGGTATTCTTCTCAATTATTCGAAACAAAATAAATAAACGTCTCTTCACATTAGATCAAAAAGGAAGCGAAATTGATCGACGTATGTGGGGAATAACGTATATGTTGGACCAAAAAGACTACGCTAAAGAAATACGACTTTTTAACATGTCGAATCTCTTATTAAATGAATACAAAAAGGTAAAACAAGAATCCATTAATTTAAACATGGAATATTTTAAAAACCAAAATATTCCATCCAACTATAACACTTTCTTTGAACTTGTTCAAAATGTTATAATATATGCATATTTAATTATTCGTGTATTAATGAGAGCAATGCTTATAGGTAATTTTACTATATATTTATCGTATTATAGTAGATTCAAAGGTGCCTTAAGTGGCTTTATTAATTCATTTTTAGAACTAGCGCAAATCAGCTTAAATGTAGATGAGTTAAATCAGTTTATGAGTTTACCAACAACAAGTCATGCTTTAGGAAATTTAGGTATTGATTATTCAAAAGAGTCAGTAATTGAATTTAAAGACGTATCTTTTAAATATCCAGGAAGCGATATTTATGCGTTGAAAAATATTAATATTTCAATTAATTTTAAAGAAAAACTTTGCATAGTAGGAGCCAATGGTGCTGGAAAATCCACATTTGTAAAGTTGTTAACAAGGCTGTATACGCCTACAGAGGGAAAAATTCTATTAAATGGTCGGAATATTACCGAGTATGATGCAGAAGAATATAGAAAATTATTTGCGCCTGTTTTTCAGGATTTTGTAAAATATTATTTTTCAATCGGTATAAATATCGCTTTAAGCGCCGATTATGATGCTAATAAACTTGACAACATCCTCAACCAATGTCATCTTGACAATCTTATACAAAAGCTTCCTAAAGGATATGATACGCAAGTTAGTAAATGGATTGATCCTACAGGAATTGAACCATCTGGCGGAGAAAACCAGAGAATAGCTATAGCTAGGGCTTTGTACAAGGGTGGTGAAATTTATATTCTTGATGAACCTACAGCGGCTCTTGATCCTAACGCCGAATATGAAATCTACACACAGTTTAATGATATGATAAAGCATAAAACTGCAGTTTTAGTTACACATAGGCTTTCGGCAGTTCAGTTGGCAGACAAAGTTGCTGTATTTGATAATGGTAGTGTTGTTGAATATGGAACTCACAAAGAATTATATGAAAAGGGTGGTATATACGCCGAGATGTTCGACAAGCAAGCTCAATTCTATCGTGATGAAAAACCAAGAGATAACTAATACTTCATCATTGTGTTGTATCACACCAGATGTTTGTTGTGTAAATATGAAGGATATTTCTAACGAAGTTATGGAAATCATAGCTGCCATACAACATTGCATTGGTAAAACCGGAAGCACGGAGATTATAGATAAATATTATCAAACATACGGTACATATACCGGAATTGTTGAATATTTAAAAGGTATAGATATTTAACATATATAAGAATCGGCAATTGTTCCATGTAACAATTGACAGAAGCCTCCTCGGAATGTGTAGTCGGGCAAAAAGCCAACTGCATAGCCGAGGACGGCTTTTTTGTTTGCCCGTGGCGCTCCAACCTACCACACTCCCTGCTCGTGCCAAGAGTCTTTCGCGGCATAAACAGCCGTTTGTGCTTGCGAAGAAAAAGGCAAAAATAAAAACCTAAACCAAACCATTCTGACGAATGTTCGATTTAGGTTAATATTGGTGACCACGTACGGGAAGAAGCCCAACTTTTGTGGCTTCGACACGAAGCAGTTGGGCTTGAACCACGCACCCCGTTAAATACTTGTAACCCGTACTTTTGCGATACAAAAGCAAGCAGGAAGGCTCCTTGCGGAGCTATTTTCGCCCGACCTTTTGCCTTGCAAGCAGACAACGGTCTTGGTCGAAAATGCGAACCCAATTCAAAATGCGGTTGCATTTTGAAGATGGGTCGATTCGGTCCGTATGGACCGTCAGCAAAACAAAAAGGACACTCGTTTGAGTGTCCTTTTCGCTTTGCTGGTGACCCGTACGGGAATCGAACCCATGTTACAGCCGTGAAAGGGCCGTGTCTTAGCCGCTTGACCAACGGGCCATGAGTGGTGGCGGAAATGGGATTTGAACCTATGACCTGCCGGGTATGAACCGGATGCTCTAGCCTCTGAGCTATTCCGCCATAACTAACTCATGCTTAATGCTTGACTATTATATCATAACTTATTTTTCTTGTCAATACCTTTTTTTAATTTTTTGGAAATATTTTTTAGGGTAATTTTTCCGTAGTTTTCTGCTCTTTTTTGCTAAATTTTTTCCTTATATTTTAAAACTTGATTTTTTCTATTGAAAATATCTTATGATTTTGATATAATTAATTGATAATGCTAATAAGCTAAGGAGTTATTATGAGCAGAGCTGATGAATTGTTTATTAAAACCTGCCGTGAAATAATTGATAACGGCCATTGGGACACCGACCAGAATGTACGTCCCCATTGGGAGGACGGTACTCCCGCACATACTGTAAAGAAATTCTGCATTGTAAACAGATACAATCTTCAGGAGGAATTTCCTATTATCACTCTTCGCCGTACTGCCTTTAAGTCAGCTATTGACGAAATTCTTTGGATATGGCAGAAGAAATCCAACAATATAAATGACCTTAATTCTCATATCTGGGATAGCTGGGCTGACGAAAACGGCTCTATCGGTAAGGCTTACGGCTATCAGCTTGGCGTAAAGCACAAGTATAAGGAGGGTATGATGGACCAGGTTGACAGAGTTCTCTACGACCTTAAGCACAACCCCGCCTCCAGAAGAATTATGACAAATATTTACGTTCATCAGGACCTTTCCGAAATGAACCTTTACCCCTGCGCATACTCAATGACCTTTAATGTTTCGGGTGACACACTAAACGGCATTCTTAATCAGCGCAGCAACGACGTGCTTACAGCTAACAACTGGAACGTTGTACAATACGCTATTCTTCTTATGATGCTTGCACAGGTATCCGGACTTAAGGCCGGTGAGCTTGTACACGTAATTGCAGATGCACATATTTATGACAGACACGTTCCCATTGTTGAAAAGATTCTTAAAAATCCTCAGTATCCTGCACCTAAGGTGTGGATAAATCCCGAAATCAAGAATTTCTACGATTTCACAGTAGACGATTTCAAGCTTGAGGGCTATGAGTATACAAAGCTTGAGGACAAGATTGAGGTGGCTATCTGATGAAAACTATTGTAGCAGTTGATAATAAATGGGGTATCGGCAAAAAGAACGATCTTCTTTTCTCCATTCCCGAGGATATGGCATTCTTCAGAAAAACCACTATGGGTAAGGTTTGCTGTATGGGTTACAACACCTTGCTTTCCTTCCCCGGCAGCAAGCCTCTTAAGAACAGAACAAACATTGTTCTTGCACCTAAAGAGGTTGAACGTGATGATTGTACAGTTGTACACACACTTGATGAGCTGTTTTGTGAGCTTAAAAAATATGATTCTGACGAAATTTACGTTATAGGCGGAGCTATGTTCTATAAGACCATGCTTCCCTACTGCGACGAATACCTTATTACAAAGGTTGAGGCAGACGGAAGCGCTGAGGTATTTTACGAAAACCTTGATAAAATGGAAAATATGGAATGCGTATATGTTAGCGACCCTATTGAAACTAACGGATATGTAATCAGATTTACCACCTATAAAAATAAGGATGTAAAATCATTTTAAATAAGAACGGTGCTGAAATTTCAGCACCGTTTCCTTTTATTTGTCCAATTTTGCATAGGTTTTAGCTGTAAACTTTTCGCTGTACACGATAAATCTTTCGTGTGTGCCCTCACCGATAATGCCACTTTCATCGTATGCCTTAACGCTGAATGTAAGCTTACGTCCCTCAGATGATGTAAGTGTGCTTTCCACCCTTACGCCCATTCCGACAGGGGTAGCGGCAAGATGCTTAACATCAAGGTAGGTGCCTACTGTGGTAGCGCCCTCCTCCAGCTCATCTGCAATACACTTGTAGGATGCCATCTCCATAAGCGCAATCATTTTAGGTGTGGCAAGAACCTCAAGCTCACCGCTGCCAAACACCTTAGCGGTATCATTTTCTGTAACCTTTGCTTCTATTGTAAATACTTTTCCAGCTTCCATAGTTATATCCTCCGTTATCCTCTTTATTGTACCATTTTTTAAAATAGATGTCAAGTTAAAGGGCGACATACGAAATTATTTTTGATTTTTATTGCACATTTAAGTTTATTATGTTAAAATTAAGAAAAGGAGGGATAAAATGAAAAATCAAACCGTGTTTAAGCGGTATGAGCTTAAGTTTCTCATTACTGAGGAGCAATGTGCCAAGCTTAAGTCAATGTTCTATGAATATATGACTGATGATGCGTACGGAAAAAGCGTTATAAGAAACATATATTTTGACACTCCCTCCCACCTTTTAATTAGAAACTCCATTGATAAGCCTGTTTATAAGGAAAAAATCAGACTTCGCAGCTACGGAGAAACAACGGCTGATACACCCGTATTTCTTGAGCTCAAAAAGAAGTTTAAGGGTGTGGTTTACAAAAGGCGAGTTCGACTTAAGGAGAAGGAGGCAGTTGACTATATTGCCGGCAAAAGCTCTTTACCCGACAATCAGATATCAAGGGAGATAGACTACTTTATTTCCTATTACAAGGACCTTATGCCAAGCATGGTAATTTCCTATGAGCGTGAGGCGTTTTACTCTAAAACCGACGAAACCTTCAGAATCACCTTTGACAGAAATATTCTCTACCGAGAGGATTCCCTTTCTCTTGAAAGCGGGGTTTTCGGCAAGCGAATACTTGATGACGGAATAATAGTTATGGAGGTTAAAACCGCCTATGCACTTCCCCTTTGGTTTACCTCTTTTCTAAGCGAAAACAAAATTTACAAAATCTCATTTTCAAAATACGGCACAGCCTATATTGATGTGTGCCAGAGCAAAAAGAAGGAGCTTATAAAATGTTAGAAAAAATATTCAGCGGTATTTTCAGTCAGCCCGGTGAGGCTGTAATTTCTGTGGGTGATTTTCTTCTCTGTATTCTCGCCTCCATTATAGCAGGTGTGGCAATCGCTGCTGCATATACATACAAAAGCAGATATACAAAAAGCTTTTTAATGACCATATGTATTTTACCTGCCGTAGTTTGTGCTGTTATTATGATGGTAAACGGTAATATCGGTACGGGTGTTGCGGTTGCAGGTGCGTTCAGCCTTGTAAGATTCCGTTCTGCCCCCGGTAGCGCAAAGGAAATCTGCACAATCTTTATTGCAATGGGTGCAGGTCTTATAAGCGGTATGGGATATCTTGCCTACTCAATTCTCTTTGCAATTCTTCTTGCGCTGATTACAGTAGCCTTTAAAGCAATTAAAATTGGAAGCGTAAAGGAAAATACAAAGGCGCTTCTTATTACAATCCCCGAGGATTTAAGCTATGATGAGGTATTTGATGAAATTCTTAATAAATACACAAAGCGCCATGAGCTTGTATCTGTAAAAACCTCTAACCTTGGTAGCTTATTTAAGCTTAAATATCTTGTAGATTTTAAGAGTGGTGTGTCCGAAAAATCAATGATTGACGAATTAAGATGCAGAAACGGTAATCTTGAAATCAGACTTTCAACCGAAGAAATGCTTGAAGAGCTTTAATCCATAAAAAAAGTCGACCACGTGGTCGACTTTTTTATTATCTGTATTTTTTCATTCTTATCCAAAGGAATATTATTGTCTGTACGGGAATGCCAAGCAGGAATATCATCCAGATGTTGTAAGGCAACAGCTGTAAGTAAAATGATGCAAGAATTGACCATATAAGCACAGAATCGGTAATGATTTTCAGAACTGTGTTGAAAATATTTCGTCCTGCAATCTTAAGCACAATACAAGTAAGGGGTACAGCCCATACAAATGCCATCCAGAAATTGTAGCCCTCACCCTTTACATTGGAATATATAAAGGTAATGGTGGCTGCAAGCCATACAAAAGTTACGGAAAGCATAGTTGCCCAAATCTTATAAGCCAGAGAATTTTTTGTATAAACCTTTTCCTCCTCCCTTATAATCGGCTCATCGCTGACCAGCATATCAAGGGTAATATTATAGTAATTACATATTTCATAAAGCACGCTTATATCAGGTAGAGTATCTCCCCTTTCCCAACGGGAAATTGCCTTGTCAGAGTAGCTTAGCTTCTCAGCAAGCTCTGCCTGAGTAAGCCCCTTTTCCTTTCTCAAGGTAACAAGATTAGCAGCTATAATAGGCTTAATATCCTTCATAATTCCTTGTTTTCCTCTCTCAGAATGTGAGAATTTTCAAAAAATTTCACTTTATACTGGTTTCATTATATATTATTTATTTAATAAAATCAAGGGTTTTTCCCAATAAAATCAAGGGTTCTCACTTTTGTAGAGTCCGTTTTCTACAGTTATGAGAATTCTCTCAAAAAATTTTAGAGTGGAAAATATAGGTATGTCCTTTTAATTTTAGTGCTTTCTTGTTATTATTTATTATAGTAAAGGAAAGGGGGTACAGCCATGAAGCAAAAGGTGATATATTACGATGATGAAAGGAACAATGAGTTTTCCGGAATCACAAAAAATACCGTTAAGGTTGATAAAAGCTTCAAGTATATAAAAAAGGGCTTTTTCCATTCCCTATCCACCTTTCTTGTATACAGGGTTATAATGACTCCCATCGCTTTCCTTTGGTGTAAGCTTAAATTTGGCCTTAAGGTTGTAAACAAAAAATCTCTTAAGGAAATGAAGAAGCAGGGATACTTTGTTTATTCAAACCACACCCTTATGGCAGGAGATGCATTTATACCAAACGTATACTCCTTCCCTAAGAAAACATATATGGTTGTACATCCTGACAATATATCAACCAAGGGAACAAAGGGATTTATAATGCGATGCGGTGCAATTCCAACACCCACCTCCATTGATGGCTACCGTGGGTTTCTTGATGCTATCAGCACAAGAATAAATGAGGGTGGCGCAATTTGTATTTATCCCGAGGCGCACATCTGGCCCTATTACACCAAGATTCGTGATTTTGCAGACACATCCTTTGCTTATCCTATAAAGCATAATGCACCTGTGTTTGCAGCTACGGTTACATATTCGAAAAGAAGACTGAGAAAGGTTCCCAAGGCGACAGTATATATCGACGGCCCCTTTTATCCCAACAAGGAATTGAAGCCTAAGGAAGCACAGAAAAGGTTGAGAGATGCTGTATATGAAGCTATGGTTAAGCGTAGTGAAAGCAGCACCTACGAAAGAATTAAGTACATAAAGAAGTAAGGAGAAGCTATGATACCGATAATTTATGCGGGAAATTATGGAATATTTGACGGAATACTAATATCTGCTTTATCGGTTATCGAAAGCAGCAGTGAGCCTGTTTCCATCTATTTGTTCACTATGGATTTAACTGAGCAAAACGAAAGGTTTTTGCCTCTTACAAAAAATCAAGCAGACTACATAGACAAGCTTTGCAAGGAGAAAAATCCAGAAAGCTCGGCTACTCTTGTTGATATCGGTGAGCTTTATAAGGCTACTCTTTTGAATTCGCCAAACGCAGTAACCTCCTACACTCCCTACACGTTTTTGCGTCTTTTTGCTGACAAGATTGATTTTCTTCCAAGCAAGGTGATTTACCTTGATGCAGACACGATTGTGGCAAGGGATATTAAGGAGCTTTACGATATTGATTTGGGAGATAATGAGCTGGCAGGAAGCCTTGACTACTACGGCAAGTGGTTCCTTGGTGCAAGATACATAAATGCAGGCGTGCTTCTTTTGAATCTTGACAGAATAAGGGAAACAGGGCTTTTTGAAAAATCAATAAAGCTTCTTAACGAAAAGAAGGTGTTTCTTCCCGACCAGACTGCCTTAAACCGTTTGGCTGTGGGAAAAATGATAATTGACACTAAGTTTAATGAGCAGAAGCATTTTAAGGATGAGACAGTAGTTCAGCATTTTGCAAAGACTATTATCTGGTTCCCATATTTTCACACAAGAAATATTAAGCCCTGGCATACCGACAAGGTGCCTGAGCTTACACATAAATATGACAGCATTATAGAGCTTTTCAAGGAAAAGAAGGAAGCCTATAAGGAATTTAAGGAGGTAGCAAGTGAGTAAGACTAACGTACCTGTATTCTTCTCTTGTGATGATAACTATATTCCCTTTCTTGGGGTTGCTATAAAATCTTTTATTGAGAATTCATCGAAGGAAAACAACTATTTTGTGTTTGTTCTCCATTCAAAGATGAGCATTAAAAATATGAAAATAATAACAGCTATGGAAAAGGAAAATGTAAGCATCTGCTTTATTGACGTTTCCGAAAAGCTTGTAACCTACGGTAAAAAGCTTAATCTCCGTGATTATTATACCGTGTCTATCTACTTCAGAATATTTATTCCCGGTATGTTCCCCGAATTTAAAAAGGCTATCTATCTTGATGCTGATATGGTAATTCTTGAGGACGTGGCTAAGCTTTATAAAATTGAGCTTGGGGACAAGCTTCTTGGTGGTGTGCCTGATGCAGTTATTGCCTCAAGACAGGAATTCCGTGATTATGCAGAGCTTGGCTGTGGAATTTATCCCTATACAAACTATTTCAACTCCGGCATGATGCTTATGAACCTTGATGAAATGCGTAAATTTGACCTTGAGGGTAAATTTGAGCATCTTTTCAAGACCTATCGCTTTGAAACCGTTTGTCCCGACCAGGACTACCTAAACGTAATCTGCAAGGACAGAGTTCTCTATGTCGATGAGGGCTGGGACAAGATGGCAATTGACGGAAGCTACGAAAATCCTATGATAGTTCACTACAATAATTTTGCTAAGCCCTGGCAGCAGGACGGTATAAATTACAGCGATTGCTTCTGGAAATATGCAAAGGATACTCCCTATTATGAGGATATACTTGAAATGCGCCGTAATTTCAATGAAGAAAAGCTTCTTGCACAGGCCAAGGGCGGTGAGGAGCTGGTAAAAAGCACTATCCGTATAGTGAACAGCGATAAAAACTTTAAGAAAACATTATTTGATACAGGAATTTTATGATGGACGAAAAGAAGATACCCCTTGCACAGGACCGTGTAGATGTTATAAACAGAATAAGCCAGTTTGAAAAAGAGGGTGGGGAAAGCTTCTTTGAAAATGCAGAAATTGACCCTCCTACACGTCCGATTTTGCCCCATGAGGTAGACTATTTAAATAAAAAGCTTTCCTCAAAGATAAAGACCTTTTTTGCCTCCGTTATTGAATGGGTAGGCAAAAAGATTATGAAGAAAAAATTCGACATTACCGTTTTAGGTGAGGAAAACATTCGTAACATTAAGGGCGGTGCGATTATAACAAGCAATCATTTTGGCTTTTTTGAAAGTTTGAATGTAAAAATTGCATCGGAAAAGGCAAAGAAAAAGCACAAGCTTTACAAGGTTGTGCGTGAGGGTAATTTCTTTATGACGGGGCTTTTTGGCTTTCTTTTAAGAAACTGCCGTACTCTGCCCTTAAGCTCTAATCTCCATACTATGAAAAAGCTTGATTTGTCTATTGCAGAGCTTTTAAAGAAGGATAATTTTATTCTTATATATCCCGAACAGGCTCTTTGGTGGAATTATCCCAAGCCTCGCCCCTACAGAATAGGAGCATACCATTATGCAGCTAAAAATAATGTACCCATAATCCCCTGCTTTGTTACTCTTTCAAAAAAGGGGACGATAGGTAAGGACGGCTTCCCCGACCTTAAATACACTATCCACGTAATGAAGCCTATCTATCCTGACAAGGACAAGCTGGTACGTGAAAATGCAAAAATTATGCAGGAGGAAAACTCCCGTCTTTGCTTTGCAAAATATGAAGAGGTTTACGGTGTACCCGTAACCTACGGCGACTATTCTCTTGAAACAGCGATTAATGGAGTGGTGAAATAAACCGATTCTCTAAATAATAAATTAGGAGGTTGTTTTATGAAAAATAATATTAAGCTATATAATGTTTTATTTCCGTTCTGGATGCTTATGATGTTTCCGATAGCATGGCTGGTTATCCTGCCGGGAAACTTTATTATCGATAGCCTCGTTTTACTTATAAGCTTGAAAGTATTGAAAATAGCAGGTATAAAAGAGTTTTATAAAAAGCATATTCTTAAGGTTTTTTGCTTTGGAATGCTTTCCGATATTATCGGCGCTGCATATATGCTTCTTATGACGGTTGGATTTGAAGTGGGAAATATGGGAGATGAACCGTATATAACAATTCCTGCACTTGTTATATCTTCGATTTTAATTTTTGTTTTCAACTTTTTTATAACATTTAAGAAAGCTGATAAAAAAGCACGGCTAACTTTGTCTCTTGTATTCGCAATTGTTACCGCACCCTATACATTTTTAATTCCATCAAGCTGGTTATACTAATATCATTACAACAAAAAATCGCACCGTGGTGCGATTTTTTGTTATTTTGATATTATTTCGTCAAGTGAGGTTATATATTTGTAGCCTAAGCTATCAAGCTTTTTTGCTTCCTCATCAAGTCCGAAATCAATAGTAGATGTTGAATGGGTATCGGAGTTTATTACGAATTTTTTTCCGCTTTCTCCGATTTCCTTAAGCAAAAATGCTTCGGGGTAGGATTCTGTTCTGTAGCCACGGGAGATTGCGCCTGTATTGATTTCAAAAATCGCAGGAGTCTTAAGAAGCTCTGCTACTGCCTCGGTGGCGCATTTAACATATCTTTCGTTTGATGTGTCAAACTGTCTTCCACCCTCGTTAAACTTAGTGCAAAGGTCAACGTGGCCGATTATATTGCACTTGGTCTTATTGTATAGGTCTGCAACAAGCTTATAATAATCCTCGCAATATGCGTACATATCGCCACCGTAATGCTTATCTACAAATGCGTTTGTAGCATTGAAGCTTAAGTCTACGGGAAGGTATTCTCCATTTTTATAAACGTAGTGAACAGAGCCTAAAACATAATCGTAATCATCTGTATCAAGGCAGGAAAAATAGTCCTGCTCTATACCCATATAAATTTTGATTTTGTCCTTATACTTTTCCTTAAGCCCGGTTATTTCCTTTTTATACCTTTCGGTATTTTCAACTGTCATACACCAGCTACCGTCAAAGTCCATATATGCGTGACCTGAAAATCCGATTTCGGGACAGCCAAGCTCTATTGCCTTAAGCACCATTTCCTCTGCTGAGTTCTTACCGTCGCAGTAGGTGGTATGGAGATGGTAGGTTGAAAGCTTCATTTTGTCATCTTCTCCTGCTTAACCTTATGGTCGATTATATGTCTTGACGCAAGCTCTCTGTGTACGTCCTCAACGGAAATGCCCATTTGTACCATAAGCACCATTACGTGATATGCAAGGTCGGCAATCTCATAGATTGTTTCCTTTTTATCATCAGCCTTTCCTGCAATAATAACCTCTGTACATTCCTCACCAACCTTTTTAAGAATCTTATCTGTTCCCTTTTCAAAAAGGTAGGTTGTATATGAGCCCTCAGGCTTATCCTGTTTTCTGCCTACCAAAAGGTCGTAAAGTCCCTCTAAGGTAAACTGATTAAGGCTCTCACTCTGATATACAGGATTTGTAAAGCAGGAATCTGTGCCCATATGACAGGCAGGGCCGTCCTTTTCAACTACAACGGTTAAAGCGTCCTTATCACAGTCTGCTGTTATAGACACAATGTGCTGATAGTTGCCACTTGTTTCGCCCTTGAGCCAAAGCTCATTTCTTGAACGGCTGTAAAAGCAGGTGAGCCCCTTCTCCATAGATATTTTAAGGCTTTCCTTATTCATATACGCCACGGTAAGCACATTTTTTGTAATGCTGTCAACCACAACGGCGGGAATTAAGCCCTTTTCATCAAATTTAAGTTCATCAATATTAATCATTTTATAACCTCACAGTTATGTTGTTATTGCGAAGGACCCTTTTAAGCTCCTTAATTTCAATTTCTCCAAAATGGAATACAGATGCGGCAAGACCTGCATCTATATCGGGTATCTCCTTAAAGAGATCTACAAAGTGCTGTGTGCTGCCGGCTCCTCCCGATGCAATTACAGGTACATTTACAGCATCGCATACAGCTCTCAGCATTTCTATATCAAAGCCACCCTTTACTCCGTCCGTATCAATAGAGTTAACTACTACCTCGCCGGCACCAAGCTCAACGCATTTCTTTATCCAGGAGATTGCCTCCATGCCTGTATTCTCACGTCCACCCTTGGCAAAGACACGGAATACGCCGTCCACACGCTTTATATCGGCTGATATAACTACGCATTGATTGCCGTACTTCTGTGCCGCCTCCTTGATAAGCATAGGGTTTCTTATAGCGCCTGAGTTTACGCTTACCTTATCAGCGCCACACTTAAGCACCCTATCAAAGTCCTCAATTGTGTTAATGCCACCGCCAACGGTAAGAGGAATAAATATCTTACTTGCCACCTCGCAAAGAATGTCGGTAAAGAGCGCACGTCCCTCAGCTGAGGCTGTGATATCGTAAAACACCAGCTCATCAGCGCCACACTGAGAATAAAATTCTGCCAGCCTTACAGGGGAGGAAACGTCGGCAAGGCCAAGAAAGTTAACTCCCTTTACTACTCTGCCGTCCTTAACATCGAGGCAGGGAATTATTCTTTTTGTAATCATTTTGCCACCTCGATAGCTTCGGCAAGGTCAATTGCACCTGTGTAATATGCTTTACCGATTATAGCACCGTAAAGCTCCATTTTGCGAAGCTCGGTAATATCATTAATTGTAGACACTCCCCCCGACGCAACTATGTCGAGAGAGTATTTTTTTGAAAGCTCGCTGTACATTTTAAGGTTAGTACCCTTCATCGCACCGTCCTTGGATATATCTGTGCAGATGATTGTTTTTACATTAAGCCTCTGCATTTTTTCAAAGAAAGCATCAAGGGTATAGCTGCTCTTTTCAAGCCAACCCTTAATAGCTATGTAGCCGTCCTTTACGTCAGCGCCAACAGCAATTTTATCACCGTATTTTGATATAGCCGACCTTAAAAATTCCTCATCGGTTACGGCTGATGTGCCAAGGATTACCCTTGATACACCTGACGACAGATATCTCTCAACCGTTTCCATAGAACGGATGCCTCCGCCTATTTCAACGAAAAGAGAGGTTTCATTTGCTATCTGTGATACAATTTCAATATTTGGTGTTGTTCCGTCCTTTGCGCCCTCAAGGTCTACCATATGGATAAATTTTGCGCCCTTTTTCTCAAAATCCCGTGCTACGTCTATGGGGTTTTCGCTATAAACGGTCATCTGATTATAGTCGCCCTTAAAAAGACGGACAGCCTTTTTATCATATAAATCTATGGCAGGAAATATGTTCATTCTCCGTCCTCCCATTCACAAAAGGCCTTTAATATATTAAGTCCCACATCTCCGCTTTTTTCGGGGTGGAACTGCATTCCGGCTACGTTATCCTTAACTACTGCAGCAGTAAGCTCACGTCCGTATTCTGCAGTTGCAAGTAAGCTGTCATCACAGCCCTCTGCATAGTAGGAATGAACAAAATATACACAGTCCTCCTCATTTATGTACTTGAAAAGAGGGTGACTTCTTGTAAAGTGCAAGGCATTCCAGCCTATATGCGGGATTTTAAGCTCTTTTGGTATCTTATTTTCCATAGGAACTACGCTACCCTTAAGTAAGGAAAGGCCCTTATGTTCTCCATACTCGTAGCTTTTTTCAAAAAGAAGCTGCATACCAAGGCAGATGCCCATAAGCTTTTTGCCCTTTTTTACTTCTTCTATTATAATTTTCCCTAACCCTGTGTCGTTTAATTTCTTAATTGCATCACCGAAGGCGCCAACACCGGGTAAAATTATTTTGTCGGCTTTTCTGATAATTTCAGCATCAGATGTTACGGTAACCTCTGCCCCTATTGACTTGAATGATGAGCAAAGGGAAAAGAGATTGCCAACGCCGTAGTCTATTATCGCAATCATTAAATTACTCCCTTAGTAGAAGGAATTTCTTCTTTAAATTCTTCATCAATGCTTGTAGCAGAGGAAAGCGCTCTTGCAAATGCCTTAAAGGCACCCTCAATTATGTGGTGAGAGTTTACACCGCATATCTGACGGATATGAAGAGTGATTTTCGCCTCACGTACAAATGCCATAAAAAACTCACCTACAAGCTCAGTATCAAAGTCTCCTACCTTGTATGCAGGAATATCAAGAGCATAGCCAAGATAATCTCTGCCGGAAATATCAACAGCACAAAGAATAAGCGTTTCGTCCATGGGGATAGTCTTATCTCCGTAACGGCAAATTCCCTTTTTATCGCCTATTGCCTCATTAAATGCTTTACCGAGACAAATACCGATATCCTCAACTGTGTGGTGATAATCCACATTAGTATCACCTATGCACTTAACTGAAAGGTCATAGTGAGCATGCTTTGAGAAAAGAGTAAGCATATGGTCAAGAAATCCGCACCCTGTGTCTATTATTCCCTGTCCCTTGCCGTCTAAATTAAGGGAAAGAGCTATATCTGTTTCTGCGGTTTTACGCTTTATTTCGTAATTTCTCATATTATTTCTCCTCTAAAATCTCGGATACTGCACTTAGGAATTTATCCATCATATCCTTTGTTCCAATGGTGATTCTGTTATAATCCTTTATTCTGTCCTTGTTGAAGTGACGAATAAGAATGCCTCTTTTTTTAAGCTTATCATAAAGGTCAAAGCCTGAAATATCATTATGCGTAGCAAAGATAAAGTTAGCCCTTGAGGGCAGAACGCTAAAGCCCATAGCCTTAAGCCTGTCCGTTACGTATTCCCTTACCTCCATAATGGTACGGCAGTTCTCCATATAGTATTCATTATCGCAAAGCACAGCGTATCCTACTGCCATAGTCATTCTGTTTATGTTATAGGGGTTAGTTGAATACTTTATTGTATTAAGGTCGCTTATAAGAGATTTTGCGCCTATACCAAATCCAAGACGTGCGCCTGCAAGTGAGCGCGACTTTGAAAATGTGCCTGTTACAAGTAAATTGTCGTATTTTTTTGTTAACGGTATGGCGCTTTCGCCACCAAAGTCCACGTATGCCTCATCAATAATAACCACATTATCGGGATTTGACTTAACGATTTGTTCTATTTCCGAAAGCGTTAAGGCAATACCTGTGGGAGCATTTGGGTTAGCTATAACTATGTTTTTGTTAATACCTACATATTCCTTATAGTCAATGGTGAAATCCTCTTTTAAAGGGATTTCCTTGTAGGCAATACCGTTAAGCTCTGCAAAAACAGGATAAAAGCCGTAGGTTATATCTGGAAATACTATGGAATGCTCATTGTCGCAAAATGCCATAAAAGCAAAATTAAGTATTTCATCAGAGCCGTTGGTCATAAGGATTTCGTCCCTTGAAACCCCAAAAACCTCTGCAGCCTTTTCCGTAAGCTCAGTACACTGAGGGTCAGAATAAAGCTGAAGCTTACCTGCCTCTCTGTAGGCGGCATCAAGGGCTGCTTCTGAGGGGGGAAAGGGAGATTCATTGGTATTCAATTTTATATATTTCATATCTCTTGGCTGCTCACCGGGGGTGTATGCCTCAAGATTTGAATACTTGCTGCTGAAAAATCTGCTCATATCAGTCCTCGAAACGAATAGTTGCACTCTTTGCGTGGGCGTGGAGTCCTTCCTTCTTTGCAAAGTAGGAAATCTTGTCTGCTACTTTTGAAAGTGCGTCCTTTGTGTAATAGGTAAACTGAGATTTCTTCACGAAATCGTCAACGGAAAGTGGGCTTGAAAATCTTGCTGTGCCACTTGTGGGGAGTGTGTGATTAGGCCCTGCAAAGTAGTCGCCAAGCGCCTCGGGACAGTACTTGCCCATAAAGATTGAGCCTGCGTGCTTTATCTTGTCAAGATAATCAAAGGGGTTATCAACACAGATTTCAAGATGCTCGGGAGCTATCTCGTTTGCAATATCAATTGCAAGCATAAGATTATTTTCGCTAACGATTATCTTGCCGTTATTATCAATGGAGCATCTTGCAATATCAGCTCTCGGAAGCATAGGAATCTGCTTCTCTATTTCATCGCTTACAGCCTCTGCAAGCTCATAGCTGTCGGTTACCAAAACTGCACTTGCCATTCTGTCATGCTCTGCCTGAGAGAGTAAATCGGCAGCCACGTATGCGGGGCTACAGGTTTTATCGGCTACCACAAGAATTTCTGAGGGGCCGGCAATCATATCAATATTTACCTTGCCGAATACCTGCTTCTTCGCTTCGGCTACGTAAGCGTTACCGGGGCCTACAATCTTATCAACCTTGGGAACAGTTTCTGTTCCGTAGGCTAAGGCTGCAATTGCCTGTGCGCCACCAACCTTGAATATTCTGTCAACTCCCGCAATCTTAGCTGCTGCAAGAATTACAGGGTTAACCTTGCCGTTTTTCATAGGAGGGGTTACCATTACAATCTGGCTGCAGCCTGCAATCTTAGCAGGAATTGAATCCATAAGAACTGTGGAGGGGTATGCAGCTGTGCCACCGGGCACGTAAAGTCCTACCTTTTCAATAGGCATAACCTTTTGTCCTGTAACTACTCCATCATTTTCGCTTATTACAAAGCTGTTTCTGACCTGATGCTTATGGAAATCACGGATATTTTCCGCAGCCTCCTTAATAATTTCTACAAATTCAGCGTCTACAGATGCAAATGCCTCATCAATCTCGTCCTCGCTTACCTCAAGAGAGGAAAGAGCTGCCTTATCAAACTTAAGGGAATATTCGTAAAGCGCCTTATCCTTATTAAGTATAACATTGGCAATAATTTCAGAAACAACGCCCTCTACATCAGAGGCTATATTTTCACGGGAGAAGATTTCCTCATTTGATACCTCTCCGTACTTGTATATCCTAATCATCGGTCTTCACCTGAGCCTTCATACATTTAACTATATTTTCAATTTCTTCTGTTTTGAATTTAAAGCTTGACTTGTTTGAAATAAGCCTTGCGCTGATTGGAACTATGGTTTCAACAACGCTTAAATCGTTTTCCTTAAGGGTTGTACCTGTTTCCACAATATCAACAATAACATCTGCAAGTCCTAAGATAGGGGCAATCTCAATTGAGCCGTTAAGCTTGATAATATCTATATCACGGCATCTTGATGCGTAAAATTTTCTTGCAATATTTACAAACTTTGTAGCCACCTTAAGCGTGCGTGAGTTATCATCGTAAAAGCCGTTTTGTGCTGCTACAGCCATTCGGCATTTGCCCATATTAAGATCAAGCAGCTCATATACATCGGGGGAATATTCAAGCAAAATATCCTTACCTGCCACACCGATATCGGCTGCGCCTCTTTCAACGTAAATGGAAACATCAGAGGGCTTTACCCAGAAAAATCTTACACCCTTTTCCTTGTTTTCAAATATGAGCTTTCTTGTGTTTTCCTTAATAGCGGGACACTCATACCCTGCATTTTCAAACATGGCGTATACCTTTTCGCCAAGTCTGCCCTTTGGGAGCGCAACATTAATCATATTATCTGCCCTCCTTTGTAAGATCTACAAGCTCTCTGTATCTGAGCTTAGTGGGGATAGCCTTTTGGGCTGTTACGGATATTCCCATGGAATTAAGCTCATTTACCTTAGCTGACACCTTTGCAATATCTGTGTTATCGGAATACAAAACAAGGGTGTCAACATCATATGATTTCTTATCCGTTTCAAGCTCATAAAGCAAATCAAGGTAAAGGGCAAAGCCGATAGCACCTGATTTTCTGCCCATTCTTTCCATAAGCTTATCGTATCTGCCACCTGAAAGAACGCCCTCGGGAATACCCTCAAGGAAGCCCTTGAATACAATGCCGTTATAATAGCTCATATCGTTTAAAACGGAAAAATCAATTCTTACATTTTTTGCATATTCTGTCTTATCAATAAGAGCGCAAAGCTCCTTAAGATTATTAAGCTCTCCTTTTGATTTTTCACCCTGACAAAGAGACTCAAGTCTGGAAATAACCTTTTCTGTGTTGCCGTGAAGATTAACAAAGGCACACACCCTTTCCTTACCGTCTTTATCAATTGAATATCTTTCACAAAGAGCCTCTGCCTCGTGGGGATTTTTCTCACCTATGAGGGCAATAATCTCCTTTTTGAATTCTGCGCTGTCGCACACCTCATCAAGAGCTGCGGAAAGCACTCCCATATGGGATATATCAAGCACAAAGTCGGGAGAGATAGTATCAAGGCTTTTTGCAGCAAGATATACTGCCTCAAATATATCGTACATATCAATATCACCGATACATTCAAGACCTGTCTGCATAAGCTCCTTGAACTGATGTGTGCTGCCCGATACTCTGTACACGTTTTCGTTGTAATATACCTTTTGCTTACAGCCGATTTCATCGGTTGTATTTTTGATTATAGAAAGGGTAACGTCCGGCTTTAATGCAAGAAGCTTACCGTTTGTATCATTAAAGGTAATAACCGTGTCACTAACAAGAAAATCCTTGTTGCGCACGTAGAGGTCATATTCCTCAAATTTGCTCATCTTATAAGGAAGATATCCGTATCCCCTGTAAAGAGCACGAAGTGCGAAAATCGCCTTCTCCTCATTTTTCAAAAGCTTACTCTCTATCACGTTATTCACCCTTCTTATCAAGTCTTTCAATTACTGTAAGGTAGCCACCACCACCATAGCTTAAGCATTTGCTTACTCTGCTTATAGTAGCAGTACTCATTCCTGTTTCCTTGCTGACAACATTATAATTCTCGCCCTTTTTAAGCATCTCGGCTGCCTTTAATCTCTGGGCGATATCCTGAAGCTCCTTGACAGTGCAAGCGTCCTCAAAAAAATTATAGCATTCCTCTACGCTTTCAAGGGTGAGAATAGCCTCAAAGAGTCTGTCTATATCCTTATTCTGTATTCTACTCATTTTTTACCTCGCTTTAGCACTTTATCACTTTAATACACTAAATTATAATACTGTTTCAGCTATTTGTCAAGTAGTTTTCCAATATTTATATAAATATAAGAATATGTTAGTAAAAAATCAATTCCGCCCCGCTTGTTTGGGGCGGAATCAGCTTATTCAGATTTCTGCAATAACCTCGACCTCAACCAAAGCGCCCTTGGGAAGATCCTTAACTGCAACGCAGCTGCGTGCGGGCTTTGAGGTGAAATACTTACCGTATACCTCATTGAACTGTGCAAAGTCCTTGATATCGGCAAGGAAGCATGTGGTCTTGATTGCCTTATCGTAGGAGGTGCCTGCAGCCTTCAAAACCTCGCCGAGATTTTTCATAACCTGCTCAGTCTGGCCTACAACGTCGGCAGCCTCAATGTTGCCTGTTTCGGGAACTATGGCAATCTGTCCTGATGTATATATTGCTCCACCGAAGATAACAGCCTGTGAATATGGGCCGATAGCTGCAGGAGCTTTATCTGTAGCAACCTTTTTTATCATAATTTCTCCTTATAAAAGCTTAAAGCCAAAGTCACAAAGAGCCTTCTTAATCTGGTCTATGTGCTCATAATTTCTTGTTTCAAGTACGATTCTTAAGTAGCAGCCGTTAACGTCTGAGCCCTCGCTTGCTCTCTCGTGGTGAACGGAAATTACGTTACCGCCAAGGTCTGCAATAATACGGGATACGTTCTTAAGCTGACCGGGCTTATCTGCAAGCTCTATCATAAGCTGTGCAGTTCTGCCTGACATAAGAAGACCTCTCTTGATTACTCTTGAAAGGATAGTAACGTCAATATTACCGCCGGAAAGTAAGCAAACCGCCTTTTTATTTTCGATATCAACCTTACCGAACATGGCAGCGGCTACGGAAACAGCGCCTGCACCCTCGGTAACAAGCTTATGCTGCTCCATAAGTGCAAGGATAGCTGCAGAAATTTCATCATCTGTAACGGTTACAATTTCATCAACGTACTTGCTGCAAAGCTCATATGTAAGGCTTCCGGGCTTCTTAACGGCAATACCGTCGGCGATTGTGGATACGTTAGAAAGCTCCTCAATCTTGCCGTCCTTAATGGAGTTTTTCATTGAGGGGGCACCTGCTGCCTGTACGCCGTAAACCTTAATCTTAGGATTAAGCATTTTGATTGTGTAGGCGATGCCTGAGATAAGTCCGCCTCCGCCTACGGGAACAATAATAGCGTCAAGGTCGGGAATCTGCTCTGCAACCTCAAGGGCGATTGTACCCTGTCCTGCAATGACGTCCTCATCGTCAAAGGGGTGAATAAATGTATAACCCTTTTCGTCACGGAGGCTGAGCGCCTTTTTGTATGCATCGTCATAAACGCCCTCTACAAGACACACCTCTGCACCGTAGCTTTTTGTAGCCTCTACCTTGGAGATAGGCGCACCGTCGGGAAGACAGATTACTGCCTTTATTCCGTTCTTCTGAGCGGAAAGAGCCACACCCTGTGCGTGATTTCCCGCTGAGCAGGCGATAACACCTCTTGATTTTTCCTCCTCTGTGAGAGTGGACATTTTATAGTATGAGCCTCTTACCTTAAAGGAGCCGGTAATCTGAAGATTCTCGGTCTTTAAGTAAAGCTCTGCTCCCTTTTTAAGCTTGGGGGCATATATTACGTCAGTTTTTCTGATTACGTTTTTAAGCACGTAGCTTGCACGGTAAACATTATCAAGTGTAAGCATAATATCCTCTTTTCTGCAAAATAGTATTTGTCAATTACAAAAGACTGTTAATAAACTGCTCGGCACATCTTGCGCTGCGATATCCCCTGCGCAAAGCAAATGCCTCTGCATCAATATCAAGCTTAGCATAATCGCATTTGATATTGCTTCTTTCGGCAAGCTCATGTATGATTTCAAGATACAGCTTCTTGTCGGGCTTGGAAAACAGTACTGTAAGTCCAAAGCGCTCTGATAAGGAAAGGGTTTCCTGAATGGTATCGTTTCTGTGAATATCGCTGCCCTCTCTGTCCTGAAAGCTTTCCTTAACGATGTGACGTCTGTTGCTTGTGGCGTAAATTACTGCATTCTCTGCCTTGGCAGATGCAGAGCCCTCAAGGGCTGCCTTAAGCATACTGAAATTATCATCGTTTTTGTTAAAGGAAAGGTCATCAATAAAGATTATAAACTTAAGAGGGTTTTCGCTGATTTTTCCCATAACATAGGGCAAAGCGGAAAGCTGATCCTTACGAAGCTCAATAAGCCTTATGCCTTTATTGAAAAATTCATTTGCCACCGCCTTGACAGTAGAGGACTTGCCTGTGCCGGCATCACCGCAAAGAAGCACGTTGGCAGCAGGTCTGCCCTGCAAAAATGCTTCTGTATTGTCGATAACCCTTTGTCTTTCCTCCTTGTAGCCGATAAACTTCTCCAGTGAAATTTTGTCAGCACTGACAACAGGCTCTATCTCCATAGAGTCTGAAAGGCGAAACATAGGAGATGAGGAAAATACGCCATAGCCGTACTTATCAATCTCCTCTATTCTCTTGTGGTAAAGCACATTTAAATCAAGCTCCCTTGAGTTAAACTCGGGAATAGACAAATCAATACCCAAATCGTTTTTGAAGTCTTCGGCAGAAAGAGCTGTAAATTCCGAAAAGGTATCAAGCTCTGTTGTCACCGCCTTCTCCATTTTCTTATCAATAGCTATCTTCCTTGCTCTTTGCTTGACATAAATATTTTCGTCCTCAAAAATCGCCTTTCTTAAATATCCGTCAAGGGTACCGCCATTTTCATAAATGGCTGTAACCATTGAGGAATACGCCTTCAGCTTTTCCTCTGTGCTTTCGCTTTTAGCATAAGCTTCAAAGGCAGAAAATACAGGATTTTTAAGTACGTTATGAAAAATACTTGTCATGCAAAGTCGAAAATAAAGCTTTTTCAGTCTGTTGTTTTCCATATCTTAAATATTTTCAATAATCTTGTCTGTTATTTCTGTTGTTGAAAGGTAGGGGGCACCGTGAGAAAGGTCTGCTGTGCGATAGCCTGCCTCAAGGACCTTATCCACTGCCTCTACAATATTATTATATTCCTTTGAAAGACCGAAGGAATAAAGAAGCATCATACCTGCTGACAAAATTGTGGCAATAGGATTTGCCTTATTCTGTCCCGCAATATCGGGGGCTGAGCCGTGAATAGGCTCATAAAGTCCTCTTGTTGTTTCGTTAAGAGATGCTGAGGGAAGCATACCGATAGAGCCTGTAATCTGAGATGCCTCATCGGAAAGAATATCACCGAACATATTTGATGTTACAATAACGTCAAACTGTGCAGGGTTTCTTACAAGCTGCATTGCAGCGTTGTCAACAAGCATATCTGTACATTCTACATCGGGATACTCAGCTGATATCTCGTGTACAATTTTTCTCCAGAGTCTTGATGTATCAAGAACGTTTGCCTTATCAATGCTGACAAGCTTCTTATTACGCTTGCGTGCTGTTTCAAAGGCTACCCTTGCAATTCTTTCAATTTCCATACGGCTGTAGCATTCTGTATCGTATGCCTCCTCACCGTACTTGCCCTCTCTCATTCCTCTTTCGCCAAAGTATATACCGCCTGTAAGCTCTCTTACAATCATAATATCAAAGCCCTGTGCAACGATATCCTCTCTCAAGGGGCATTCGCCCTTTAATGCAGGATAAAGCTTGGCAGGTCTTAAATTTGTAAAGAGGTTCATAGCGGCACGAATGCCGAGAAGAGCCTTCTCGGGACGCATGTTGCCGGGGAGAGTGTCCCATTTCGGTCCACCTACTGCGCCAAGAAGCACACTGTCAGATGCAAGACAGCCGTCAACAGTCTCCTTAGTAAGTGGCATTCCGTGCTTATCAATAGATATGCCACCTATATCATAAGGTGTGAAATTAAAGGTATGTCCGTATTTTTTGCCAATCACCTCAAGCACACGTACTGCGCTGTCAACGATTTCGGGACCGATACCGTCACCCTTTAAAAGTGCAATATTGTAATTCATAAAAGAGCCTCTTATTTTATGTCACCACGGCGAATCGACTCAACAAGTCCGCCGTTTGTAATAATTTTCTGGATAAATTCGGGGAAAGGCTTTGTTTCAAAGCTTTCTCCTGTTGTTCTGTTGTAAATAATACCCTTGTCAAGATCTGCCTCTACCATGTCGCCCTCTGAAATGCGCTCAGCAGCCTCGGGACATTCAAGAATAGCAAGACCGATATTAATGGAGTTACGGTAAAAGATTCTTGCAAAGCTCTTTGCTATTACCAGGGAAATACCGCTTTCCTTAATAGCAATAGGCGCATGCTCTCTTGAGGAGCCGCAGCCAAAGTTATTGCCTGCAATCATAATGTCGCCTGCACTAACCTTTTTTACAAAATCCTTATCAATATCCTCCATACAGTGGGAGGCAAGCTCCCTCTTATCAATGGTATTAAGATATCTTGCGGGGATAATTACGTCTGTATCAACGTTATCACCGTACTTGATGGCTTTACCGTTAAATATCATCTTACTTATCCTCCTTCATAATTTCGCAGGGGTCTGCAATCTTACCTGCAATAGCGCTGGCAGCTGCAACTGCAGGGCTGGCAAGATATACCTCAGATGTAACATCACCCATTCTGCCAACAAAGTTTCTGTTGGTGGTGGCTACTGCTCTCTCACCTGCTGCAAGGATACCCATATATCCACCAAGGCAAGGTCCACAGGTAGGTGTGGAAACTACGCAGCCTGCCTCGATAAATGCTTTAAGCAAGCCGTTTTCCATAGCCTTAAGGTAAATGTCCTGTGTTGCGGGAATGATAATAGCACGTACATTCTTAGCTACCTTCTTGCCCTTGATAATTTCGGCAGCCTCGGCAAGGTCCTTATAATGACCGTTTGTACAGGAGCCGATAACTACCTGGTCAATCTTAACCTCGCCTACCTCATCAATAGTGCGTGTGTTTTCGGGGAGGTGGGGGAATGCAACGGTAGACTTGATAGCTGAAAGGTCTATTTCGTAAACCTCGTCATACTCTGCATCCTCGTCTGCCTTATAAATCTTGTATTCTCTGTCGGAGCGCTCCTTTATGTAAGCCTCAGTCTGCTCATCAACCTCAAATATACCGTTCTTAGCGCCTGCCTCAATTGCCATATTT
This sequence comes from Eubacteriales bacterium, assembly GCA_045542275.1. Taxonomy (GTDB): domain Bacteria; phylum Bacillota; class Clostridia; order Oscillospirales; family CAG-272; genus RGIG2000. The sequence continues at coordinate 48,023 of JAZQKP010000004.1, read as the reverse complement.
GAAATTGTAAGACGGTCAAATACTGTAAGCTCCTTTATGCCCTCGCCTGTAAATTCCATAGACTTGTAAAGTGCGCCGTCAACACCTATCATACCGATAATGTGAAGAATAACGTCCTTACCGGAAACGTATTTATTAAGCTTGCCCTTTAAAACAAACTTAATAGCGGAGGGAACCTTGAACCACGCCTTGCCTGTTGCCATACCGCAAGCCATATCTGTTGAGCCTACGCCTGTGGAGAATGCTCCGATTGCGCCGTATGTACAGGTGTGAGAATCAGCACCGATAACCACGTCTCCGGGAATAACAAGACCCTTTTCGGGTAAGAGCGCATGCTCAATACCCATTCTGCCAACATCGTAAAAGTTGGTAATCTGCTCCTTTTCACAGAAATCACGGCACATTTTACACTGAACTGCCGCCTTTATATCCTTATTAGGTGCAAAGTGGTCCATAACCATTGTTACCTTTTCACGGTCGTAAACTCCCTTAGCGCCGATACGCTCATATTCACGTATAGCAACGGGAGAGGTAATGTCGTTACCGAGAACTCTGTCCACATCAACAAGAATGAGCTGACCTGCCTCAACCTTGTCAAGTCCTGCGTGTGCCGCAAGAATCTTCTGTGTCATTGTCATTGACATAATTCCAGCTTCCTTTCCACTTATCTGTTTATAATTGCGCCCTTATCTGCAGAGCTTACCATAGCGGCATAGCGCTTTAAGTAGCCCTTGATGTTTTCCTTTTTCTTAATGGGCATTTCTGCTTTACGCTTTTCGATTTCCTCATCTGAAACCTTAAGCTCAATTTTATATTCGGGAATATTGATAGAAATAATATCTCCGTCCTTAACGTAAGCGATAATACCGCCGCTTACAGCCTCGGGGGAAACGTGACCGATTGATGCGCCACGGGTTGCACCTGAGAAGCGTCCGTCTGTAATCAAAGCAACGTCCTTATCAAGTCCCATACCTGCAATTGCAGAGGTGGGAGAAAGCATTTCTCTCATACCCGGGCCACCTGCAGGGCCCTCATAGCGAATAACCACAACATCACCCTTAACTATTTTGCCTTCATAGATTGCGCTGATAGCCTCCTCCTCGCTTTCGTAGACCTTTGCAGGTCCCTCGTGAATAAGCATTTCGGGAGCAACTGCACTTCTCTTTACTACGCAGCCGTCGGGTGCAAGATTACCCTTAAGCACGGCAATACCGCCTGTCTTACTGTAGGGGTTCTCTACTGTTCTTATAGTTTCTGTGTCTCTGTTATAAGCGCCCTCAATGTTTTCAGCCATTGTCTTACCTGTGCAGGTCATAACTGAGGTGTCAATAAGACCAAGCTTATCAAGCTCCTTAAGAACTGCATATACACCGCCGGCCTCGTTAAGATCCTCCATATATGTAGGACCTGCGGGGGCAAGGTGACAAAGGTTAGGAGTTACCTCACTTATTCTGTTTACATCGTCAAGGTCAAATTCCACACCGCATTCATTTGCGATAGCCGGCAAATGAAGCATACTGTTGGTGGAGCAGCCAAGTGCCATATCTGCTGTAATAGCATTCTTGATAGCTGCCTTTGTCATAATATCCTTAGGGCAAATATTCTTTCTTACAAGCTCCATAACCTGCATACCTGCATGCTTGGCAAGCTCTATTCTTGCAGAGTAAACTGCGGGGATAGTACCGTTACCGCCAAGTCCCATACCGAGAACCTCGGTAAGACAGTTCATAGAGTTGGCTGTATACATACCTGAGCAGGAGCCACAGGTAGGACACGCCTTATTTTCGTATTCGCAAAGCTTACACTCGTCAATAGTGCCTGCCTTGTAGGAGCCTACCGCCTCAAACATAGCGGAAAGGCTTCGCTTTTTGCCGTCTACTCTGCCTGCAAGCATAGGTCCTCCGCTTACAAAAACGGTAGGAATATTAAGTCTTGCAGCAGCCATAAGAAGACCGGGCACGTTTTTATCACAGTTAGGTATCATAACAAGACCGTCAAAGCCGTGAGCCATTACCATAGCCTCTGTGGAGTCTGCAATAAGGTCACGGGTAACAAGGGAGTATTTCATGCCCACATGTCCCATAGCGATACCGTCGCATACGGCGATGGCAGGGAACATAATAGGTGTTCCCCCTGCCATAGCAACGCCAAGCTTAACTGCCTCTGTTATTTTATCGAGGTTCATATGTCCCGGAACTATCTCGTTATAAGAGCTGACAATACCGATAAGAGGACGGTCCAGCTCCTCTCTTGTAAGGCCAAGCGCCTTATAGAGTGAACGGTGAGGGGCGTTATGAGCTCCGTCAACTATTTTTTCTTTAATCATAATAACCTCTTGTTGTTTTAATTAGTTGTTGATAAACTTTTCCTCGTCAGCCCAGCTGTAAAGCTCTCTGATTTCCTTACCAACTACCTCTGAGGGATGCTCTGCAGCGATCTTTCTCATAGCATTGAAGTGAACCTGTGAGCCTGCATCGGACATATCAAGAAGGAAGTCCTTTGCAAATGTTCCGTCCTGAATATCGGAAAGAACCTTCTTCATTGCCTTCTTTGTGTCCTCTGTAATGATCTTGGGACCTGTGATGTAGTCACCGTACTCAGCTGTGTTGGAGATGGAATATCTCATTCCCTCAAAGCCACTCTGATATATAAGGTCTACGATAAGCTTCATTTCGTGGATACACTCAAAGTATGCGTTTCTGGGGTCATAGCCAGCCTCAACAAGTGTTTCAAAGCCTGCCTGCATAAGTGCGCATACACCGCCGCAAAGAACTGCCTGCTCACCGAAGAGGTCTGTTTCTGTTTCTGTTCTGAAGGTTGTTTCAAGAACACCTGCTCTTGCGCCACCGATACCGAGAGCATAAGCAAGACCAAGCTCAAGTGCGTCGCCTGTTGCATCCTGATGAACAGCGATAAGACAGGGAACACCCTTACCTACCTGATACTCGCTACGTACTGTGTGACCGGGACCCTTAGGAGCAACCATGATTACGTTTACGTTCTTGGGGGGCTTGATGCAGCCAAAGTGAATATTGAAGCCGTGTGCAAATGCAAGTGTCTTGCCCTCTGTAAGGTTGGGCTCAATGCTTTCCTTGTAGAGCTTAGCCTGCTTTTCATCATTGATAAGAATCATAATGATGTCTGCTGCCTTAGCTGCATCTGCAGCTGTCATAACCTTAAGGCCTGCCTTCTCTGCCTTAGCCCAGCTCTTGCTTCCGTTATAAAGACCAACGATTACGTTAACGCCTGAGTCCTTAAGATTAAGTGCGTGTGCATGACCCTGTGAGCCGTAACCGATTATTGCTACTGTTTTTCCATTGAGCTTGTTAAGATCGCAATCCTGCTGATAGTAAATGTTTGCCATTGTTTTATTCTCCTTAAAATTGTTTTAAAATTTATTTATCCAAAAGATTTGTATTTCCGCGTTCAAGAGCTACAATACCTGTACGGCACATTTCAATAATGCCAAAGGGTATCATAAGACGGATAAATGCGTCAATCTTTGTTGGGTCGCCTGTTACCTCGATACACATCTCCTCGGGTGTGTAGTCGATTACCTTTGCTCTGTACACATCGGTAGCCGCAAGAATGTCGGCTCTTGTTTCTGTGGTGTAGCCTACCTTGATAAGCATAAGCTCTCTCTTAATACAGTCATCCTCAAGCACATCAACCTTCTTTACGTTATGAAGCTTGCGAAGCTGATTAATAAGCTGCTCTCTTGCGTAGCCGTCACCGCTTAAGCAAATAGTTATTCTTGAATATTCGGGTCTTTCTGTTTCACCAACGGTTAAGGCATCAATGTTGAAGCCACGGCGGGTAAACATACTTGTTACTCTTGTAAGTACACCGAATTTGTTATCTACGTAAACCGCAATTACAAACTTATTCATATTTACCTCCTTATTTTTCAACATCGGTAATGATTTCATCAATAGAGCCACCGGGGGGAAGCATGGGAAGAACGAATTCGTCCTTGTCTATTATTGCATCAATCACTACGGGTCTGCCACACTTAATCGCCTTTTCAAAGGCTGACTTGAATTCCTTTTTACTGTCTGCCCTGTAAGCCACAGCGCCAAATGCCTCTGCAAGCTTTACAAAGTCTGTTTGTCTGTCAAGGACAGTATTTGAATATCTTCTGCCAAAGAAGAGGGTCTGCCACTGACGTACCATTCCAAGCACACCGTTATTTACAAGAACGATAACAACGGGAATATTGTATTTAACTGCAGTAGCAAGCTCATTAAGGTTCATACCGAAGGAGCCGTCACCTGTAATAAGGATTGTGGGGTCCTTGGTAGCTACATATGCGCCGAGAGCTGCGCCAAGTCCAAAGCCCATAGTACCAAGACTACCGCTTGAAACAAAGCGTCTGGGTCTGTCAAAGGTGGAATACTGCGCTGCCCACATCTGATGCTGACCTACATCGGTAACTGTAATTGTAGCGGGAAGCTTGCACTCATTGATTACATCGAATATGTTCTTGGGGGTAAGCTTATTTTTGTTGCTCTTTGAAATTTCCTTTTCCTGCTTAGCCTCCTCAGCCTTAAGGGCGTGAACTCTTGCTATCCAGTCGGGATTGCTCTTTGCCTCGCAGGCTGCCGCAATTCTCTTAAAGGAATCCTCAACGTCTGCAACAATGCCACAGTCAACCTTAACGTTCTTGTTGATTTCTGCAAAGTCGGGGTCAAGCTGAATAATCTTACTGTTCTTAGCGAACTTCTTTACATTACCTGTTGCTCTGTCGCTGAAGCGAACACCTACACCGATAATAAGATCTGCCTCATTCTGTGCGATTGATGACGCATAGTGTCCGTGCATGCCCTGCATACCGAGGAATCTTTCATATCCGTCGGGAACTGCGGAAAGGCCCATAAAGGTACAGCCTATACAACCGTCAATCTTATCTGCAAGCTCCATAACCTCATCGCCAAGGCCAAGACCTGCAGCGCCGCCACCTATGTAGATATAGGGGCGCTTAGCCTCATTAACAAGCTTAACAGCCTCATTAATCTGCTCATCTGTTGCCTTGGGAAGAGGAATCTTCTCTACAACAGGCTGTGGCTCATATTCATATGTAGCAACCTGTACGTCCTTGGGAACGTCAACAAGGACAGGACCGGGACGGCCTGACTTGGCAATTGAAAACGCCTCTCTTATAGAGTCTGCCAAATCCTCAATTCTGTTTACAAAATAGTTGTGCTTTGTAATAGGTAGTGTAACGCCTGTAATATCAATCTCCTGGAAGGAGTCCTTACCGATAAGGCTACAGGGCACGTTACCTGTAATTGCCACCATGGGAATGGAGTCCAGCATTGCGGTTGCAATACCTGTTACAAGGTTGGTAGCACCGGGACCTGAGGTAGCGATACATACGCCAACCTTACCTGTTGCTCTTGAGTAGCCGTCTGCTGCGTGAGAGGCACCCTGCTCATGAGCTGTGAGAACGTGATTGATTTCGTCCTGATATTTATAAAGAGCATCGTAAATGCTGATTACCTGTCCGCCCGGATAACCGAAAACGTCGGTAACACCCTGCTCAATAAGTGTTCTTATAATGATTTCTGCACCTGTTAATTTCATAGGCTCTCCTTTTTGTCGTACAATAGTCTATTTACTGCGCTTACAAGCGCCTTAACAGAGGATACAATAATATCGCTGTCAATACCTGTACCCCAATAGGTTTTTCCGTCAGACTTTATGCTGACGTATGATGCAGCCTTTGAGGTGGTCTTTTCCTCAAGTGCGTGCTGAGTATAGGTTTCAAGAGTGTAGTCAAGTCCTGTAAGCTCACGGATTGCTGAGCTTACACAGTCAAGGCGACCGTTACCGAAGGAAACTATATCCTCGTATTTGCCATCATACTTAACTGTTACATTACCCTTGATTCCGTCATTTTGGTCTGTATATACTGCCTTTACAACATCAAGCTTATCTGTAAGGTTAACAAAATCACGTAGGAAGATTTCGTATACCTCCTTAGGCTGAAGCTCTCTGTGCTGATGGTCAGATATGCTCTTAACGTGGTATCCAAAGGATTCACGCATTTTAGTGGGAAGATTAAGCTTGAACTGAGTTTCCATAATGTAACCGATACCACCCTTGCCCGACTGGGAGTTGATACGGATTACGTCTGCCTCATAAATTCTGCCAACGTCACCGGGGTCAATGGGAAGATAAGGAACTGTCCATACGCAGTCCTTGCCCTCTCGGCACTTCATGCCCTTGGCAATAGCATCCTGATGGGAGCCGCTGAATGCTGCAAATACAAGCTGACCGCTGTAAGGCTGTCTTTCGTAAACGTGCATTCTTGTGACCTTTTCATAAACCTTGGTAATTTCGGGAAGATTTGTAAAATCAAGCTCCGGATCTATGCCCTGTGAGTACATATTGAGTGCAAGAGTAATAATATCCACATTACCTGTTCTCTCTCCGTTACCGAAGAGTGTACCCTCAATTCTGTCACCGCCTGCCAAAAGTCCCATTTCGCTGTCTGCCACGGCGCAGCCTCTGTCATTATGGGGGTGAAGTGAAATAACAAGGCTTTCTCTATCCTTAAGATTCTTGCACATATACTCAACCTGAGCTGCGTATACGTGAGGCATTGAGTGAGAAACCGTAACGGGAAGATTGATAATAACCTTATCGTCGGGTGTTGGCTGCCAGATAGAAATCACCTCATTGCATATCTCGGCTGCAAACTCCGGCTCTGTTCCTGTAAAGCTTTCGGGAGAGTATTCAAAGGTAATCTTGCCCTTTGCGTTTTTCTTATATTCCTTGCAAAGCTCTGCACCAAACCTTGCAATCTTTACAATATCCTCCTTGCTCTTTTTGAACACCTGCTCTCTCTGAGCAACTGAGGTGGAGTTGTAAAGGTGAACTACTGCGTGCTTTGCACCGTCAATAGCCTCAAAGGTCTTTGCAATAATATGCTCTCTTGACTGGGTGAGGACCTGAATAGTAACATCGTCGGGAATAAGATTCTGTTCTATAAGCGCACGGCAGAATTCATATTCTGTTTCTGATGCTGCGGGGAAGCCTACCTCTATTTCCTTAAAGCCGATTTTGCAAAGAAGCTTAAAAAATTCAAGCTTTTCCTCAAGGCTCATAGGAATAATAAGTGACTGGTTGCCGTCTCTCAGATCAACGCTACACCAGATAGGCGCCTTATCAATGCTATCCTTCTTCATCCAGTCCATTGTGACCCCTACGGGTGAAAAGTACTGCTTTATATATTTTCCATTGCCCTTCATTACTGATAATTCCTTTCCTGTGATACGCACTAAAACAAAAAAGCATCTTTTACGCACTGTGCATAAAAGAGACGGAAAAATCCGCGGTACCACTCTATATTGGCGCTATGCGCCCTCTTACGTTTACATCTGTAAACTGCCCTGTAACGGGAGCGCCCGTCCAAGCCTACTTGGTTCAGTTGGAGACTCCGGGGTGAGTATGCCCTTCAGTCGCACGGCTTACACCAATCGCCGATTCTCTTTGCCGACCTTGCGGTTTTATTCCCTTCACTGTCTTTTAAATAATATATTTCTTATTTTATAACAATTCACACGAGTTGTCAACAACATTTTTACGCGCGTAAATATTTTTGACATTTCATACAAAAATTTAAAATAAATACCCCCGCACTTGTGCGATATATACAAATGCGGGTGTATATTATTTAAAACTTTTGTTAATTTAGTTAACCTTATAAATCCAGCCGTATTTATCCTCAACTGTACCCCACTGAATACCTGTAAGAATGTCATAAAGTTTCTTTGTGGTATCACCGATTTTTTCACCGTTAATTGGGTATTCTACGTCCTCATACATAAGCCTTCCAATAGGGGAAACTACTGCTGCTGTGCCACAGCCCCAAGCCTCCTCAAGCTTGCCGTTTTTAAGGGCGTCCATAAGCTCATCAACTGAGAGAAGTCGCTCACTTACCTTGTAGCCAAGGTCCTTTAAAACCTCAATACAGGACTTTCTTGTAATACCGGGAAGAATAGAGCCTGTAAGGGCGGGAGTAACAATCTCGCCGTCTATCTTGAACATAACGTTCATAGCTCCAACCTCTTCAATATACTTTCTTTCAACACCGTCAAGCCAGAGCACCTGGGAGTAGCCCTTTTTGTTCGCTCTCTCGCCTGCCCTTGTAGATGCGGCATAGTTACCTCCGCATTTAGCAAAGCCTGTTCCACCGCGAACGGTACGAACATCCTCAGACTCAATCATAATCTTAACAGGGTTGATGCCCTCCTTGTAGTAGCTGCCGCTGGGTGAGCCGATAAGCATAAAGGTTGCTCTGCTTACTGCGTGTACGCCAAGATGCTCATCATTACCGAACATAAAGGGACGAAGATAAAGTGATGTGCCAACGGAGTGAGGAACAAAATCCTTTTCAAGCTCCACAAAGGTCTTAAGAATTTCAAGTCCGTCATTTTCGTCAATAAGAGGTAAGCACATACGCTCAGCCGAGGTATTCATTCTTCTGATATTTTCAAGAGGTCTGAAAAGCTGAATACCGCCGTCTGCCCTACGGTATGCCTTAAGTCCCTCAAAGATTTCGGCACCGTAGTGAAGAACTGTTGATGCGGGATGAAGTGAAATATTGCCGAAGGGCACTATTCTTGCATCGTGCCAGCCCTTTTCTGTATCGTAATCCATAACAAACATATGGTCGGAAAAGTATTTTCCAAATCCAAGCTCATTCTCGGGAACCATAGTCTTAGGTGTAGTGGTCTTAGTAATCCTGATATCCATTCTTTCTCCTTGATGTAGCGAATAAAATTTCTTCGCTATCCAAATTCAACTAATAATTATACACTAAATCATAGCACAATGGCCCTGTCAAGTCAATAGGTATAAAAAACTTTTCTAAATTTTTTTGCTTTATTATTGCGCTGAGTAACGCACATACACTTACGCACACAAACCTTGCTGTTCCAGACACCTTCGAAAAAATATTCACATTTGCTGAATAATATTGCAAACGTATTCATACATAAAAAACTTGACTATTTCTTATAAATATGGTAAGATTTATGTAGAGATTTTTATACTTGGAGGTGCTTTATGAAGCCTTTATCAGAATCATTAAGAAAGATTAAAACCTTACTTGATGTATTGAATAGCCAGAGATATACACTTATATCCCCCGTTAAAAATGTAAAATACACAAAATGCGACTACAAGAACAATGCTCCCCTCCCCGATTACAGTAATTTCGAAACATACACTCAGGGTACTGTATGGAGTGATAAGATGGATGAGCATGCCTGGTTCTGCTTTGACGTTTACTCACCTGAGGAAATCGGAGAAAAAGAGCTTATTCTCAAGATAAGAACCGATGAAACCGACTGGGATGCGGTTAATCCTCAGTTTATCGTTTACGTGGACGGCAAGATTACACAGGGGCTTGACACCAATCATATGATAGTTCGCTTAAGCGGTAAAAAATTCTATAAATTGCATATTTATGCGTATGCAGGCATGCACTATAAGATAAATGTAAGATTTTATGCCGATCTTATGGTGGAAAATCACGATGTTACAAGGCTTTACTACGATATTCTTATTCCCTCTCAGGTGCTTGAGTATGCTGACGAAAATTCCAAGGAATATCACGAAATAGTTACACGTCTTAATTCTGCCCTTACAAAGGTTAATTTCCTTAAGCCCGGCTCCAAGGAATTTCACGATTCCGTAAAGGACGCAATAAAGTATCTTGATACCGAATTCTATAAGGGTGTGTGCAGGGATAAAGAGGTTGCAACCATATCAATCGGTCATACACATATTGACGTAGCCTGGCTCTGGACCCTTGAGCAGACACGTGAGAAGGTACAGCGCTCATTCTCTACCGTAATTAATCTTATGAAGCGCTACCCCGAATATAAATTTATGTCCTCTCAGGCTGTTCTTTACAAGATGCTTAAGGAGGATTGCCCTGAGCTTTATGCTGAGATCAAGGAAATGGTCAAGGCAGGCAGATGGGAGGTTGAGGGCGCTATGTGGGTTGAGGCTGACTGCAACCTTTCCTCCGGTGAAAGCCTTGTCCGTCAGGTACAGTACGGAAAGAATTTCTTCAAGGAGGAATTCGATGTTGACAGCCACGTGCTTTGGCTTCCTGACGTATTCGGCTACTCTGCTGCTCTTCCTCAGATTCTTCGCAAGAGCGATGTTGACTGGTTTGTTACCTCCAAAATCGGCTGGAACGACAGAAACACTATGCCCTACGATACATTCCTCTGGAGAGGTATTGACGGCACAGAAATTAATTCTCATTTTTTAACTGCTCAGCCACAGACCAAGGGTCTTGGCTTTGAAAGATATTCCTCCTACGGTCCTATGGCAACAGCACAGGAGGTTAACGGCGCCTGGAACAGATATCAGCAGAAGGAGCTTACAAATGAAGCGATTATGACCTTCGGCTACGGTGACGGCGGTGGCGGACCTACCGAGCAAATGCTTGAAAGCATTCGCAGAACCGACAAGGGTATCCCCGGCTGCGCCCAGACAAAAATCAAGTTTGCAGGAGAATTTCTTGATAAGATAGCTAAGAATATTAAGAAATATCCGGAAATGGTACCCACCTGGCAGGGTGAGCTTTATCTTGAATTCCACAGAGGTACATACACATCTATTGCAAAAAATAAGAGAAACAACCGTCAATGTGAGTTTTTGACCCTTGATGCTGAGGCCATGTCTGTTATGATGAACAAGCTTGCAGGCAAGCCCTTCCCTAAGAATGTGTTAAGAAGCACATGGGAAACTATCCTTACAAATCAGTTCCACGATATTATCCCCGGCTCCTCTATTCCTGAGGTATACGAGCGCAGCGATAAGGATTACGCTGAAATACGTGAAGCTGTAAACGGAATCAGAAATGAAGCATATAAGTACGTTGCATCTAAGGTTAAGGGTGACGGATATGTGGTATTTAATCCCCATTCCTTTAAGAATACGTCTACTGTTAAGATTGACGGTAAGAGCGTATACGTAAAGGATATTCCCGCAAAGGGCTACAAACTTGTAAATCCTGATTTCAGCGACACAGGTGTCAAGATTTCGGGAAGAACAGTATCTACCAAATTCTTTACAGTCAAGCTTGACAAGGACTATAATATTGTAAGCATTTTTGATAAGAAAAATCACCGTGAGGTAGTAAAGAACGGCGCCAAGGCAAATCAGTTTATCGTTCTTGAGGACTACAACGATTGCTATCCTACATGGGAGCTTCAGTTCTCCAGCCGTGATAAGCAGTATAATATCGACACAGTGTCCGACATTTATGTAATTAATGACGGTGCAAGACAGGGTATCCACGTAACAAGACAGCATCAGGACAGCACAATAAATCAGATTATGTGGTTCTATGCCGATATGCCTAAAATTGACTTTGAAACTAAGGTTGATTGGCATCAGATAAAGCAGATTCTTAAGGTTTCCTTCCCTGTTGATATTAACTCCGATAAGGCAAGCTATGAGATTCAGTTCGGTACTATTGAGCGTCCTACCCACTTCAACACCACCTGGGATCAGGCAAAATTTGAGGTTTGCGGACACAAATATGCCGATCTTTCTGAGGGCTGCTACGGTGTCAGCCTTATTAACGATTGTAAGTACGGTCACGATATCCACAACAGCGATATGCGTCTTACTCTTATTAAGTGTGACTGGAACCCCGGTAACACAGGTGTTTACAATGACCAGGGTGAGCATGAGTTTACCTACTCTATTTATCCTCACGCAGGCAATCTTGCCTCATGTGATGTTGTTAAATATGCATATGATCTTAATATGCCTATGACAGCACTTAAGGCAGAGGGTGACGGCAGCCTTGATGATGAATACTCACTTGTATCAATTGATAAGGATAACGTAATTATTGAAACAGTAAAAGAGGCTGAATACGGTAACGAAACTATTGTACGTATGTACGAAACAAAGAACACACGTACAAAGGCAACCGTTAAATTCGGCTTTAATGTAAGCGAAGCTTACCTTGCTAATCTCAGCGAAAAGGAGCAGAAAAAGCTTACTGTTAAAAATAACACAGTTTCCCTTGATATCAAGCCCTTTGAAATTGTTACACTTAAGCTTAAATAAAAGAAAAATCGGACACCCTGTGTCCGATTTTCTTATTTCAGTATCAAATCTGCAATATCCTTGGGAGTTTCCACGATATACTCTGCACCGTACTTAATAAATTCCTCTCTTGAGCCGTAGCCGTAAAGAACAGCAATACATTCCATACCGAAATGCTTAGCACCCTCTATATCGAAAAGTCGGTCGCCAACCATAATTACATCCTTAGGGGAAACGTTACAGCTTTTTAAGGCGTAATCCATTATTTCAATCTTGTTTGCCCTTGTCTTTTCATCAAGGGTGGCACCTGCTATAAAATCAAAGTACTCGGCAATTCCGAATTTTTCAAGAACTCTTTTTGCAAAAAGCTCAGGCTTGGAGGTGGCTACCATTACGGTCTTGCCTGCATCCTTAAGTCTTTTAAGGGTTTCTTCTATTCCCTCATATACGTACCCCTCGAAAATGCCCTTATCCTTATAATATTCACGGTAATAAGAAACTCCAAGGTCTGCCTTTTCATCGTCAAAGCCGTAAAAGGTTTTAAAGGAAACTGTAAGTGGTGGGCCGATAAAGCAGCTTAGGCTATCCTTATTCTCCACCTTGATTCCAAATTTGTTCAAGGCATATTCAACGGAATTGCGCACACCCTCACCAGAGTCCACAAGTGTTCCGTCTAAATCAAAAAATACTGTACTGTAATCCTTCATATAGCACTCCTTTTTCTTTCTTATTCTATTGTAACATATCTTAATAAAAAAATCCACAGTTAACGAAATTTAACTGTGGACAATTTATTTATTCTGCGTCCTTGCTTACACTACCTGTAGCGCAGATTTCGTCCTTTTTCTGAAATCTGCCATAAACCATTGAGCCAAGGGCAAAGAGTGCCAATACGTTGGGGATAACCATAAGGTTATTGAACATATCGGAAAGACCCCATACAAGATCGTTTGAACCGATTGAGCCAAGGAATACGCATACGATTGAAAGTGCTGAATAAGCAATTGTTGCCTTCTTGCCGAAAAGGTAGTTAAAGTTTATCTTACCGAAGAAGTTCCAGCTGATAATAGTTGAGAATGCGAAGAAGAAGAGGCATACTGCAACGAAGATACTACCGATTATTTTACCTGCTGCGTTGCCAAAAAGCTTACTAAAGGTAATCTGGAATGCACTCTGTACCATATTGCCGTCTGTGTAGCCCTTAGCGCCTACAAGCTCCTTAAAGGAAAGGCCTGTAAAGTTTGCAACATCGCCGTTTATAGCTGCAAATGGACCGTCCTTAGCATATAAAGTGCAAAGAACGATAAGCGCTGTCATTGTAAGAACGACAAAGGTATCAATAAACACACCAACCATTGCGGCAACACCCTGATCGTGAGGGTCCTTAACGTCTGCCTGTGCGTGGGCATGAGGAGTTGAACCCATACCTGCCTCGTTTGAGAAAAGACCTCTCTGCGCGCCCTTCTGAATAGCCTTTACGATTGCAGCGCCGAAGCCACCACCGATAATAGCCTGAGGAACAAAGGCATACTTGAAGATTGAGCCGATAGCCATAGGCACATTCTTAATATTAACGCAAAGCACCAAAATACCACCCAAAATGTACAAAATTGCCATAACGGGTACTATTTTTTCGGTCACGGAGGCGATTCTCTTAACACCGCCGATTACGATTACTGCGGCAAGAGCTGCGATAATAATACCGATAATCCATGTGTAGCCTGAAATGTCTGCACCGAAGGAGCTGAACACACCTGAAATATTAGATGTAATGGAATTGGACTGTACCATAGCGCCGATAAAGCCAAGGGCAATAGTGATTGCTACCGCGAAGAAGGTTGCAAGGAACTTACCACCCTTACCTGTAAATGCCTTCTTGATGTAATATACAGGACCACCGCGAACCTCACCGTTTTCGTCCACTTCCTTGGTCTTCTGTGCAAGAACAGCCTCTGCATAGTTAGTAGCCATACCTAAGAATGCAATAATCCACATCCAGAAAATAGCACCGGGACCACCAACAAGGATAGCACCGCAGGCACCAACGATATTACCTGTACCTACCTGTGCAGCAACAGCTGTTGCAAGAGCCTGGAATGAGGAAAGACCCTTTCTCTCTCCGTCCTTCTGGTTTCTTGCGAATACCTTTTTAAAGCCTTCTCCAAAGCAACGAACCTGAACAAATTTTGTCTTGACCGAGTAGAAAAGTCCTACTGCAATAAGCAAAAATACAAGTATGTAGCCTGAGAGATAGTCATTGATGAAATTTACTACCTTTAACATTTTTGTTTTCTCCTTTAACTTATAATGAAGAAAAGCGGAGTGATAAAAAATATCACTCCGCAAAATTTTATAATTATATTCCCTAAAAATAAAATAGGAAAGGTAATTGTAAAACTCTGTCCTTTTGCCTGAGAGATTAACGGAATATCCGTCTTGCCCCTTCGGCACTCACTCGTGGTGAGATTCTCCGGAGTGCTATCAAATTGCAGTTCCCGATTTAAAATCACCTGAGAGTTTCGCTCCTTCGGTCGGCATAGCCATCTTCTGCAATCTTCACTTAGCTTTTTACTTACAGCGACAATTCTATCACATATAAATTCTTTTGTCAATAGTAATTTTCGGGTTTTTGACTTTTTTCGACTATTTCATTTTTCTTTCGTATCACATTAACTTTTAAAATCATATTCTGTATTGAGGGTTATCCCTCAAATATTATGAAAGGAAATAAATATGGCTCAATTTACAAATCAGGCACAGCTGTCTTACAATAATACGGTTACCACCTCAAATATTGCTATCGGTGAGATTATAGGCGCACTTACAGTATCCAAAACTCCTGTAACCGATACCTATGCTCAAGGCGATAGCATAACCTATGTGGTAAGCCTCAATAATTCTGCGACAAGCAGCCTTACAGGTCTTACTCTGACTGATAACCTTGGCGCATATACCTTTGGTACAGGCACTCTTACCCCCCTTACCTACACCGATGGCTCAGTTAAGCTCTTTATTGACGGTGTGCTTCAGCCCTCCCCTACGGTAAACAGCGATAACGGTCTTGTGATATCGGGCATTAATGTGCCTTCAGGCTCAAATGCAATTATTATATATGAAACAATAACAAATCAGTATGCCCCCTTAACGGAGGACGGAGAAATTACAAATACCGTAACAGTATCCGGTGGAGGCATAACTCCCATAGAGGCTACAGCGACAGTAAATGCGATAAGCGGTCCTTTGCTTACGATTACAAAAGCAATCAGTCCTATTCCCGTTGCAGAAAACGGCAGAGTAACCTACACCTTCACAATCCAGAATATGGGTAACACTGAAGCGGTGGCAACGGATAATGTAATTCTTACAGATGTATTCAATCCTGTTCTTACAGAAATTACAGCAGCCCTTAACGGCACTGCTTGGACAGAAGGAACGGAATACACCTATAATGAGGCAGACGGTACGTTTACTTCAACAGTAGGCGCTATCACAGTTCCTGCGGCAACCTATACTCAGGATACAGACACAGGAGTATGGCAAATAACACCCGGCACAGTAACTCTTGTAATTACAGGAAATATAAGCTAAAAATAAAGGACTCCCGTGTGCTCATGGGAGTCCCTTATTTTATGTGCTAAGCTTGTGCAAAAAATTCTTCCGCACAAAAATTAAAAAGGAGCAAAAATACGACTGATTTCTACATATTATAATATGTTCATATGTTTATATTTGTAATAAAATAATCTATTAAGCATTTTTCGGAGGATTTTTGATTGAAATCAGCCTTTTTTGAAGTAAGCTACCGCAATTCCACCGGGACCTATATGCGTTCCGATTACACTACCTACCAAAACGGTACGTAGCTTATCAACATGGTCCTGCCACAGAAATGCGCTGTCCTTTATGTATTTTTGAAGCAAGGTATCGTTAAGCCCTGTAAAGCCAAGGAGCACAGGCTTATTAAAATCCACGCCGCCTGAGGCTTCAATTTCCTTAATCAGTAAATTATTGCCCTGCTTTGAGCCACGTGCCTTGCCGAGAATTTCTATCCTTCCGTCCTTAAGGGTAATTACGGGCTTAATGGAAAGAATGCCACCTGCAAAGGCAGCTGCCCTTGATATTCTGCCACCACGCTTAAGGTACTCTAAGGTATCAAGCATGGCGATGATGCGTACGTTTTCCCTTTCTTTTGTAATGCACTCTGCAATTGCCTCGGCGCTTTCGCCACTTTCTGCCATCTTAAGAGCCATTTCCACAAGAAGTCCTGTACCGATTGCCGCAGTTTTACCGTCTACAAGATAAACCGTGTCCTCGTAGCCCTCCATAGCTATTTTCGCACTCTGATATGTGCCCGACAGCTCTGATGAAAGAGTTATACAAACAACCTTGTCGCCCTTCTTTTTCGCATCCTTGAATACGCCCTCAAAGGACAAGGGTGTAGGTTGACTTGTTATAGGAAGCTCCGTACACTCAATAAGCTTCTCGTAAAACTCCTGCTTGCTTATATCAAGTCCGTCTATAAACTGCTCACCGGAAAAGCTTATAATCAGAGGAACTACTGTTACCCTGCTTCTTATATCCTTTGTCAAATCCGAAGTGGAATCCGTTACAATTCTGACCATTATACTGTCTCCAAAAATATCAATTTTAATCGTTGACCTCTCAACAATTTGAATTATAGCATACATTTGTTGAGATGTCAACATCTTTTTGAATTTTTATTCAAAATATTTCTCGGGAAATAAAAAAGGAGAGATTTCTCTCTCCTTAATTATATTAAATTATTTATCTCTGAACTCTACCTGAGCCGTCGCCACCTGCAAGCTTTTCAACCTCGGAAACGGAAACTCTGTTGTAGTCGCCCTCTACGCTATGTTTAAGGGCAGATGCTGCAACTGCAAATTCGATAACCTCCTTAGAGGACTTACCTGAAAGAATTGCATAGATAAGACCGCCACCGAAGGAGTCGCCACCGCCAACACGGTCAACAATATGTAAATGATAGCTCTTTGAAAAGTAGTAATCCTCACCGTCGTAAAGCATACCTGCCCAGTCATTATCACTTGCAGAGATAGAGGAACGAAGTGTGATTGCAACCTTTTCAAAGCCAAACTTATCAGCAAGCTGCTTAGCAACTGACTTATAGCCGTCGTGGTTAAGCTTACCACCGTAAATATCTGTGTTTTCAGCCTCGATACCGAATACGTCCTTTGCGTCCTCTTCATTGGAGATACAAACGTCAACATACTGGCAAAGGTCTGTCATAGCCTCTCTTGCCTCAGCTCTTGTGCAGAGCTTGCCACGGTAGTTAAGGTCACAGGAGATCTTAACGCCCTTAGCCTTAGCAGCCTTACAAGCCTCACGGCAGATTTCAACTACGTTAGGACCGAGAGCAGGTGTGATACCTGTAAAGTGGAACCAGTCAGCACCCTCAAAAATGCTGTCCCAGTCAAAATCGGAAGCGCTAGCCTCCTGAATAGCAGAGTGAGCTCTGTCATAGATACATACGGAGCCTCTCTGAGATGCGCCCTTTTCAAGATAATAGATACCAACTCTGTCGCCACCTCTTACAATCTTAGAGGTATCAACGCCGAAGTATCTGAGTGAGTTAACTGCAGCCTGACCGATAGCATGCTTAGGAAGCTTAGTTACATAAACGCTGTCCATGCCGTAGTTAGCAAGGGAAACAGCAACGTTTGCTTCGCCACCACCAAAGGTAGCCTGCATCTGATCATTCTGGAAGAAACGGTAGTAACCGTTAGGTGCGAGTCTCAACATAAGCTCGCCAAAGGTAACAATTTTAGCCATTATTTCGTGCCTCCTTAACAATTTCTGCCGACTGACGGCAAAGCTCTGTAATTTCGTCCCATTTACCATTATCAATAAGATCTGCGGTTACCATATATGAGCCACCGCAAGCGCAGATAACAGGACATTTAATATATTCCTTCAAGTTCTTTAATGAAATTCCACCTGTGGGCATTACCTTGAACATAGGGAACGGAGCGCTCATAGCCTTGATTTTTGCAAGGCCTCCTGACTGCTCAGCAGGGAAAAACTTAAGAACCTTAAGACCGAATTTGTAAGCAGCGTGGTAATCTGTGGGGGTTGTACAGCCGGGATAAATCGCAATACCCTTTTCCTGACAGTAAGCCACAAGCTCAGGATCAAAGCCGGGGGTAACGATAAATTCAGCACCTGCTGCGATTGCCTTATCAATGTGCTCAGTTGTAAGAACTGTACCTGCACCGCAAAGCATATCAGGGCAAGCCTCCTTCATAAGCTTGATAGCCAAGTCTGCGCCTGCAGCACGGAAGGTAACCTCTGCAATGGGAACACCGCCTGCGCAAAGAGCCTTAGCCAAGGGGGCAGCATCTTTTTCCGGGTTGTTAAGCTTGATAACAGGCACAACGCCTATTTCCTCAACCCTTTTGTTAATATCAACCATAATAAATCTCCTTTATTATTAATTTACAAATCAAACACCTGAATAAGATGAGAAGCCACCGTCAATAGGCAATACAACGCCTGTTATAAAGGATGCAGCCTCATCGTTTACAAGGAACAAAAGTCCACCCTCAAGCTCCTCTGTCTTACCGAATCTGCCCATGGGAGTAGCAGCAAGAATTTTGCCTGTACGTGCAGTAGGTGTGCCGTCATCATTCCAAAGAAGCTTAGCATTCTGCTTGGTTGAGAAAAATCCCGGTGCAATTGCGTTTACACGAATGCCTTCTCTTGAAAAGTGAACTGCAAGCCACTGTGTGAAGTTGGAGATAGCAGCCTTAGCGCCTGAGTATGCAGGAATTTTGGTAAGGGGAGTGTACGCATTCATAGATGAAATATTAAGAATGGAGCATCCCTTTCTTCCAAGCATCTGGAGTACAAATGCCTGTGTGGGAATAAGAGTACCAAGGAAATTAAGATTGAAAACAAAGCCTACACCGTCAGCCTCAAGGTCAAAGAAACTCTTTGTATCGGCATCAATATCTCCGCTTTCGTAATATTCCTTATCAGTTGTAGCACGAGGATTATTTCCACCTGCGCCATTTACAAGAATATCACAGGGACCAAGGTCTGCAAGTACATTTTTAGCCACGTCCAAGCAGATTTCCTTATTAAGCACGTTACAGGAGTATGCTTTAGCCACGCCACCCTCTGCATTGATTTCATCAGCAAAGCCCTTTGCTGCATCGTAATTAAGGTCAAGCAAAGCAACCTTAGCGCCTGCCCTTGCCAATACCTTGGCAAAATAGCTGCAAAGGACACCGCCTGCGCCTGTAACAACGGCTACCTTACCTGTAAGGTCGGTATTAAGTACATTCTTATTCATATGTTCTCTCCTTATTATAACACTAATTTTATACTATTTCAATGCTTTTTCGCAAGCTTCAAACAAACCGTTTATATAAGTTGCGCCAAGAGCTCTGTCAAAAAGTCCGTAGCCGGGCTTGCCGGTTTCGCCCCAGATCATTCTGCCGTGGTCGGGACGAACATAGCCGTCAAAGTTATTTTCGCAAAGCGCCTTAACAATCTCATAAATATCAAGTGAGCCACAGGATGAAAGATGAGCTCTTTCTTCAAAGGAGCCGTCCTCAAGATTCTTTACATTTCTTATATGCATAAATGCGATTCTGTCCATTTTCGCATACTTGCGAACCATTTTTACAACATCATTGCTTGATGCGCAGCCAAGGCTGCCTGTGCAAAGGCAAAGACTGTTGGCAGGGCTGTCCACAATTGCAAGGAATCTGTCAAGGTTTGCTTCATTTGTTATTACTCTGGGCAAGCCAAAAATAGGATATGGCGGGTCATCGGGGTGAATAGCCATTCTTACACCGCATTCCTCGGCAACGGGGATAACCTTCTTTAAGAATTTTTCAAGGTTTTTCCAGAGTCCCTCCTCACCGATTTCACCGTAAGCGCTAATAAGCTCTCTTACCTCGTCCTGAGTATAGCTTGAATCCCAGCCGGGCAGGTGAATATCGTCCTTAAGAGGATTAAGCCCTCTCATCTGATCCCAGTACATTACAAGGCTTGTGGATCCGTCGGGTGCCTTTTTATCAAGCTGTGTACGTGTCCAGTCAAATACGGGCATAAAGTTATATGTAACACACTTTACACCGTACTTTGCACATCTGCGGATATTTTCGCAGTAAACATCAAGAAGCCTGTCTACATCTCCTCTGCCAAGCTTAATGTCCTCGTGAACGGGAATTGACTCGACAACATCGAAGATAAGTCCGCTTTTTTCGCATACGTCCTTCATTTTTTCAAGACTTTCCTCAGGCCAAACCTCGCCGGGCTTAACATCGTATACCGCAGAAACGATGGAACGCATACCGGGTATCTGAGAAATATATTCGAGAGAAATGGGGTCATCCTTTCCGTACCAACGGAATGAGAGCTTCATATTCATAGTAATCCTCCTAAAAATTTATATCAATATTATTTTAATTAAAAAGTGCCGATACGTGTGGATAATTCGCCTTACTCCTTTGTACTGTCTCTGTATTCCTTAGGCGTCATACCCATATATTTTTTAAAGGTTTTTGAAAAATACTGCACATCCATAATTCCACAGTGAAGTGCAACGGTTTGTATCTGCAAAAATGTGGTGCTTAAAAGGTGGGCTGCATGCTTCATCCTCTTTTCGCGAATGTATTCGGTAACAGTCTTGCCCGTTTCATTTTTGAATACGGTGGAAAGATATCCTGCGCTGACACTTTGACTTGCGCTGATGGAGCTTAAGGAAAGATTTGCCGAAAGATCCGATTCTATCAGCACAATCGCCTTTTGCACTATAGGTGAATAGTCCTTCATTGAATGCTTTCTTACAAGTCGGCAATATGCCTTAAACATATCCTTCATTAATATTTGTGCATCCTCCACAGTGGGAAGCTGTTCAATTTTTGTGGCAAAATCCGAGGATACTCTATCAAGATACATAGGATGCACCTTGCCATTTTCAGCAGCTTTACGGGATAATGTATTCATTATTATACAATAATTTTTCATATTGCGCAAGGGGTCCTGAGAACGTTTTTCAAATACTTGCTCAGATGACATGGATAAAAGCTGATTCGTCCTTTGTATCTGTCCCAAGCTTATCGCTTGCATCATTTCATTTTCGTAGCTGTATCTTAGCTCCATGGATTTCATGTTAAGAAGCACATCATCAAATTCGTCGCTAAGGTTAGCTTCGTTAATAGGCGAGGGAGCAAATGAAAAATCCCTTGAAGCATCTACCACCGAAAAGGAAGGCTGACCCCATATTCTTTCAAGAAAAGCATTTAGCAATGACAGCAAGGGGTTTCCATCATCAATAACCGGAATAGAAAGGAAAAACTCCTCTACGTACCTTTGGTTTTTTAGAGAAACACCACTTTTTTCACATATTTCAAGAAGCTGTCTTGGGGTTAGTGATGCCGGCATATATGGACCTAAAACAAATATTTCGTCATTACTGTCAGCTAACTTGATATACAGATAGCAAAGCTTTAATTCGTCTGTTACCTTATATACCGTACGAGACTCCATTTCGCCAAGAAGTCCACTTACCGTACCCGTATTACCGAGAATTTTACCGAAAACTATATCTATTCCCTTATAAACACTACGGCTTAATTCATCGTTGGCATTTACAATATGAAACTGCACATGGCACTTTTTAAGTGTATCACACAGCAGCTCAAGCTCATTTTTATAATCCATGTGCATTCCTCCTCAATGGTAAAATTTGATAAGTTTTTAATAATTATATCACAGTTTTTGTGCAATTACAACATAGTTTTCTCTCCAATAATTAAAAAAATACAACTTTTCATAAAAAAATTACTCTCATTTTTATAGAATATAAGTTATACTAATAATGGTAAACCCTGTCGGGATAATCCCGAATGAACCAAAATAAATTTAGAAAGAGGAATTTTTATGGCAAAGCAAAGACAGCTTGATGCAAATGGCAAGCCTAAGTTTGGTATGATCGATAAGGTCGCATATGCCGCCGGAGACTTTGGCTGTAACATGAGCTTCTCACTCAAGAACACAATCCAGACCTTCTGGCTTGTATTTATGATGATGGAAACCGGACTTCTTGCCGCACTCCTTCTCGTAGTACAGATCTGGGATGCCATTAATGACCCCCTTATCGGCTCATTAATTGATGCAGACAGAAGAAATTACAAAATGGGCAAATTCAAGACCTATATTTTTATCGGCGCTATCGGACTTACAGTAGCAGGTGCACTCTGCTTCATTCCTGTTCCTAATGCTGGTATAGTTTTAAAGTCTATTCTCTTCATTCTCGGTTACGTTATCTGGGATGCTTGCTACACAGTAGCTAACGTTCCATATGGCTCTATGCTCTCTCTCGTATCCGAGGATCCCGGTGAAAGATCTCAACTTTCCACATGGCGTTCTGTCGGTTCCATGGTAGGTAACATGGTTCCTATGATGATACTTCCTATGCTTATCTGGCGTAAAGAGGTTGACGCAAACGGTGATCCCGTTATCAACCCCGAAACAGGCGTACAGGTTGAAACACTTCTTGGCGAAAGAGTATTCTTCGCTGCTATCATAATGGGTGTTCTCGGCTTTATCGCATTTATGTTTATGATAAAGAAGATTACAATCCGTGTAGACGAGCAGTCTGTTAAGGTAAACGAGGGTGAAAAGTTCAATATCCTTTTAGCCTTCCGTAACTTTATGAAGAACCGTCCCGCTATCGGTGCAACACTTGCAGCTATGGCAATGTTCCTCGGTATGAACTCCGCAGCTACAGCAACAACAATTATGTTTGCTACATACTTCGGTATGGCTTCCCTTTCCGGTGTAGTTTCTGTAATCGGTTTTCTTCCCATGTTTATCTTCATGCCCTTCATCAAAAAGATTGTTGGTAAGTGGGGCAAGAAGGAAGCATCTGCAGTTGGCTCCTTAGTTTCAGTTGCAGGCGGACTTCTCATGTTCGTATTCCCTGCTATCCCCAATAAGACAGCAGCTCTCGGCTTATATATGTTTGCCCTCTGCGTATTCGGTATCGGTATGGGTATCTACACATGTGTATCCTGGGCTCTTATGGCTGATGCTATTGACTACAATGAGTGGAAGACAGGTAAGAGAGAGGAAGGTACAGTATATTCACTCCATTCCTTCTTCAGAAAGCTTGCTCAGGGCGTTGGTCCCTCCATCGTTCTTCTCCTTATGGGCGCCCTCGGATATGTTGAAAAGCTTGGTACAGAGGGTCAGTCACTTCAGACAGCATCCAATATGTGCTGGCTCGTTGCAGGACTTTACCTCTTCAGCGCATTGCTTCAGTTCGTAAGCCTTGCATTCATCTACAATGTTGATAAAAAGACTCTTGCTAAGATGAACGAGGATCTCGGACGTAACAAGCAGGACGTAGCAGTTTCCGAATAATTAATTGACCTTACAATGTCCGACAGAGCTTCCTAGGTCCTGTCGGACATTTTTTAAGAAAAGGAGATTATATGAGAAAAATTATAAATTTCAATACTAAATGGGCATTTACAAAGATGGCAACAGAGGTGCCGACAGAGATTTGCTCCAAATGGGATTTTGTAAATCTTCCCCATTCCTGGAACACAATTGACGGTCAGGACGGCGGTAATGACTACTACCGTGGAACAGGCTACTATGCAAAGAAGCTTGACAAAATGGATCTTCCCACAGCAGATCGCTACTACCTAGAAATCAAGGGCGCAAACTCCTCTGCAGATGTTTATGTAAACGGCAACAAGCTTACACATCACGACGGTGGATATTCCACATGGCGTGTTGACATTACAGACTCCCTTGTGCGTGAAAACCTTTTTGTAATCGCAGTCGACAACTCTCCCAACAATACAGTTTATCCTCAGGTAGCTGACTTTACCTTCTACGGTGGACTTTACCGTGATGTAAATATTATTTGTGTAAGCGAATCCCACTTTGACCTTGATTATTTCGGTGGCCCCGGTATTCAGGTTACACCCGAAATTAAGGATAACGATGCAGTAGTTAATGTAAAAACCTTTGTAACAAATAAGAAGGACGGCTTATCCGTTCGTTATACAATTACAGATGCTGACGGAAACGCAGTTTGCACAGCTGTTGAGGATACTGAGGTTAACCTTGTAATAAAGAATGTACATAAGTGGCACGGAAGAAAGGATCCTTACCTTTATGTAGCTAAGGCAGAGCTTCTTTCCGGTAATGATGTAATTGATGTAGTTTCCACACGCTTCGGCTGCCGTAGCTACTATATTGACCCTGAAAACGGATTTATTTTGAACGGTGAGGAATACCCCTTAAGAGGTGTATCCCGTCATCAGGACAGATGGGGCTTTGGTAATGCTCTTCTTCCTGAGCATCACAGAGAGGATATTGACCTTATCTGTGAGGTGGGCGCTACTACAATTCGTCTTGCTCACTATCAGCATGACCAGTATTTCTACGATCTTTGCGATGAGCGCGGTCTTGTAATCTGGGCTGAAATTCCTTATATTTCACAGCATATGCCTACTGCACGTGAGAATACAATCTCACAGATGACAGAGCTTATAGTACAAAACTACAATCACCCATCTATTGCAGTATGGGGACTTTCAAATGAAATCTCCATGAAGGGTGACGAGGACCCTGACCTTCTTGAAAACCACCGTATCCTTAACGATATGTGTCACAAGATGGACAAGACACGTCCTACTACTATCGCAGTAGTTTCTCCCTGCAGCATTGAAAGCCCTTACATTCAGATTCCAGACCTTGTATCCTACAACCACTATTTTGGTTGGTACGGTGGCGACACCTCTATGAATGGACCTTGGTTTGATAATTTCCATAAGCGTTGGCCAAATATTCCTATCGGCTGCTCCGAGTATGGCTGTGAGGCTCTTAACTGGCATACCTCCAAGCCTACACAGGGTGACTATACCGAGGAATATCAGGCTTACTACCATGAGGAGCTTATAAGACAGCTCTTTACAAGAAAATATATGTGGGCAACACATGTATGGAATATGTTCGACTTCGGCGCTGACGCACGTAGCGAGGGCGGTGAAAACGGACAGAACCATAAGGGTCTTGTAACCTTTGACAGAAAGTATAAGAAGGATTCCTTCTACGCATACAAGGCTTGGCTTACTACCGATCCCTTTGTTCATCTTTGCGGAAAGCGCTATGTTGACAGAGTTGAGGACGTAACAAAGGTTACTGTTTACTCAAATCTCCCCGAGGTTGAGCTTTTTGCAAACGGCGTAAGCCTTGGTAAAAAGTCTGCGTCCGACCATTTCTTCTACTTTGATGTTCCCAATGTAGGTGAAACCACACTTGTGGCTGTTGCAGGAGAATGCAAGGATGAAAGCAAGATTTGTAAGGTTGAGGTATTCAATGAGGAATATCGCCTTAAGGAAAAGAACGCAGTCCTTAACTGGTTTGATATTACTGAGGTTGAGGGATACTTCTCTCTTAATGACAAGATCGGCGATATCCTTAAGACACAGGCAGGCGCTGCACTCTTTATGGGTATGTTTGCAAAAATGATGCCTAAGAAGGGTGACGAGGTTATGGGTGGCTTTGAAATGAACGATGCCATGATGCAGATGCTGGGTGGCTTTACAGTTCTTCGCCTCTCCGGTATGATTGGCACTATGGGTGTAAATCTTACAAAGGATGACCTTCTCGGTCTTAATGCTCAACTTAACCAAATCAAAAAGCCTGAATAAATAGTAAAAGAGTGTCGCACTGCGACACTCTTTTTATATATTTTTCAATATCGAGTATTGACAAACAGATTTTTATTTGATATAATATCAAGGCAATAAAGCTTCGGGATGTAGCGCAGTTGGTAGCGCGCATGGTTTGGGACCATGATGTCGCAGGTTCGAACCCTGCCATTCCGACCAAAAAACGACAAGCGAGAGCTTGTCGTTTTTTATCCATTGCGAAAGCGATGGTATATCATCACACTTTAGTGTGTATATCATCGCCGTAGGCGTATATCATCAACCGTAGGTTGCATCTTCTTTCGCAATGATGATATACAAATTCTGCGAATTTGATGATATGCAAAACTCTGTTTTGATGATATGCAATGGCTCTGCCATTGATTTTTTCGGTTCACCTAGCGAGCAAAGCCGAGAGGTGCTTGCACATCAGAGGCTGCGAAGTGTTACGAGCAACTTGTTGCGATGCTTCTTGTCATTCAGACCACCTATGACTAAGCCCGACACACGGGACCGTGATGATGACTTAATTATTTTTGTTTATATTAAGATTTAAGGGTCGCATTTCACAAGAAATGCGACCCTTTATCTATTGTTTTGTATCAAACTTAAAATATTGGATATCCTGCTTTTTCGTGTGCTTCAAAGAGCTCGTCACAAAGTGCTATGATTTCATCTGTTGAAAGCTCTGCTCCTGTGTGGGGATCCATCATTGCTGCTTGATAAATCTTTTGCTTATCCATTGTGTGGGCTGCCTCAATTGTAAGCATTTGAGCATAGATGTTTGACGAATTCATGGCAGCAAGCTGGAGAGGAAGCTCTCCAACAAAGGTAGGGTGTATTCCCTCTCCGTCTACTAAGCAAGGCACCTCAACGCAAGCATCATACGGTAGGTTTGTAATAACACCGTTGTTAATAACATTACCACCGATTTTGTATGGCTTGTTTGTATAAATTGCCTCCATAATGTATGATGCATATTCCTTTGAACGAGTATGCTCAATTTTACCGCCTGACATTAGATCCTCATATTGCTTTTGCCAGCCATTAATTTGATTTATACAGCGACGTGGATATTCATCAAGAGGAATGTTGAATTTTTCTATTAAATCGTTTCTGTTTGGCTTTATGTAAAATGGGTTGTATTCTGCGTTATGCTCACTCGATTCTGTGCAATAATAACCAAGCTTATCAATATAGTCGTAACGCACCATATCGCCATGCTTTTCTTTTGAATTTTTCTCTTTTGCGCGCTTTTTAATTTCAGGATATAGGTCATTTCCGTCCTTGTCCTTAATTTCAAGAAGCCAAGCCATATGGTTAATACCGGCTATTTTCTCGCGCCTGCCCTCTAATTTGTCGCTCATATTCAAACCATTAAGCAAATCTTTAGAACAACTCTGTACACTATGGCAAAGTCCTACGGTCTTTACCTTGGTATATCTTTGCATATAGCCTGTGAGCATAGCCATTGGGTTTGTGTAGTTTAAGAACCACGCATTTGGACAAACCTCTTCAATATCCTTTGCAAAGTCCTTAAGCACGTGAATGGTACGAAGGGCACGGAAAATGCCGCCGATACCGAGAGTGTCACCTATTGTTTGGCGAAGTCCGTACTTTTTTGGAATTTCAAAATCTATAATTGTGCAAGGGTCATAAAGCCCTACTTGAATTGCGTTAACGACAAAATCTGCCTTTCTTAACGCATCCTTTCTTTCAGAAACACCTAAATACTTTTTGATTGTTGCACGTCCCTCGTTTATAGAGTCATTCATTTTTGAAATAAGAAGATATGACTCGTCAAGTCTTTTTTCATCTATATCGTAAAGCGCAATTTCTACATCGTGGAACGCATCGCACAGCATTGTGTCACCTAATACGTTTTTAGAAAATACGGTGCTGCCCGCACCCATAAATGTTAACTTCATAATAATTTCCCTTTCATCATATGCAAATTTCCGTCATATCGTGCTTATGACATTATAATTATAAACCTTAACCTTAGGTGAATGTCAATAGATTTTTTAAATTTTCTCAGATACTGTCTAAAAAGTTCTGCTCTTTTATACCCCTTAAAATAAAAATCCCAAATTTCAGAAAGTGATATTTTCGAGGTCTTTTGATATGCGATTTTACATTTTTCTCAAATTTTTCGGCTCACAAAAAAGTTGCAAAACTCCTTTTGCCATAAGGGTTTATCTCACTTTTGTAATGGTGTTCAACCGGGGTTGGCTCATTGCGACCATAAAAAGACCTGCTCATCTGAGCAGGTCTTTTTATTTTTGTATACGTATTAAGAATATACTTAGTCAAGCTCATTTGAGTGATTTAAGGTCTTATAAACCTCTCTGCACACATCATTATGGGATTCGCAATCGATATAATGGGCAACATCCTCATAAAGCTCCTTGGGAACTATACGGTAACGTGGCTGACTTAGTGCAAATTCTCGCCAGTAATCATACCAGGTGCCGTCCTTCAAGGCAGAATTACGCTTATCCATTTCGGATAGGAGGAAGTTACCCTGTCCGTAAAGAATGTGTCCACCCATATATTCCTCATAGTAGCACCTCACATTGTTCGTCTTAATATATTTGCTTTTCTGTCAGAATATTTTAACCATTCCACAGTTGGCTACAGGGAGCTTGGTTACGCCACGCAAAAGTGTACCGCTTCCCTCTTTTTCGCCGTAAATATTATAAAGCTCATAGGTACAGTCCTTATCCGACTCTACATATGCGTAGCTCTTGCCTGTTGAGTTGAAGATATAATTTGTCTTGTTTTCCTCAACCCTGGCAACTACATTCTGGTAAAGAGCGCATACACTTTCGGTATCATTGGTGCTTTTTGCCATAGAATAGTTGGCCTCTGCGTCTTCAATTTCAATTTCACCGTTTAAAATAGTGTCTCTGTGCTCACGCCAGAAGGAAAGATAGCCCTTTAAAAGCTTCTTATGCTCATCTGTAATATCGTCAAAGCGAATGGAGATCTGAGGTACGATAAGAAGCGTGCCAAGAAGCTGATACGCTACGCTTTCAACAGTATCGTTTTTGTTCCACATAATCATATCGCTATGTACAGCAGTTTCACCTGATGTCAAGCGAAGATTAATTGCACCTATTCTGTTTACCAAAACATCACAGGGACAGTCACCGACACGGAAGAAGTTGCCGTACATAGACATAATCGGTCCTACGTAGGACTGACGGAATTCAATCATAAATTCGGGATTTGCGCCCTTTAATCTTGCAGACACCTCGGAAAGAAGCTTGATTACTCCCTCTTCAACGGAAACGCAATCCATTCTGGGATCGTAATCTGTGCTCGACTCATAGGGGCGGAAGCTGTCAATAAAGTCAAGCTTCAAGCCGTCCCAACCGTAATTTTCAACGTGGGTTGCGTAGATATCGCAAAGGAAATCACGCACCTCCTTGTATCTGGGGTCAAGAACGAAAGAATCATTGCTGCTTCGGTTACCAAGATACATTCCCTTAAACCTTTCATAGTTTTCACTCATAACTCCCATAAAGGGAACGGAAAACCAAATAACAAATTTCATACCTATCTTATGAATCTCATCAACGAAGTGCTTCATATCGGGTATTTTCTTTTTGCTTACCTGCCAGTCGCCACAGTAGGCATATCCACGGGAGCTGTCGTCTGTCTGCCAGCCGTCATCTACGATAATGGTATCCATACCGTATTCCTTAGCCTGCTTACATTCCTTTACAATCGCATCCACATCTATTTCCTGATGGTAGCTGTACCATGCAGAATACATAGGCAATTTTGCATGGTCGGGAACGTAGCAATTCTTATATCCGATTTCGTTCCACCAGGATTTTACATCCTGAACGGATTTGTAAAAGGGTATTTTTCTTCTGTCAATTCTGATAATAACCTCATAGCTTGACATAAGAGGACTGATGTCGGGGAACAAATCAATCTTAAAAAGGACTGCTCCTCTCTCCTCAATGCAGCCTGCCATAAGAACTGAGGGGTTTGACGGGTCGGATAATGCTACTGTTGTTCTGTTAAGATTTGATTTGCTGTAAATCGAGATAAGAGGCATACCTGTGGCAGTTCTGCTCATTTCATTTCTCATATACCAATCGGGAGTAATATTCTTATCAAAGTGGGATTTACTTGACCAAAATCCCATCATATCAACCTGATCCTCCTCCCAGCTAAGGGAGTATCTTTTTGGCTTGATTTTCCCGTCGAATACAAGAGATAATTTATAGTATGAGATCTCACCATTAGACAAAAGCTCAAGCTTTTCTTCCCTTAAATTATCCTCTGTTTGTGTATTGAAGGTTAGATTGTTCAAATAAAAAGTAGCCATATTTACCTCTTTTGTACCTGTTTTTTGATTACGTAGCTGATTTTTTATGACATTTTGTCAGTTCAATGCCGAAATATATTCCTCAGCATAATGGGCTGCGACAGCACCGTCAGATGCAGCGGTAACTACCTGACGAAGTGCCTTAGTGCGTACATCGCCTGCTACAAAAACGCCTTCAATATTAGTCTTGGTGCTTTCGTCTGCTATTACGTAGCCGTAGCTGTCTATATCAATCTGACCATTGAAAATATCTGTAATAGGCTGTCTGCCTATGCTTACAAATATTCCGTCGCATTTAACCTCTGTTACATTGCCTGTCTTAAGATTTTTAACCTTAGCGCCTGTAATTCTGCCGTCTACAAGATAGCTGTCTATTGCGCTATCCCACATAAATTCAACGTTTTCTGCCTTCATAAGTGGCTCATGATATATTTTAGTTGCACGAAGGGTGTCACGTCTGTGAATTACAATAACCCTTTCACACAGATGTGAAAGATAAAGGGCATCGGAAACTGCAGAGTTGCCTCCACCAACTACAATTGCAACCTTGTTTTTGTAGAATCTGCCATCACAATGGGCACAGTAGTGAAGTCCCTTGCCGACTAAAGCGTCCTCACCCTCTATTCCAAGCTTACGTGGGTCGGCGCCTGTGGCGATTATTACTGATTTTGCATACAATTCCCCCGAGGACGTGGTTAGTTTTTTGATTTTTTCGGAAAAATCAACGCTGATAACCTGAGCATATTCGGTCTTAGCGCCAAAGCGTTCAGCACCCATTTGCATATTCATACCAAGGGTAAATCCGTCCACTCCCTCATTAAAGCCGGGGTAGTTATCTATAATGTCTGTAAGGGCCATCTGGCCACCCGGTGCTGCCTTTTCCACTACAAGGGTATCAAGCCCTGCACGTGCGGTATATAAGGCTGCAGAATATCCTGCCGGTCCTCCACCGATTATTATAACATCATAAATATGATTCATTATTTCTCCTTATTTTGTAAATGCCGAGCATAACCCGGCATTATAATTATATTCTTATTTTCTTGCCTGCAGGAGCAAGGAAGGGCTTTCCATCTCTTGCAAGCCAGATATCATAGGCTGAGGGGTTATATATAACTGACTGGTCAATGGAATACTCAAGTGAGTTATATGCTTTTACATATCTGTAAAGCTCAATAGTGGTGGGGTACCATACCTCATCTCTGTTGCTTACAAGCTGCATAAGCTTCTCTATTCTTTCCCATTCCTCTTCCTTATCAAACTCGTAGGTGTGTCCCCAGATGCTGAAAAGGAAGCCTGCCTTTCTGTGCCAGTTACGAAGTGGGTCCTCGTTTACAAATCTGTCTGCAAGGTCGAAAAGGCGACTGTCTGCATGGTGACAGGTAGTATCCATTTCAAGCCAGTTTTCAGGCACATCAAACTCATGGTGCTTTGGGAAGCCCATACAGGTACGTGCGTAAACAAGACCGTTCATTCTGAGGGCGGTAATAGTATCATTATTGTAGTTGCCGTAGGGGTATACAAAGCCCTTTACGATTTCTCCTGTTGCTTCCTCAAGAGTAAGTCTGTCCTTATAAATTTCATAGCTCATAGTCTCTACGGGAAGTCTGTCAAGGTGAGGATGTGTATATCCGTGAGATGCAATCTCGTGTCCCTTATAAACATCCTTGATTTCCGAAAGCTTAATATTGCGTGGATTTTCCTCTCCCTCTGCTGTAATACACATATGAGATGAAATATTGAAGCTTCCCTTAAGATTGTACTTATTAAGAAGCTCTATAAAGCGACGGTCACTCTGTATAGCATCGTCGTAGCTGAAGGTTACTGCCTTAGTCTTTCCCTCGGGGAACAACATCATATAATGCTTCATATTATCTCCTCTTAGTCGGGGTTTCTTTCACCCAGTAAAATTCTGTATTTCTGATAAAAGCTTTCAAAGTAGTCGCCATCAAGCGCGTCTCTTATCTTCTGCATAAGCTCATTGTAGAAATAAAGGTTATGAAGAACGCAAAGGCGCATACCAAGTGTTTCCTTAGCCTTGATAAGGTGACGGATATATGCCCTTGAATGATTACGGCAGGCAGGACAGCCACAGTTTTCGTCAATGGGACGGGAATCACGGGCGTACTTCTCGTTCATAATATTCATCTTGCCGTGCCATGTAAAGAGATTACCGTGACGGGCATTACGGCTGGGCATTACACAGTCAAAGAAGTCAACTCCTCTGTGGACAGCCTCAAGAATATTACAGGGTGTACCAACGCCCATTAAGTATCTTGGCTTATCCTTAGGCATATAAGGCTCAACCACGTCAATAATTCTGTACATTTCCTCGGTTTCCTCACCTACTGCAAGTCCACCGATAGCATATCCATCAAGATCAAGCTCTGCAATCTGTTGCATATGCTTTATACGTAAATCCTCAAAGGTGCTACCCTGATTTATGCCGAAAAGCATCTGATGCTTGTTTATTGTTTCGGGAAGAGAGTTTAATCTTTCCATTTCCTTTTTACATCTTACAAGCCATCTTACAGTTCTGTCACAGGACTGCTTTGTATATTCATATGTGGCAGGATTTTCAATACATTCGTCAAATGCCATTGCAATGGTGGAAGCAAGATTTGACTGAATCTGCATACTTTCCTCGGGGCCCATAAAAATACGCTTACCGTCTATATGAGATGCAAACTTAACGCCCTCCTCAGTAATCTTACGAAGCTGAGCCAGGGAAAATACCTGAAATCCGCCGCTGTCTGTAAGAACAGGTCTGTCCCAGTTGAAGAACTTATGAATACCACCAAGGTCGTGAATAAGCTTATCACCGGGGCGAATATGAAGATGATAGGTATTTGACAGCTCAACCTGACAGTTAAGCTCCTTTAAATCTATTGTGGACACTCCACCCTTAATAGCAGCGCAGGTGCCGACATTCATAAAGACAGGTGTTTCTATTGTGCCGTGTACAGTTTCCATTGTGCAACGGCGCGCACGTCCGTCGGTCTTTAATACTTTGAACATTATTTTATCCTTTCAAACTGTTTTTCAAGAAAATGCTTTGTAATTTCAAAGGCAACAGGTCTGCCGTGAGGGCAGTATTTTATATTGCTAAGGGTGAGCACTCTGTCGCAAATCCACTTGATGTGTCCGCTGTCATATACTCTACCTGCCTTGATTGCTGCCTTGCAGGACGCCTGATACAGCGCACGCTCAAAAAACTCATTTTTAGCTGTGGCAGCATCGCCCTCGCCCTTTACAAGCCTTGTAGCAAAGGTGACAAACATATCTCCTGCTACACCCTGCTCAATTCCTGTGGGAATTTCGTAAATTGAAACACGTCCTCCGCTTATTTCAAAGCCGAAGCCTGTTTTTCTTATGTCTGCCTCCCATTCGGTAACGGCACCGATTTCATCACTTGTAAGATATACCTCAATAGGCATCATAAGCATTTGTGATGAGGGAGATGCCTCCTCTGTAAGCTTCTTTAAATCCTCGAATATAATTCTTTCGTGGGCTGCGTGCTTATCTATCATATACATAGTTTCGCCAAGCTCCACTATTACATATGAGTTAAACACCTCGCCAACAAGCTTATAGTCGGGTACTGTAACCTTTGCTTCGTCCTTTTTCTCAACGAATGCAGGAACGCTTACAATATTTTCCTTAGGGGATATATTTTCTGTTTTCGGTGTAAAATCGGGGGCTTTTACATCGTTTTTGCTTATTTTTTCCATTACGGTGTCAAAAATTGATGACACCTGTGGCTTTTCTGTTATCCTGCTATCAGTCTCCCTTTTATCCTCATACTTAAGAGTATAATCGCTACGGAGAGTGCCGATATTACTGTTAGAGTCAAATACCATTCTCTGTGCCCGAGGGGCTTCTCTGTCGGTTACGGGGAATGGAGTATTTATATATTCCTGTGCCTTTTTTGACACAGGGTCTGTCTCTTTGAAAAGCTCAGGACGGACTATCTCATTTGTAAGGGCGGTTTTTACTGCGTAGTACACAGCCTCAAAAATAAGCTTTTCATTAGAGAATTTAACCTCAAGCTTAGAGGGGTGTACATTTACATCAACCTGTGTGGGGTCAATCACTATATTAAGAACACAGAATGGGAACTTATCCGACGGGATAAATGACACATACGCCTGCTCAATCGCTGCAGATGCTGTCTTGCTTTTTACAAATCTGGAGTTAATATAAAAATTTTCAAAATTTCTGTTGGACCTTACATGCTCAGGGGTGGAAATAAAGCCCTCTACCCTGATTCCGTTGTCCTCTCTTTCAACCTTGACTGTCTTCTTTGCTATATCTCTGCCAAGCATAGCATAGATTGTGTTAAGAAGATTGCCGTCCCCCGATGTCATATACTTGATTTCTCCGTCAACTATGTAACGGAATGAAATATCGGGCTTTGACATTGCCACCTTTTCTATTACGGCTGTAATAGCTGAGGTTTCTGTCATATCCTTCTTTAAAAACTTCTTTCGTGCAGGTACGTTGTAGAAAAGGTCCTCTACAATTACGGTTGTACCCTTTGCACAGCCTGTTGCCATGTGATTTACAATTTCACCGCCGTGGCACTCAAGAAGTCCACCCATTTCCCTATCGGGCTGACGGGACATTATTCTTATTTTAGATACAGAGGCAATAGCTGCAAGGGCTTCACCGCGGAAGCCAAGAGTCATAATAGCCTCAAGATCTGTCTGATCCTTGATTTTACTTGTTGCGTGACGGAGAATGGCTACGGGCAAATCCTCATATTCAATGCCACAGCCATCGTCAGCTACTCTTATAAAGGCGCTGCCACCCTTTTTCACCTCAACTGTAATGCTTTTGGCACCGGAGTCAATAGCGTTTTCAAGTAGCTCCTTAACAACGGATGAGGGACGGTCTACTACCTCGCCTGCCGCTATTAAATTGGCAACGTCAAATCCAAGTACATTAATTCTTCCCATCCGTTCACCACCTCTTTAGAATAATTTTTTAAGCTCAAAAATGAAGTTCATCGCTTCAATGGGGGTTAAGGTGTTAATATCCACCTTCTTAATTCTTTCCGCAGCCTCATATACGCTTACATCCTCTATGGACATTTCCATAGGAATGCTTTCCTGCACCTTAGCCCTTGTGGATTTAGGCGCACCTATAGCACCCTCTACCATATCGGCAAGAATAGCACGGGCACGCTTAACAACCTCATTTGGTACGCCTGCCAGCTTTGATACCTCGATACCGTAGCTGTCATCAGTGGGGCCCTTTACTATTTTACGAAGGAAGATAATATCCTCTCCACGCTTTTTAGCTGCTATATTATAGTTTACAACTCCACTGATTTCGTCCTCAAGAGAGGTAAGCTCATGATAGTGAGTTGCAAACATGGTCTTGGCACCTATCTTCTTGCCTGCGGTATATTCTGCAATAGCCTTAGCCATGCTCATACCGTCAAAGGTGCTGGTGCCTCTGCCTATTTCATCGTAAATTATAAAGCTACGCTTTGTAGCGTTATCAAGAATGTAGGCAACCTCTGTCATTTCAAGCATAAATGTAGATTGACCCGATGCCAAATCGTCAGATGCGCCTACACGGGTAAACAGCTTATCCACAACACCGATTCTTGCCTCCTTGGCGGGAACAAAGGAGCCGATCTGCGCCATAAGAACGATAAGCGCACTCTGACGCATATATGTGGATTTACCTGCCATGTTGGGTCCTGTAATAAGAGCAAGCTTGTCTGTTGTTGTATTAAGGAATGTATCATTAGGCACAAAGTAGCTATCCTTAACAAACTGCTCCACAACAGGATGACGTCCGTCCTTGATGTCGATAACATCGCTGTAATCAACCTCGGGGCAAACGTAATTATTTTTCATCGCTACCTCTGCAAGTGAGATGTAAACATCAAGCTTGGCAAGAAGGTTAGCACTCTTCTGAATTCTTTTAAGGTTTTTAGCAAGCTCATCACGGAGTGCAATAAAAATATCGTATTCAAGGGCACATACCTTGTCGGTAGCACCGAGAACCGTCGCCTCCATGCTCTTTAATTCCTCTGTGATATATCTTTCACAGTTGGAAAGAGTCTGCTTTCTTATGTATGTTTCGGGTACCTGGGATATTAAGGACTTGGTTACCTCAATATAATATCCAAATACTCTGTTGTAGCCTATTTTAAGGGTTTTAATGCCTGTCTTTTCTCTTTCGCTTTCCTCAATCTTGGATATCCAGCCCTTACCGTCACTCATTACGGTACGAAGATAATCAACATCGGAGCTTACTCCATCCTTGATAAAGCCGCCCTCACGTATGGAGAATGGGGGATTTTCCACAAGGGTATTATCAATTGCCTCGTAAATATCCTCAAGAGTGTCAATCTCATTTCTGATTGCAGAAAGCTCCGGAGTATTTACGGTGAAAAGAAGGCTTCTGATATCGGGAATTACGCCTATCGTAGTGGAAATTCCACGTAAATCCTTACCGTTTGCCGTGCCGTACACTACCTTGGTCATAAGTCTTTCAAGGTCTAAAACGTTAGAAAGAAGATGGGAAATTTCCTCACGCAGAACAAAGTTATTAACAAGCTCTGAAACTGCGCCCTGACGTGCATTAATCTTTTTAACGTCAATAAGGGGATGCTCCACAAAGCTACGGAGCATACGTGCGCCCATGGCGGTCTTTGTTTTATCAAGAACCCAGAAAAGACTGCCTCTCTTTTCCTTGTTTCTCATGGTTTCGCACAGCTCAAGATTACGGCGGGTGTTAAGGTCCATTTCAAGATACTGACCCTCTCCGTAAACATTGAGATTGTTTATGTAGGATATATCTGTTCTCTGTGTGGAACGGATATAGTCAAGAATTGCGCCCATAGCGCAAATCATAGGCTCGTCATTACCGTATTTTACGGTGAATTCGCTGCCAAAATGGTTGCTTACCTCATTGCTTGCCTTGGGATAATCAAAGAGATTATCAAGCTCAAACTCGCAAAGAGCATTAAGCCTTGTTTTTGCAAAATCGTAAAGATAGGACACGCTGTCCATAGGAAGATTTACAATTATCTCCTTTGGAGAATATGTGCCAAGCTCGTTTAAAATCTTGCTCTTTTCGTTATCGATAGATGTAGCGCTTATTTCACCTGTGGATACGTCTGCAAAGCAAATGCCCACATGTGTGCTGTCATAAGCTATGGCGCAAAGGTAGTTATTTCTGTTTTCGTTAAGAAGATTGCTTTCTACAACTGTACCGGGGGTGATTTCTCTTACCACCTCACGCTTAACAAGTCCCTTAGCGGTAGATGGGTCCTCCATCTGCTCACAGATAGCTACCTTATAGCCCTTGGATATAAGCTTACCGATATAAACCTCGGCGCTGTGATAGGGAACGCCACACATAGGTGCGCGCTCCGGCTCACCACAGTCTCTGCCTGTTAAGGTAAGCTCCAATTCTCTTGATGCCTTGATGGCATCATCAAAGAACATTTCGTAAAAGTCACCAAGACGATAAAACAGTATAAAATCCTTATACTGATTTTTTATATCAAGGTATTGTTGCATCATGGATGTCATACTGTTTTATTCCTCTTTCTTAGTTAATTAGTGATTGTGTGAGCAGCCGCCACCACAGGTTGAGCAGTCGTGTGTGCATGAGGGACGAACACCTGTAATCTGGAATTCGATTTCCTCATTAACCTCCTGCATAAGAGCGTTAACCTCTTCCTGAGCCTTGTTAAGGTTTACAAATACCTCGCTACCTGTAACCTCAGCTACGATTGCCTGAAGTCTGCCCTCGATTGCAGAGATAACTGCTGTATCTGTAGCATCAAGCTTATATGCCTCTGCAAGTGCAGTCTGCTGAGCCTGATACTCCATCATAAGTGACTGAATCTTTTCGTCCTTTTCGTAAGCCTCTCTGGCTACATTCATGTTTGCAATTCTTTCGTCAGCCTTGATAGCCTGACCAAGCTTTGCAGCAAGTTCCATAATTTCCATTTTTCTATCTCCTAAATAATTATTTTTCTATTTCACCGTACATAGCAAAGGTGTCTGCACGGGTGATTTTAACATTTACAAACTGTCCTGTATAGTCCGTATCGCTTTCAAAATGGACTATTCTATTGTTTTCTGTACGGGACATATACACATTTTCATTATTTTTGCTCTTTCCGTCCACCAATGCCTTAAATGTCTTACCGACAGCGCTTTCATTGAAGTTTTTTGAAATGCTGTTCTGTAGATCAACAAGACGGTTAAAGCGCTCCTTTTGTATTTCCTCAGGAATCTGATTTTCCATTACGGCAGCAGGAGTGCCCTTTCTCGGTGAATAGATAAAGGTGTAGATTGAATCGTACTCCACAGCCTTGACTACGTCAAGAGTCTTTTGGAAATCCTCCTCGGTTTCTCCGGGGAAGCCAACGATAATATCGGTGGTAAGAGTAATACCCGGGTTCTTTTCCTTAAGCTCCTTAACTACGCTTAAATATCTGTCAAGGGTGTAGTGTCTGTTCATTTTTTTAAGAATTTCATCTGAGCCTGACTGTAAGGGAAGATGGAAGCAATTTGCACAGTATTTACTGTTTGCGATTGCATCTATCATTTCACTTGAGGCATCCTTTGGATGGCTTGTCATAAAGTGAAGCCAGAAGTCACCATCAAGCTTGGAAATCTCATTAATAAGGTCTGCAATGGTGGGCTTACCCTCTAAATCCTTGCCGTAGGAATTTACATTCTGACCAAGAAGGGTAATATCCTTATAGCCCTTTGAAACAAGCTCCCTTACCTCGGAAATAATATCCTTTAGCAGTCTGCTGCGCTCTCTTCCACGAACATAGGGTACTATACAGTATGTACAGAAATTATTACATCCGTACATAATGCTTACCCACGCCTTATAGCCACTTTTACGAAGAACGGGAATCTCCTCGCTGATAAGCATCCTTTCGGGGTCGGGGATGAATTTACGCTTACCCTTTGTAAGAGAATTATACACAAATTCGGGCAAACGGTGCATTGAGCCTGTGCCAAAGGCGAAATCCACGTATGCAAAGGTGCGCACCTGCTCCATTCTGTGCTTTTGCGCCATCATACAGCCACAAACAGCGATTATCATATCGGGATTTTTTATTTTGTTGTGCTTATATCTGCCGATAAAGGAGAGGGCTCTGCGCTCGGCATGCTCTCTTATCGCGCAGGTATTTATGATAATAAGGTCTGCCTCATTATCATTTTCTGTTATCTCATAGCCAAGGCTTTTTAAAACACCGGAAATTCTTTCGCTGTCTGCCTCATTCTGCTGACAGCCAAGAGTGATAACGTGAGCCTTAAAGCCCTTGCCATCTATAAGTCTGCGTGTGCTTGACGCATATTCCTGCTGCTTAAGAAGCTCCTCAGCTCCTACAAAATTACTAAATTCTGACATTTTTATTCCTTACAAAAACAATTTATATCATTTTACCACAAAGGGTGAAAATATTCAAGTATTTTATAATATAAGTTTTAA
The DNA here is from genome assembly GCA_045542275.1 of Eubacteriales bacterium. GTDB lineage: Bacteria > Bacillota > Clostridia > Oscillospirales > CAG-272 > RGIG2000. The sequence goes on along the minus strand of JAZQKP010000004.1, from coordinate 8,384 downwards.
AATAAGGTGCGTAAAAATAAAAGAGGCTATGCGCCTCTCTTATTTGTATTTTTCCTCATCGGGAGTATTGACCTCATAGTAATACTGTAAAAGCTCGGGAGAGTAATGCTCAATTCTGCCCGAGGGGAGAATAAGCATACGGCTGATGCCTATCTGCTCTACAAATGAGGGATTATGGCTTACAAGAATAATTGTGCCCTCATAGGTGCTGAAGTTACCACCGATTATTGCCTGAGTTTCGGGGTCAAGATGGTTAGTGGGCTCATCAAGGATAAGAAGATTTGCCTTTTGCATAAGCACCTTGCAAAGTGCAATTCTTGCCTTTTCACCCGGGGATAAAACAGCTACCTTTTTAAACACGTCCTCATCGTAAAAGAGAAAGTTGCTTAGCGTACCACGAAGCTGCCATTCGGCACATTCGGGCCTGTCAACATTTTGCAGCACGGTCTTATCAAGGTCAAGATATTCAAGCTCCTGAGCATAGTAGGCAATATCCGTTTTGGGATTGAAACGGATTTTTCCCGAGTTGGGTGTAAGAATCTGCATAAGCAGCTTAAGAAGTGTGGATTTACCCACACCGTTTTCGCCGACAACTAAGAATCGCTCACCACCGTTGATTTTAAAGGACAAATCCTTATAGAGCAATGGGGAGTTGGGATAGTTAAATGCAAGATGCTCCACCTCCAAGGGAATCAATGCTCCCTCACGCTTGGGCTTGATGTCCATTTTAACCCTTTTATAGCCACGTTCCCTGACTAAAAGCTCTTTTTTCTTCTTTTCAAGCTTGATTTCTCTGTCCTGTCCAACCCTCTTTATTCGGTGGTTAGTCTGGCTTGCCTGCTTAGCCTTTAAAACAAAGTCGGAAAGCTCCTTGATTTCCTTTTCCTGTTGGGTAATTAAGCGCTCCCTTGCCTTCTTCTCCTCGGCATGCTTCTTCTTATACGTATCATAGTTTCCGTCATAAATAAGGATTTTATGGGTTACCTTGTTTACGTACAAAACCTTGTTTATTATCTGATTTAAAAAGTCTACATCGTGGCTTATAATAAGCACACTACCCTTATAGTTTTTTAAGTATTCCGTTACAAAGGCTTTGGTCTGTGCGTCAAGGTGGTTAGTAGGCTCATCAAGGAGTAAAATCTCCGGCTTTGAGAATAGCACACGGCAGAATGCCATCTTGGACTTTTGTCCACCCGAAAGCTCACTCATAGGTCTTTCAACAAGATCAAGATCTATGTCCATTTCAACCACAAGGTCAAGCAAAATATCCTCATAATCATAGCACTCATGGTATTCAAGAAGCTCCTGTATTCTTTGCATTCTGCGAAGCAAGGGGGCTTGCTCCTCCTCTGAAAGCTCGGTTTCAAGCTTACCGTATATTTCGCTAAGCTCCTTTTCAAGCTTACGTACAGGACGTCCCTCCAAAAGATATTCCCATACGGTCTGATTTTCATCCTCGATAATAATTTCCTGTGGCAGATAGCCAACACGGGCATTACCGATATTCAATGTACCACTATCAAGCTCTATTTCCTTTAGCAAAAGGCGGAAAAGTGTGGTTTTACCTGCGCCGTTTACGCCTACTATACCGACCTTATCCTTTTCGCCAATCTGAAATTCAGCATCATCATAGATAACCTCAAGCCCAAAGGCAAGATTCATATTTTGTCCTCTCATACTTTTCCTCCTTTCATTTATTCCTTTAGTATTTTATCATACACAGAAAATAGTGTCAAGTAAAAAAGCCTCATACTGAGGCCTTTTTAAGTATTTTGTTATTGATCAGGGCGAGGGGAAAGGCAATGCTGAATACCATAAAGAGAAACAGCAAAATCCAGTAAAATGACCCGATTACAAAGGGGGGAGTGTCTGAAAATCCGAAAATTCCGGCAGGGGATTTAAGGTTCAGAAAGAAGTAAGGATAGTCATCTCCTCTACCGAAATCCACGCTTAAAAGATTTAATATGCTGGAAAAAACAAAATAGCAAAGGGGTGGGATTGCAGTAAAGATTATATGCTCCCTTGTAAGCTTCAGCTTATACTCATCAAGGAAGAAATCCACAAGGGTCAGAACAGGCGCTACAATATGGGTAAGCACATTTGAAAGTGTCCACGGGGTAAATTCTCCCTCGGTGGCAAAGGGGGCTAAAATAAAGCAATATACAATGCCTGTCACGGTAATGGAAACCGTAAAAATATATCTTAGAATATACAGTATTCTCTTGCCCTTTTCTGTGTTAAGACCTTTAATATAGGGTACAAGTAATATAACAAGGACGCATAAGCCTATCCATATATTAGAAAGGCCTGTAAAATAAAGAAGTCTTTTTGACCAGTGAGAATATCCGTCACGCTCTGCTACAAAAAGGCTTATTATTACTCCACCCATTGCGCTAAGAAAAATAGCACATTTCAGAAGATAAGAAGCTTTTGATAAAATTTCTCTTTTACCCATATACACCATCCCTTCCATTTATTATATTACCACAAAATAGAAGGTTAGTCAATCAAATTGTATAAAACAAAGAAGACAGTCGGTTGACTGTCTTTTTTGTTTTGGCTCCATAGTAAAAAATGCAACTTATAATGAAACCGTTTGTTGCAATTCCTGTGTAAGGCTTACAAATTTGTCTTCGTGAGATACATTCTCAAAACCTTTTAGCTGTCTGTCGCCGACAAAAAACGGAACAACACTATCCACACCCTTAGTTCTTTTAACAGGTTTTAATGTGTCAAATAAACCAGAAAAATGTAATTCTTCATTTTCGGGAATTGAGAACCATTCCACAAACCCCTTTATTGATTTCTCTAAAGCTGAATACCCCTCTTGCTTTTGTCCGCACTCAAAAAATGCTGCTGATAGCAGAAGCTGATTGAATGCATATCGGTATTTTTCGCAAATTGCATTTTTACCACCAAACAAAGCATCTTGTAAAGAAGCTCTTACTTGTAGCGCATCAATTTTCTCTTGTGCCGTTGAAGGATTTGCTCCCAACTTTTCAAATAAATATCGGTAGAGCTGCATCATATTCCTCTGCTTATAATAACGATATTTATCCATTTGGTTTCGTTCAAGGTAACGATCTTCTCTTCGTTCCCATTCCGAAAAATCATAAGTCCCCGGTACTTCTTCGAACCATTCTTCAACAAGATCATCATTTTCAGCAAAAAGCATTGAATAGACCGCATGCATGCGAATCTTTGCATCCGGGCATTTCTCTTTGACCATTTGGCAAAGCTTTCTCAACTCAGGGAGTTTTTCGCCTGGATGTTGAGAATATCCCCTTGTTAGAGAGCGACAATAAATATCAATAATACGCCAATCATATGGGTAGTCACGATATGCATTTGCCGCAACTACAGCTGCTAAATCCATTTCTCCGTTCGCATTATACTGCTCATATTCCATACAATATTTTTGAATTTTATCTTCCTGTGTAATCACGTCATTTCCAATAAGAGTATCAACTGTAACGCCAAAAAAGTTTGCTATAACAGGGAGCAACGTAATATCAGGATGTCCTTCATCTCGTTCCCATTTTGATACAGCTTGAAAAGATATCCCTATAAAATTCGCAAGATCTTCTTGCGTGAGATTTCTATCACGACGCATTTTTCTTAAATTCTCCGAAAGTGTAATTTTCATAGTTTTCTCCTATTCGCTATACAAATTCGAAACAGCCGGCTTGTTTCTGATGTTATTTTATCAGAAATATTTTATATTTTCAATAATCTATCATTTGATTAATAATTCTACACATAGTTGAATTATTTACAGTATATTATAAGCCTAAAAGATTGTCAATTTGTGCCCTGCGGACACAAATGAAAAAAAGACAGTCGGTTGACTGTCTTTTTCTTGGTGCGAGAAACGGGACTGGGTCTCGCTCTGCGGAGCTCGGTCCGTACGCGGATCTGACAGTCCCCCGGACTGTCATTCAACACCGCAACTGTTGTCGTTACCGCATCCCTCCGCCCTTGCAAGCTTCGGTTGCGCTCTGCGACGACTGCCACACCTTACCTCTCCCTTCATCACCCACTGGGTGCGGTCGAGGACAGTTCTTCAAGTCCCATTTTTTTATATACCAAAACAAAAAAACCATCCGTTTGGATGGTTTTTTGTTTTGGTGCGAGAAACGGGACTTGAACCCGTACGGTTGCCCACACGCCCCTCAAACGTGCGCGTCTGCCGATTCCGCCACTCTCGCATATCGTGTTCTCTCGAACATTGCTCAGTTATTATAGCAAATGTTTATGCCTTTGTCAATACCTTTTTACAATTTTTTTGAAAAATTTTTTCTATAATATAAAACAAAGCCGAGCGACTGCTCGGCTTTTTGTTTTACAGTAATAAAAGTGTAAGAATAGTTCCTACTGCGCCGCTAAGCATAAGAAGTGCCAGAGCTATTGCAAGGATTTTTACACCCTTTGACGGTTCTTTTTTATTCATAGCTATCTCCTTATTTAATCTTTATCTGCTTTGTGGTGATATCCTTTTCGCTAAGGAGAACGCCCGTTGCAGGTATTTTAATCTTTCTGTAGCGCTGATATGCGTCGGGGTACTTATCCTCATACTTTTCAAGCACCTCGGTAATCTTTTGATTCTTCTTAAGGTTCATTGCAAATACAGTTGTACCTATTGAGGTTCTTGTACTCTTAATGGGAATAAGTGACGGACGGATAAGAATAGCCTTAGATTCTGAGTTGATAATAAGAATATGGTCATCGGATTTTTCGTATATCGCACCAACAATGGGAGATGCAGAGGAATATGCCTTTTTCAGCTTTTTTCTTGAGCCCTGTGTCGCATATTCGGTCATTGGCACTCTTACAGCCTTGCCGTTTTCAAACACAAAAATCATATTCTGCTTCTCTGTATACTGAGGATTTACAAGCATAATTATGGGACGCTCATCCATATCAAACTTAAGGCGCTTACCAACGTATTCACCGATTTCCGACGCTTTAGTCAAATCAAAGTCGGATACCTTGGCAAAGTATACCTGAGCCTGATTTGTAAAGAACACAAGCTCGTCCTTATTATGCACCTCAGCCTCAAATACAATCTTATCTCCCTCCTTAAGCTTATGCTCGGAATTACCTCTTAAGGACTGATTTGTAATTTTCTTAAGGTAGCCGTCACGGGTGTAGAAGAGGTTAACCTCGTAATCCTCTATCATATCCTCCTTAGTAAACTCAACTACCTCGCTTGCCTGTATAATCTGTGTCTTTCTCGGCTTTCCGTACTTCTTCTTTATGTCCATAAGCTGCTTAACAATATATGCCTTAACCTTAAGCTCATCAGCGATGATTTCCTTAAGTGTGGCAATTTCCTTTTGCAAGGATTCTATATCTGCCAAGCGATTTATAATATATTCACGGTTTAAATGACGAAGCTTGATGTCGGCAATATATTCAGCCTGAATCTTATCAACGTCAAAGCCCTTCATAAGGTTGGGAACTACGTCCTGATCCTTTTCTGTTTCCTTGACTATCTTTATAGCCTTATCAATATCAAGCAAAATTTTTCCGAGACCAAGGAGCAAGTGAAGCTTATCACTCTTCTTGCCAAGATCATAGGTAAATTCTCGCTTTAAGCATCTTATACGGAACTTAATCCATTCCTCAATAATACCCTTAATACCAAGCTGACGGGGAACGCTGTCAACTATAACATTAAAGTTGCAGGAGAAGGAATCCTCGAGGGGTGTAAACTTAAACAGCTTCTGCATAAGCTGCTCCGGATCTGTGCCTCTACGCAAATCAAGAGTAAGCTTAAAGCCCTTTAAGTCGATTTCATCACGGAAATCGGTAATTTCCTTAAGCTTGCCCTCCTTATACATATCGGAAATATCCTTCATAATCGCCTCAATAGAGGTGGAATAAGGAATCTCAAGAATTTCTATACAGTTTTCCTTGGGGTCGTATTCATACTTGGCACGAAGCTTGATTGAGCCCTTACCTGTTTCGTATACCTTTTTAATCTGCTCTCTGTCGTAAACAACAAATCCACCACCCGGAAAATCGGGCGCCTTTACAATGTCAAGAAGCTTCTCTGTATCTGTTCTCGGGCTTTTTAAAATTGCGATAGTAGCATCGCATATTTCAGCAAGGTTAAATGAACAAATAGAGGACGCAAGGCCTACTGCAATACCAAGATTGGCTGAAACAAGAATGTTTGGGAACGATGTGGGAAGAAGCCTTGGCTCCTTTGTGGTGCTGTCATAGTTGTCCACCATATCAACAGCATCCTTATCAATTCCACCGAAGATCTCCTGACAGAAGGGGTCCAGCTTTGCCTCTGTATAACGGGATGCGGCGAATGCCATATCACGGCTATACTGCTTACCAAAGCTTCCCTTTGAGTCAACAAAGGGGTGAAGCAAGGATTCGTTGCCTCTTGTAAGACGTACCATTGTTTCATAAATGGACATATCTCCGTGAGGATTAAGCTTCATGGTTTCACCAACTATGTTGGCACTCTTGGTTCTGTGACCTGTCATAAGCCCCATCTTGTACATAGTGTAAAGAAGCTTTCTGTGTGAGGGCTTAAATCCGTCAATTTCGGGAATGGCACGGGAAACCATAACGCTGACAACATAGGGCATATAGTTGGTCTCGATAGTTTCGGTAATAGGCTGATACATAGGTTCAGCTTCGATATATTCCTCTTTTATTTGCTTTTTCGATGCCTTTGCCTTAGCCATTTTTACCTCCTAAAATCCTATGTGCACAAGCGCGTATCATTCTGTTATAGATTGCCAGCGCTGCCCCGTCCTTGCTTGGCAGGTGTGCGTATATTGTATCGACTCCTATCTCATCTGCATGACGCAGAAGGTTGAAAAGTCTCTTTGTCTGCTCTTTTATATTATCTTTTTCGCCTACGGGTAGCAAAATTTCGCTACCGTATGCGCTTTTTTCTTCATCATAGCACATTATTGCGCATTTTTCGCTTAAGTGCTTTTCCTTTGTGAATTCAATGAAATCTATATATTTATCATCTATAAGATAAAGGTTTGCCCTCGGTGCATAGTGCTTATATTTCATACCGGGGGAAAGCGCCTTCTCCCCGGGCTTCAGCTCCTCGGTAACTGCTGAGGAAACTGACACGTTTTCGCACACGTCCCTTAGCATTTCACAGGTAACCTGTCCCGGACGAAGGAGCATAATTGAATTTTCGGTAATGGAAATTACCGTAGATTCAACACCTACCTCACACTCGCCACCGTCAAGGATAAGAGGGATTTCCCCATTCATATCGTTGTAAACGTGCTGAGCCGTGGTTGGGGACGGCATACCTGATTTATTTGCTGAGGGTGCTGCAATGGGAACACCCGAAAGCTCTATAAGCTTACGTGCCACCTTATTTTCGGGGCAACGGATTGCCACGGAGTCAAGCCCTGCAGTAACCTCATTTGGAATTATATCCTTTTTGGGAAGAATAATTGTGAGAGGACCGGGCATAAAGCGAAGCGCCAGCTTATAGTATAGCTCATTTGTATAGGCAATATTTTCTGCCTCTGTGGGATTAGCGATATGAACGATAAGAGGATTATCTGCGGGGCGACCCTTAGCCTTAAAAATTTCAAGACACGCCTTGCCATCATAAGCGTTGGCGCCAAGACCGTAAACCGTCTCTGTAGGTATGCCTACAAGAGCACCGCTACGAATAAGCTGTGCCGCCTTAGTCAGAATATTATTCGATTGTTCATTTACCTCGAATACCTCTGTAATCATCATTCTCCGCCCTTCAATTTCTCTGCTGCATCGGCTGTAGCCAATTTATCAAGCATAGCGCCGATATCTCCGTTTAAAAATGCTTCCAGGGAATAAACTGTAAAGCCTATTCTATGGTCTGTAATTCTACCCTGTGGGTAGTTATAGGTTCTTATTCTTTCACTTCTGTCACCTGTACCAACCTGGCTCTTACGCTCTGATGCAATCTTGGAGTTCATCTCCTGCTGCTTCATATCGTAAAGCTTGGTGCGAAGAAGCTTAAATGCCTTATCCTTATTCTTGAACTGGCTTCTTTCGTCCTGACATTCAACCACAATACCTGTGGGCTTGTGGATAAGACGGATAGCAGACTCGGTCTTATTAACGTGCTGACCGCCTGCACCGCTACTTTTACAGGTTTCAATTATAACATCTGTGGGGGCAATCTCTATTTCAACCTCCTCAGCCTCGGGAAGAACTGCGACTGTGGCTGTTGATGTGTGGATTCTGCCCTGTGTTTCAGTTTCGGGAACACGCTGAACACGGTGAACACCGCTTTCAAACTTAAAGCGTGAATATGCGCCCTCTCCCGAAATCATAAAGGTTACCTCTTTAAAGCCCTTTAAGCCTGTTTCGTTGGCGCTTGTAAGCTCGAATTAAAAGTTGTT
>JAZQKP010000003.1:0-52082 GCA_045542275.1 Eubacteriales bacterium | reverse complement strand
TCATGAATAATGTTGACAAGGCTATTGAAACCTATGACAGATTGATCGCTTGCCTCAAAAGCGAATGGGGTTATAAAGATGACGATTCCGCTGTAATAGGCGTAGAGCGAAAGAAGAAAGCATTGAGGAAATAATACATAGACTTCGTTTGCTCGCATGGCATTGCGCCCCGGAAGATAGTGGTCAAGTGCAACTCCCATCATCGCCAAAGGGTTACTGTACCCTCTGCAAAATCGACCTGCATCTAAATCAGCCACACACGGTTTTGCATCTAAATCGGCCACACGTCACATGTAAAGGACACCTTTTTGGGTGTCCTTTTTTCAGTTTTTTTACTGCATTTAAGCTTAAGTTTAGGTTAAAATATTAGAATGAAAATGTAAAATATTGACACCTCATCAAAATTGTGATATAATTACTGTGTAGACTTATTTTTAAGAAGGGCGCTGTATGGATAAGAAAAAACGACATTTAAGGGCGTGGAAGTTTATATACAGACTACTGCATAGACCTATCTCACGCAAATTCAATCTTACATCTGACATATGCGAATATGACGGACCCTGTATGATTATTTCTAACCATGTTACTAACTGGGACCCTATTCTTCTGGGCTTCAGCTTCCCAAAAAAGAACGTATATTATGTAGCAAGTGAGCATCTTTTCAGAAAGGGTATTCTTACTAAGCTTCTTAACAGATACTTTGAGCCTATTCCACGTAGCAAGGGCAACAATGCCATTGATACCGTGCTTAAGTGCAAGCGTCACGCAAAGGACGGAGACAATGTATGCATCTTTGCTGAGGGTGATTCCACATGGAACGGTGTTACCGATTCTATTGTTCCCTCTACTGCTCAGCTGGTAAAATCCTCTAAGGTTGCACTTATTACCTACAGGTTTGAGGGTGGCCATTTGGCTAATCCACGTTGGGGTAAGGGTGTAAGAAAGGGCAAAATGCACGGAGGAGTGGTTAAAATTTACACTCCCGAGGAGCTTAAGGCTATGTCCTTTGAGGAAATAGCAGAAGCAATCAAAAATGATATTTACGAAAATGCATGGGAAAGACAGGAAAAGGAAAACATTTCCTATATCGGCAAAAACAAAGCTGAAAGAATTGAGTCTGCCCTGTTTATGTGTCCTGAATGTAAAAGCATCGGCACCCTTAAGGGTGTTAAGGATGATGTAATCTGCTCCTGTGGATTTAAGGTTACTTATACTGACAAATGCACCTTTGAGCCTTCCGTTCCCTTTAAAAATACTCTTGAATGGGATAAGTGGCAAATGGAACGCCTTATAAATAAGGATTTCAACCACTCCCTCGAGCTTTTTAAGGACGAAAGTGTTATTTTAAATGAAATTCTGGCTAATCACAGCAGCGAAGAGGTCCTTCGTGGCGCTATGACACAATATGAGGACAAGCTTACGGTTGGAGATATGGAATTTGAGCTTGAAAAGATTTCATCAATGTCCATTATCAAGACTGACATCCTTGTTTTCACATATCTATCAAGATATTTTGAAATCAGAGCCTTTGAGGGTACTTCCCTACGCAAATATCTGGCTTGGTATCAAAATTTCCACAACGTAAGCAAAAAATCTGCACAAATGGAGGCATAATATGGATTATTCAGCAGCCAATCCCGCTGTATGGAACTTTATTATACAGCTGGGAATTATAGCAGGAGCCGTCCTCGTTTCACAGCTTCTTACATCGAAGGTCAAGTTTTTACGAGGTCTGAGAATGCCAATCGGCGTTATGGCAGGCTTCATAATTCTTATACTCAAATCGGTTGGTCTTATTAACATAAACGTACAGCTTATGGAGATACTTGTGTATCACTGTATCGCCCTTGGCTTTATTGCCATGTCCCTTCGTACAACTAAGGAGGGCCAGGAGGAAAAGGGTAACCTTACAGGACCTAAATCCGGTGCGATTATCGTTTCCACCTACCTTATTCAGGGTATTATAGGACTCGTTATAACAATCGGTCTTGCTTATACATTTATGCCCGATTTATTTATGGCAGCAGGTCTTCTCTTGCCTATGGGTTACGGACAGGGTCCAGGTCAGGCAAGTAATGTAGGTAATACATATGAGCAGCTTGGATTTGTAAACGGACAAAGCTTCGGACTTGCAATAGCAGCTGCAGGATACCTCTGCGCTTGTCTTGTTGGTGTAATTATGATCAACATTCTTACAAGAAAAAACAAGATCAAAGCAAAGCGAATTTACACCTCAGATGATGTTAAGGTTTCTGTGGGTGACTTCCAGGATAACAACGAAATTCCCGTATCTGACTCTATTGATAAGCTTTCCGTACAGGTAGCATTTATTCTTGGTGTTTACTTCCTTACATATCTTGCAATGTGGGGACTTACCTCAGCTATTGCAGCTATCTCCACAGGACTTGCAAATACTGTAAACTCACTTATCTGGGGCTTTAACTTTATTATTGCTTCAGTTGTGGCACTTGTAATAAAGATTTTACTTAAAAAAGCAAATCAAAAGCGAATTTTCAAAAGACAGCAGCAAAACAATTACCTGCTTAGCAGAATTTCCGGATTCTTCTTTGATATTATGATTGTTGCAGGTATTTCCGCAATTGAAATTGACAAGCTCAGCGGTCTTTGGGTTCCCTTTATTCTTCTTGCAGTTGCAGGTGGTATTGTTACGTGGCTGTACCTTGCATTTATTTGTAAGAAGATATATAAGAATTACTATTATGAGGGACTTATCTCTATGTACGGTATGCTTACAGGAACTATCAGCTCCGGTGTATTGCTCCTTCGTGAAATTGACCCCGAATTTAAAACCCCTGCATCAAACAACTTAATTATCGGCTCAAGCTACGGCATTATTCTTGGCGCACCTATGCTTATCCTCGTTGGACTTGCTGCGCAGAAGCCTGCACTATGCTTTGCAACTCTCGGTATAATTATTGTATACTTTGCAGCACTTCTCCTCTTTATCCTGAAGGCTAAGCAAAAAACAAAGACAACCGATAGTGAAAGCGCTGATACAAATACAGAATCAAGCGAAAGCTAACATAAACAAAGAAGGACAATCCCTGTGGATTGTCCTTTTTTATTTTATCGGATACCTATAACAAAGAACCTCATGCATTACAATCATAAGAATAAGAATTACACCCATAAATACGGGGAATAATCCAATACCGATATGATTAGCAATAAGTCCGAAAAGGGGTGGCATCAGACAGCTGCCTGTATAGGCACTTGCCATTTGTACACCGATAATAGCCTGTGATTTATCTGCACCAAAGCGTATGGGGGTAGAATGAATTATACTTGGATAAACAGGGGCGCAGCCGATACCCATAATAACAAGACCGATTAAGGATACGGTATTACTGATAGGAAGCACAACCATTACAGTACCTAAAAGTATAATTCCCTGTCCTATACGAATCATCGTAGTGTCGGACAGCTTCATGGCGATAAAGCCGTTAATAGCTCTACCGACGGTAATGCCAACTAAGAATAAGCTGCCAAAGGTGGCGGCAAGGTCGGCATCTATGCCACGGTATATATTAAGGTATGTGCTTGCCCAAAGTATGGCAGTTACCTCAAGTGCGCAGTAGCAGAAAAATGTAATCATAACAGGCTTAGCACCGGGAATAGAGAAAATCTGTCTTAGAGTAAGAGGTGTGCGCTTTTGCTCTGTCACGTCTGTTTTTGACGATTCCTTATCCACATTCTTTTTCCAGATAGGTAAGCTGATAAGCACTATAAAGGCGATAACAAGCTGAATAATGGAAATATAAAAATATCCCTTATCCCAGCCCTTATCGGCTGAAAGCGCCATACCCATAATGTAAGGTCCGATAGATGCACCAAGTCCCCACATACAGTGTAGCCAGCTCATATGCTTGGCAGCAAAGTGAAGAGCAACATAATTGTTAAGCGCTGCATCAACGCTTCCTGCGCCTAGTCCGTAAGGAATGGCAAACAAGCAAATCATCCAGAACTCCGAGCTTACAGAAAATCCCATTAAAGCTGCTGCAGTAAGAAAGATACTGATGCAGGTAGTTTTTGATGAGCCAAGTCTTGATGTGATTCTGTCACTCATAAGGCTTGAAAGAATGGTACCTATGGATATAATGATAGAAACAATGCCTACGTATGAAACAGGAACGTCCATCTCCACAAACATAGACGGCCAGGCAGAGCCGAGAACGGAGTCCGGCAAGCCCAGACTGATAAACGCAAGATATATAATTGATACAAGAAGTATAAACATAGCTACCTCCAAAATGAAGTCAAAATGATATTAACATAATCAATCATAAAAGTCAATACTCTTTCCTGTTTTCTTTTTAAACAATATTAATGTTCATTTGTTCATATGTTAATTTTTATTTTAAATACATTTCGGTGCATTTTTGTGTAATTTTGGTGTAGGATTTATGAAACTCGTGAATAAATTTATATAAATATCTTGACAAAGTTTGCAGCCTGTGATATTATTTTATCAGAAGCAGATTAAAAGCAAAGGAGCAATACTATGAGTAAAAGCTTATATTCCCTGATATTGTCCGACGAGGTGGTAGGCGAGATTGACCGCTTAGCATACAAGAACGGCACTAACAGGTCTAATATGATAAATCAGATTCTTGCGGAATATGTTTCCTATACAACCCCTGAAATGAGAATCAGTCAGGTGTTTTCAGCTCTTACGGAGCTTCTTTCTCCTGTGGATACATTTAAGACCTTACTTAGTAATTCATCATCGGTTATGAATGTGCGTTCCTCTCTTGATTATAAATATAATCCGTCTGTCAAGTACACCGTGGAGCTTGCAAGAGATGTATCAAGCGATATAGGAACACTTAAGGTTTCCATGAGAACGCAAAACTCTACATTAATTTTATATATGATGGAATTCTATAAGCTGTTTGCAAGGCTTGAAAGCGCCTATATCCCCGATACAGAATACTATCTTGACAATGACAAGTTTGCAAGAAGGCTGAGGCTGAGGTCGGACAAAAGCATTACATCATCGCAGCTTGGCAATGTAATTGCAGAATATATAAAAATGCTGGATAGCTGTCTTAAGGTGTTTTTCTACAATATAGATAATATACAGATGGCAGCATATGAAATTGAAAAAATTATTCTCTCCTATCTAAATAAAAACGAGATAAGGATATAAGGAGGTATAAATATGAACGGACAAAATTACACAGAAAAAAGCCTTGAGGCCCTTCGCAGCGGACAAAGAATAGCTAAGGACCACGGCAACCAGACCCTTGAGCCTGAGCATATAATGCTCTCTCTTGTAAATCAGGAGGACGGGCTTATTCCCGAAATTCTTAAAAAATGTGGCTTTGATATAAAAGACATAAGAGTTGAGTGTGAAGGTGCAGTTTCCCGTTTGCCTAAGGTTTCGGGGGCTAAGGGAGATAACCTATATATGTCAGGCGCTCTTGATTCTGCCTTGGCAGAGGCTGAGCATGAGGCTGAAAGCATGGGAGACAGCTACATCTCTGTTGAGCATATATTCCTTGCCCTGATTACAAAAGCAAATAGTGGCTTAAGCAAGGTATTTAACAAATTTGGTATTACAAGAGATAAAATTCTTAATGCACTTAAGGAAATACGGGGCAATCAGCGAGTTGACAACGAAAATCCAGAATCCACCTATGATGTATTGAAAAAGTACGGTCACGACCTTTGCGCCCTTGCGCGTAATCAGAAGCTTGACCCTGTTATAGGACGTGATGAGGAAATACGTAATGTAATCAGAATTCTTTCCCGTAAGACAAAAAACAATCCATGTCTTATCGGTGAGCCGGGCGTTGGTAAAACTGCCATTGCAGAGGGACTTGCAATTCGTATTGTCCGTGGGGACGTGCCCGATAATCTTAAGGGAAGAACTCTCTTTTCACTTGATATGGGCGCACTTGTTGCAGGTGCAAAATACCGTGGCGAGTTTGAGGAGCGTCTTAAGGCTGTGCTTAACGAGGTCAAGGCAAGTGAGGGCAAAATCATACTCTTTATTGATGAATTGCATCTTATTGTAGGTGCAGGAAAAACAGACGGAGCTATGGATGCTGGCAATATTCTTAAGCCTATGCTTGCAAGAGGTGAGCTGCATTGCGTTGGCGCAACAACCCTTAATGAATATAAAAAGTATATCGAAAAGGACCCTGCCCTTGAAAGACGTTATCAGCCTGTCATGGTAAATGAGCCTACGGTTGAGGACACTATATCAATTCTTCGTGGACTTAAGGAAAGATATGAGGTTTACCACGGTGTTAAGATAAATGACGGTGCTATAATCGCAGCGGCAACCCTTTCCGACAGATATATTTCCGATAGATTTTTGCCCGATAAGGCTATTGACTTAATTGATGAGGCTTGCTCCCTTATTAAAACAGAAATGAACTCCATGCCCACAGAAATGGACGAAATTTCTCACAAGATTATGCAGCTTGAAATTGAGGAGGCTGCGCTTAAAAAGGAAACAGACAAGCTTTCAATTGAGCATCTTGAGGCAATTCGCAAGGAGCTTTCCGACCTTCGTGCAGAATTTGATGAAATGAAGGCAAAATGGGAAAATGAAAAGGACAGCATCGGCAAAATCCAAAGACTTCGTGAGCAGATTGAGCAGACTAATGCAAAAATCGAAAAGGCGCAGAATGAATACAATCTTAACCTTGCAGCCGAGCTGAAATACGGTACACTTCCACAGCTTCAAAAGGAGCTTTCCGAGGCTGAAAGCAAGGCAAACGACAGTAAGGAAAGTTTATTGCGTGACCAGGTTAAGGAGGATGAAATTGCAAGAATTATCTCCCGTTGGACAGGCATTCCCGTATCAAAGCTTGTAGAAAGCGAAAGGGAAAAGCTGCTTCACCTTGACGAAATTCTTCATAAGAGAGTTATCGGTCAGAATGAGGCGGTGGAAACAATTTGCAATGCAATTCTCCGTTCCCGCGCGGGTATTCAGGACCCTGACCGTCCTATTGGCTCATTTATGTTCTTAGGCCCTACAGGTGTAGGTAAAACCGAGCTTGCAAAATCTATTGCAGAGGCCTTGTTTGACGATGAGCGCAATATGATAAGAATTGATATGAGTGAGTACATGGAGAAATTCTCCGTTTCCCGTCTTATCGGAGCCCCTCCAGGATATGTAGGATATGAGGAGGGTGGACAGCTTACTGAGGCTGTACGCAGACATCCCTATTCCGTAGTTCTTTTTGATGAAATTGAAAAGGCGCATCCCGATGTATTTAATCTGCTTTTACAGGTGCTTGATGACGGACGTGTCACAGATTCTCAGGGACGTACCGTAGATTTTAAGAACACAATCATAATTATGACATCAAATCTCGGCTCTGATATTATCCTTGACGGCATTAATGAAAAGGGCGAAATAAACGATGACGCACGTAACGGAGTTACAATGCTTCTTAAGCGCTCATTCCGTCCCGAATTCCTTAACAGGCTTGATGAAATCGTATTCTATAAGCCTCTTACAAAAAATGATATAAAGAGCATTATAGACCTGCTTATTGGCAGCCTGTCAGCAAGGCTTCTTAAAAAGCGTCTTTTCCTTGCAATTACTGATGAAGCAAAGAATTATGTTATAGATACGGCATACGATCCTATGTACGGTGCAAGACCTCTTAAGAAGTTTTTACAGTCTAAGGTTGAAACCCTTATTGCACGTAAAATCATATCCGAGGATATAGCTCCCGAGACTACAATCACCATTGACTATAACGGAACAGAGCTTATAGCAAAATAAGAAAAACAGCCACAGATGTGGCTGTTTTTTAACTTTTATTTACTTTTTGTAATAGTTACATCACCTGATACGGTGTCAACTTTATAACCGTTACCACCACCGTTTACGTGATATGCGTCTCCGTCCTGTGTAAAGGGTAAGGTAGATGTAAGCTTACCGCTTACGGTGCCGAATCTTACAGTAAATGCCCCATTTTCGGGAAGGCTTAAATCAACCTCACCTGAAACAGCAGATATATCCATTTTATCTATTCCCTCGCTACAGTCAAGAAGAATGTTTCCGCTTGTTGTTTCAACATCAAGCTCTTCAATTGTATCGGCGGTAATATTCATTCTGCCGGATACAGTTTCTATTGTAAGTGACGGAATAGCTTCAGCATCTATATGGATGTTGCCCGATACGGTTTCAATCTCAATTTCCCTTGTAATATTACAGCCATCAAGCATCACGGATGCAGACACGGTATCCATAGTCAAATCCTCAATGTTAAGCTCTCTTAAGGTTACAACCGAAGCAGTTGTATTTATATCAAGCTCACCTAGTGAAAGATCACTTGGCAGATACAGGGTCAGGTCTTTTTTAATATTATTAAAATTCCACTCTCCCGAGGCTGAGAACTTTATCTTAAGAGTTGAGCCCTCCACACGATATCTCATTATCATATCGTCGTCCACATCCTTATCGGGATTTTCTGTAAATCTTATATTTTCAAGGCTGTGATACTCAATCTTTATATCGCCTCTTATCCAATCGATCTCTACTCTGTCAATTTTATCCTCAATCACTCCGTCGCCAACTGTGTAAAGCTCCTCATTATCATAAAGAAAATGAGTAAGATTTGCAGCTACATTACAGGCTGAAAGTATGGGACAAAGAATTATAATTATTAATGAAATTGCAAAAAGCTTTTTCATTTTTACCTCCATTTTAGTAAAGCCTCGGATATCCGAGGCTTTAGCTTATTTAACTCCGAAAAGTAATTCTCCGTATGTAGGAATCGGCCAACACTCGCGTGAAACCATAGATTCCATTTCGTCAACCACAAGGCGAAGTCTATTCATTACGCCAAGGACCTCTTTTTCGTATGCTTTAGCAATATTTTCAGCTCCCTGACGGCGCTTTACAAGTGACATATTAAGCTCAAGCTCCTTAGTAAGCTGATATGCTCTGCCGTTAAGCTCTGCAAGCTTGGTAGCAACCTGCTCCTCATAGCCTGAGTCGATATAAAGCTCCTTCTTAAGCTTGATAGTCTTAAGAAGCTCCTTAGTATACTTGGATACTGCAGGCATAATAAGCTGATTTGTCATATCTATAGCAGTAAGACCCTCAATATTAACAAGCTTTGAGTAGCCCTCAAGCAAAATCTCACATCTTGCCTTAAGCTCAACTGCGTTAAGCACCTTGTTCTTTACAAAGAGCTCCACATTCTTCTTGTCAAGCAAGTGAGGAAGGGCATCGGGAGTAGACTTGTAATTTGAAAGTCCTCTCTTTTCCGCCTCCTTAAGCCAAGCATCGTCGTATCCGTTACCGTTAAAGAGGATTCTCTTATGCTTCTTAATTGTATCTCTTACAAGATTATGAAGCGCAAGAGTAAAGTCATCGGCTGTGCTAAGCACATCATAGAACTGGTTAAGCACCTCGGTAACCGCTGTATTAAGGAATGTATTTGTATCTGCAATTGAAGCAGATGAGCCAAGCATACGGAACTCAAACTTATTACCTGTAAAGGCAAAGGGTGAGGTTCTGTTTCTGTCCGTTGTATCCTTAGGGAATTTAGGAAGAATGTGAACACCGATACGCATTGTTTCCTTTTCCTTGGCGTCGTATTTTTCGTCCTTTTCAATAGCCTCAAGAATTCCGTTAAGCTCATCGCCAAGGAAGATTGAAACTACAGCAGGTGGTGCCTCGTGAGCGCCAAGACGGTGGTCATTGCTTGCACTTGCAACAGATATACGTAAAAGATCCTGATACTCATCAACTGCCTTTATAACTGCACAGAGGAAAAGCAAGAACTGTGCGTTTTCTGAGGGTGTTTCACCGGGCTCAAAAAGGTTAACGCCTGTATTTGTGGAAATAGACCAGTTATTATGCTTACCGCTACCGTTTACACCCTGAAAGGGCTTTTCGTGAAGAAGACAAACAAGGTCATACTTCTTTGCGATCTTCTGCATAAACTCCATCATAAGCTGGTTATGGTCGGTAGCAAGATTTGTTGTGGTAAATATGGGAGCAAGCTCATGCTGAGAGGGGGCAGCCTCATTATGCTCTGTCTTAGCAAGCACACCAACTCTCCAAAGCTCCTCGTCAAGCTCCTTCATAAATGCCTGAACTCTTGGCTTGATAGAGCCGAAATAGTGGTCATCAAGCTCCTGTCCCTTAGGAGGCTTAGTACCAAAAAGTGTTCTGCCTGTATACACAAGGTCAGGACGCGCATAGAACATATCCTTGTCAACAAGGAAGTATTCCTGCTCAGCGCCTACTGTCGCCTTAACTGAGGTAACATCCTCATTGCCAAAGAGCTTAAGTATCTTAAGTGTTGCCTTACCAAGAACCTCCATTGAACGAAGCAAGGGGGTCTTCTTATCAAGTGCCTCTCCACCGTAAGAGCAGAAGGCTGTAGGAATACAGAGTGTTCTATCCTTGATAAAAGCATAGGATGATGGGTCCCAGGCTGTATAGCCTCTTGCCTCAAAGGTAGCACGGATACCTCCTGAGGGGAAGGATGACGCATCACTTTCACCCTGAACAAGCTCCTTACCCTTGAATTCCATAATAGCCTTGTTGTTCTTAAAGGACAAAAAGCTGTCATGCTTCTCAGCGGTAATACCTGTCATAGGCTGGAACCAGTGAGTATAATGGGTAGCACCCTTTTCAATCGCCCATTTCATCATAGCATCAGCTACGATATTGGCAGAGGTAAGATCAAGATGCTTGCCGTTTTTTATAGTATTCTGAATTGAATTATATACGTTTTCGGGAAGGCGCTCCTTCATTACATCGTCGTTAAACACCATAGTGCCGAAAAGCTCTGAAATAGTACTCATCAGGTTCTCCTTTTTCTTAAAGCAAGTTATTAATAATTATACTGTATTTTTATTTTTTTGTAAATACTTTTTTATGATTTTTATTTTTTTTGTAAATATATAACATATACACCCACGCGAGAAATAAAAATTTTGTGTTTTAAAGTAAAATAAACTATTGAATTGTAATTCTTTGTATGATAAAATGATTTAGATAAAAAGTTAAGGAGGATGAAATGGAAAAGAAAAAATTCTCGTTATCCCTTGCCATGATTTTTGTAGTGGGTATGATGAACTCCTATACATATCTTATGCGTGACGGCACCTTTGCATCTATGCACACAGGCAATCTTATTAAGGCTTGCTTTGATATTGCAGAGGGTAAATTCAACGCACTTCATACATTCCTTGTTCCTATCCTTGCATTTATGCTTGGAATTGTAACTCAATATTTTCTTATAAACGTAAAAAGAGGCACTCTTTATTGCGCTTTACTCATATGCGTATCCTATGTTTCCGCACTTTTTATTCCTATCGGCGTGCTTAACTTTCTGTCCGTAGCTATCCTTTCCTACGGTATCGGTATTCAGCTTCAAATGGTGCGTAAGGTAAACGGAGTTGACCTGGCTACAACTATGTGTACGGGTAATATTCGCTCTATGACTGAAAGAATTGCCAAGCTTATAAAAACAAAGGATAAGGCTCTTATTTTAGGAATTATAACCTATTTTTCAATTATCGTGTCCTTTGTAATAGGTGTCACCGTTGGCGCAGTTATCGTAAATACTATTTAAGGAGAAAAAATGTTCAAAGGCTTTTTTGGTCCCGAGGATACGGCTAATGCCTGTGGAATGTTTACAGTTCCACATATAATCAGCCTTATTGTGTGCCTTGCTTTAGTTGGTGTATCCATATACATGATTACTAAAATAAGCGACACGTCCCTCATAAAAATTACAAAAATTCTTGCTATTGTCTTTACTGTAACGGAAATAATCAAGATAATATACAAGATAGTATATTCCTACACGGAGTATCTTGATTACTACCTGCCCATTTCCTATTGCTCACTGTTTATTTATGCCCTTTGGTTCTATGGCTTTGGCAAGGGAGCGATAAAAAAGGTAGGTGAAGCATTTATTGCAGGCGGCTGTATTGTTGGTGGAATGGCATTTCTTATTGTGCCTGCCACATCTCTTATGATGCATCCCATCTTCCACTATTTAAGCTTCCACTCTATGCTTTTCCACTCTGCAATGGTGGTAATGGGCGTTACCTTGCTTTTAAGAAACAAGACAGAGCTTAATAAAAATACATTTTTGTATTTCGGTGCATATGTTACATCGGCAGCATTTATTGCAATAGTGCTTAACCTTATTACATCATCCAATCTTATGCTGCTCAGCTTCCCACTTAATATTCCTATTGATTTTGTAAACAGGATTGCTGCAAAAATTCCTGCACTTTACACAGTTGTATTGTATCTTATTTATTTAATTATCCCCTACTCTGTGGCTGTAATTATTCAAAAAATCATTATAAAATGTAAAAAAGCTTCGGTTGAATAAACCGAAGCTTTTATCTTTATCTGAGGTCTGCAATATCAAGAATAAGACGCTCTGTCTTTTCCCAACCAAGGCATGGGTCGGTAATAGACTTACCGTATACGCCCTCCTCAACCTTCTGACAGCCGTCCTCAATATAGGACTCAATCATAATACCCTTAACAAGCTTAAAGATATCCTTGTTATGTCTTGTGCTGTGAAGAATTTCCTTGGAGATTCTTACCTGCTCTGCCCACTTCTTACCGGAGTTTGCATGGTTAGCGTCAACTACAACACCGGGATTAACAAGATTGGTTTTATTATAAAGCTCAAGAAGGTGTACAAGGTCCTCATAATGATAGTTAGGTAAGGACTGACCGTGCTTATTTACATATCCACGGAGAATTGCGTGTGCCATAGGATTACCATTACTCTGTACCTCCCAGCCACGGTAGATAAATGTGTGCTTGTGCTGGGCAGCTGTAATAGAGTTCATCATAACGGACAAGTCACCGCTGGTAGGGTTCTTCATACCTACAGGCAAGTCAAGACCGCTGGCTGTAAGACGGTGACCCTGATTTTCAACAGAGCGTGCGCCTACTGCAACGTAGGAAAGAAGGTCTGAAAGATATCTGTGATTTTCGGGATAAAGCATTTCGTCAGCACAGGAGAAGCCTGTCTCTGCAATAGCCTTCATATGAAGCTTACGGATAGCAATAAGTCCCTTAAGCATATCGGGGTTTTCGTTAGGGTCGGGCTGATGGAGCATTCCCTTATAGCCATCACCCGTGGTACGTGGCTTATTAGTATAGATTCTTGGGATAATTACAACCTTATCCTTAACCTGCTCCTGCACCTTACGAAGTCTTGAAATATAGTCAAGAACTGCGTCCTCTCTGTCTGCGGAGCAAGGGCCGATAACAAGAGCAATCTTATCGCTTTCTCCTGTAAAAATAGCTCTTATTTCCTTATCGTTTTCTGCCTTAACCTGAAGGAGCTCATCGGATAAGGGATACATTTCCTTTATTTCCTTAGGTGTGGGCAATTTTCTTTTAAAATCCATATTCATAGCTTGGTACCTCTTTTATTTGTCAAAATACTGTCTGCGCTTTGTAGAGAGGCGCATCATCTCTCTCATTTTATCAAGGTCCTCATTTTCGATAGTCGATTTTAAGTCCTTGAATTTACTTATAAATAAATCCATCTGCTTTATAAGCTCTTCCTTGTTTAACATAAATAGCTCACTCCACATGGCATCATTTATCTTTGCAATTCTTGTAAGGTCACGGAAGGAGTCACCTGTATAGTCCACAAGATGCTCAGATTCCTTACAACACATAAGGGAAACTGCAATACAGTGTGTAAGCTGTGACAAGAAGCCTATCATCTCATCGTGCTTTTCGGGGGAAAGGGTTGTTACTGTTTTAAAGCCAAGCTCTCTGCCAAGCTCCATACAGCCTTCAATTGCCTCTTTAGTGTTTTTACTCGTTGGTGTAACAATGTAGTTTGCGTTTTTGAAAATAGCCTTATCGCTGTTTTCAACACCGTAAACCTCCTTACCTGCCATAGGGTGAGCACCGATAAACTCAATCGTATCCTTAAGCACCTCTTGCACATCGTAAACAACGCTTTGCTTTACACCCGTTACATCGGTTAAAAGTGCGCCATCCTTAATATAGCTCTGATATTTTCCTATCCATTCAAGAAACACCTTGGGGTAAAGTGCAAATACTATTACATCAAACTGAGAAATATATTCCTCAGTCACATCTGTCACACCACTTGCAATAAGCCCCTTACTAAGAGCATAATCAATAGTTTCCTTACGTCTTGCCACTGCGCCAACGTAGTAGCCCTTATCGGTAAGCGCCTGTGCATAGCTACCACCTATAAGTCCAAGACCTACAATTAATACTTTACTGTCCTTTGAAAATTTCATTGCTGAATAACCTTTATACCTAATTCTTTTACAACCTCAAAAAAGTCGGGGAAGCTTTTATTTACTGCCTCAGCACCGTCAATCTCTCCGCCTACAAGTGAAGCAACAACCGTAAGCGCCATTACTATTCTGTGGTCGTTGTGTCCACTGAGCACTTCACTCGGCACACTTGGGCTTGTCCAAGGGAACACCTGTGCCATATTTTCATAATTTACAACCCTTATGCCGAACTTACTAAGCTCAGTAGCCATAGCCTCTGCCCTGTCGCTTTCCTTGATTTTGAGACGGGCTGTGCCTGTAATCGTAGCTCCGTTACATACTCCTGCAAGAGCGAAAAGGATAGGACCTAAGTCGGGGCATTCGCTGATATCAAGGGTTGGAGAGCCATTTTTAAGCTCCTTAAACATAGAAATATATGCTTTATCTCCCTGTGCGCTATCCTCTTTTAAGCCAAAAACGTCCACGTCTCCGCCCAAAAGGTTAAATGCATCAAGAAATGCGCTGTTTGAGTAGTCACCCTCGACTGTCTCATTCTTACATAAATATTTCTGATTTCCCTTTACATAAACTGTGTTATTTTCAAGCCTTGTATCTATTCCGTAGCGCTTAAGGGAATCGACAGTTATATCCACATAGGGTCTGCTTTCCAGCTTGGTTGTAATATTGATTACGCTATCCTCCTTAAGCATAGGAAGTGATAGCATAAGTCCTGTAATAAACTGGCTGCTGATATCTCCACGCACATTGAATGTGCCACCCTTAAGCTTACCCTTAAAGATAATGGAATCCTCTGTGTATGAAACGGATATATTCTGCTCCTTGCAGATTTGTTCATATACACTAATACCTCTTGCAATTAATCTGGGCGCACCCTTAAAGGTAAACTCCCCACCGTATGCAAGGGCGATAGGAATAAAAAACCTTAGTGTGCTACCGCTTTCACGGCACAAAAAAACCTTACCGTCTGCAAAAAAACCGTCACTTTTTTCAAAAATAACAGAGCTTTCTTCAATTTTGTAGCTTGCGCCCAAGGCACTTAAGCAATCAAGAGTTGCATATATATCCTGACTGAGAGCTATACCGTCAACCCTTGTCTTACCACCCGAAAGTGCAGCGCATATTAATAATCTGTGTGCATAGCTTTTTGACGGGGGAGCTGACACTCTACCCATTGCTACGCTTTTTTCAATCCTTACATTCATTTTGATAAGTGGTCTATAAGCATATCAAGTGCCTTTGTATAGCTTTCAAAGCCAAGGCCACATACCATACCTATGCAAGCCTCTCTTATGTAGCTTACACGTCTGAATTCATCTCTTGAATTCACATCTGAAAGATGAACCTCAACTGTGGGAATAGATACTGCCTTTACAGCATCAAGAATTGCTATGCTTGTATGTGTATATGCTGCGGGATTAAATATAATTCCGTCAAGATTGTCAAAGTATGCTTTCTGAATAGCATCTACAAGTGCGCCCTCATGGTTGGATTGAGTAAATGTAACCTCAACTCCCCTTGTAAGCGCGTAATCGGTTATAGTTCTTTTTAAGTCCTCATATGTACTCTTGCCGTAAATATCAGGCTCTCTTATGCCGAGGAAATTAATGTTAGGACCGTTTAAAACCAAGAATTTCATTTATAAAATTCCTCCTTTATTTCTTCTGCTACCTGCATTACTGTGCCGTCTGTCTTTATTTCCACATCTGCACTTGATACGTATGTTGAATATCTTTCCTCAAATCTTCTCTTAAGCGCCTCAATATCAGAGGATAAGGGGCGGGAGCTTGTGGGTGTAAGAAGCTCAAGAGGTCTGTTAAGGAAGTAAAGACGTCCGTTCTGACGAAGATTTCTTACATTTTCGTGTTTCAATACTGCGCCACCGCCCGTAGCGATTACAGCGCCGTTTTTCTTGCCTACCTCAGCTACAACCTCACTCTCCACCTTACGAAATTCAGCCTCACCGAATTTTGCAAAGTATGAGGGGATATCCATGCCGATTTTCTTTACTATCTCATCATCGGTGTCAATAAATTCTCTGTTAAGAAGCTTAGCAAGCTGCTTACCTACTGTTGTCTTGCCCGAGCTTGGCATACCGATTAAAACTATATTTTCCTTCTGCTTTAAAATGTCCTTGAATACGTTTTCGCAAACAGAGGGGTCATATTTGGTTTCCATAAAAAATTCAGATGCATATACAGCCTGAGAAACAAGCATATATAAGCCTGCCTCAGTTTTAAGTCCTCTTTCCATAGCATCAAGAACAAGATTTGTGCGAAGAGGATTATATACAACGTCAATAACACCCATAAGGTTGGGAAAATCGGAAATATCAATAATCTTACCCTCATTCCTTGGGAACATACCGACAGGTGTTGTATTTAGAATAAAGTCGGCATCGCTGTGCAGTCTTGATACGTCCTCGTAGAGAACATCGGGATTTTCAAAATCTCTGCCTGCGTGAAGCACCTCTCTTGCACCCAAATCAAGAAGCACCTGGTGTCCTGTTTTAGCTGTGCCACCGCCACCCATAATAAGTGTCTTCTTACCCTTTAAGTCAATACCGTTACGTAGGATAAGTGATTTCATACCCATGTAGTCTGTATTGTAGCCGTAAAGCTTACCACCCTTATTTACGACTGTGTTGATAGCGCCGATTTTTCTTGCGCTGTCGGAAATCTCATAAAGATAAGGGATAGACTTTTCCTTGTAGGGAATAGTTACGTTGATGCCGTCAAAGTCGGCTTCTGTAAGGAACTTGCCTAAATTTTCAGGCTCAATTTCCTTAACCACGTAGCTGTAATCTGCTATTTTTTCGTGTATTTCCTTGGAGAAGCTGTGCTTAAGATGCTCTCCTATTACACCGTATTTCATATACTGTTACCTCTTGTGAAAGCGTCTGTGCCAAATCTTGATGCAAGCATATCGCAAACGCAAATGGCGCTGATGCTATCAAGAACGGGACAAATACGTCTTATAATAGCAGGGTCATGTCTGCCCTCTATTACAAGACTTTCATTTTTCATTTCCTTAAAGTTTACTGTGCTCTGCTCCCTTGAAATTGAGGGGGTAGGCTTAATAGCGCACTTAAACATAATAGGCATTCCGTTGGTAATTCCACCGTTTATACCACCGTTATTATTTGTAAGTGTGACTACCTTGCCGTTTTCCACACGCATAGCATCGTTAGCCTCGCTGCCCTTCATATCTGCAAAGGCAAAGCCAACTCCAAATTCAATACCCTTTACGCCACCAACGGAAAATACTGCGTGAGATATAAGGCTCTCTACACTGTCAAACCAAGGCTCGCCAACGCCTGCAGGAACACCGTAAATTACGGTTTCTGTAATACCTCCTACGCTGTCACGCTCCTCTTTAGCCTTAAGTATTCTCTTTGTCATTTCCTCCTCAGCATCGGAAAGGACAGGAAATGATTTTGACTTAAGAATATTAATATCCTTTTCAATATTTTCAAAGTCACGGTCGAATACGCCACCGCACTCTCTTATATGTGTGGCAATCTTTATATTAAGCTTATCAAGTGCCATCTGGCAGATTGCACCTGCTGCAACAATGGCTGCTGTGATTCTGCCTGAGAAATGGCCTCCTCCACGGTAATCCTCATAGCCGTGATATTTACAAAATGCGGTATAATCTGCGTGGGAGGGACGGGCTATGTCCTTTGTCTTTGAGTAGTCCTTGCTTCTTGTATCCTCATTTGGAATTACAATTGCAATAGGTGTACCTGTTGTATAGCCGTTAAATACTCCGCTTACAATGGAATACTTGTCCTTTTCCTGTCTTGCAGTATCAATTGATGATGCAGGACGGCGACGGGAAAGCTGAGCATCCAAATATTCGTAATCAATTTTAATACCGGGGGCAATACCGTCAATAATCGCACCGATAGCCTCGCCGTGACTTTCGCCAAAAACGGTAACTGCTACGCTGCTGCCGAATGTATTCTTCATGCGTTCTTGCCTCCCTTTACTAAATTTTCAATTTCATCAGCGCCGATTTTTTTCATTTCAAAGGTGCCGATTTCGTTACAGAATATTACTGTAATCTGATTTCCTGCCATTTTTTTATCGTGAAGAATATAAGATATCAAGGTTTCATTACTTACGTTAAATTCTGTGGGCAGATTATATTTTTCAAGGGCTGACCTAATGCTTTCTGCCACGTGGGGTGATGACATAGGAAGCATACCAAGTCCTACGCACTCACCGTGAAGAAGCATATTCATCTCCCCTGCACTTTCAATGGCATGACCTATGGTATGACCGAAGTTAAGCACCTTGCGAAGATTCTTCTCTTTAGGGTCCTTTTCAACCACATCACGCTTGATTTTAAGTGATTTTTCAATAATTGTGTCTACATCCTTATAGAAGTCCTTTGTGTTAAGAAGCAGGTTAAAAAGCTCCTTATCAAAGGTTGCAGCCATTTTGATGCTTTCTGCAATTCCTGCGCTAAGCTGACGCTTATCAAGAGTGGAAAGCACATCGCTGTCAATAACAACGCACTTAGGCTGATAAAATGCGCCGATAATATTCTTTACACCGCAAAAGTCTATTGCCACCTTGCCACCGATAGAGGAATCCACCTGTGACAAAAATGTGGTTGGAATATTATAAAAATCAATACCCCTCATATAGCTTGCGGCAACAAATCCACTTAAGTCTCCCACTACGCCACCGCCTACGGCGATAACACAGTCGGTACGGGTAAAGGACTTCTCAAGAAGGACGGAAAGAAGATGCTTATAGGTATCAAAGCACTTGCTGCCCTCTCCCTCCTTAATAACCTCTATATAGCCCTCAGCGCATTGCTCAGCTACTGCTTTTGCATACTCATAGGGTACACCGCTGTCAGTAACTATAAGGGCCTTTCTGTTTAAGCTAAGATGGGGAGAAAGCTTCTTTAAAGCGCCACGCTGTAAAACTATATCGTAGCTCTGCTCTCCAAGATTAACAGGTATAATCATAGCTTACCTCTTTTTTTATGAATAATAGGTTCCTGCAAGCTTAAGCTTATCACATGTAGCGCCAAGCTCGGTAAGCATATCTCTACCGTCTGCGCTGTTTATATTACCCTCTGCCTCAATGAAGAAATAGTAGCTCCACATAAGCTCCTTCATAGGACGTGAACGAAGATTTCTCATATTGTAGCCATGGGCACCGATAATATCAAGCGTCTTTGCAAGAGCGCCTGCCTCGTTTTTAACTGTGAAAACAAGGATAAAGCTTTCACTTGATTTTTTAGCCTTGCTTGATTCCTTTCTTGTACGTGAAAAGGCAGCAAAGCGAGTAGTATTTGTCTTACTTGTATGAATCTTACTTGCAAGAATCTTAAGACCGAAAATAGCCGCTGTTTCATCTGATGCAACGGCTGCAACTGTAGGGTCGTTAAACTCCTTTACATACTTTGCGGCAAGGGCTGTATTCGGATATACCTGTGTGCTGTAGCCTCTTGCGCTAAGGTATTCCTTACACTGAGAAAGTGCCTGCTCGTGACTTACAACTGTTTTAACCGTATCAAGGCTTGCCCCGTCACAGGCGATAAGATTATGCTCAATTCCAAGGTCAATAATCTGATTTATGTATAGTGAGCCTGAGAAAATAAGGTCCATAACTGTTCCCACATCTCCTGCAAAGCTGTTTTCAATAGGAAGAACAGCGCTGTCACACTCACCCTTTTCTACTGCCTTATATGCTTCATCAAAGTTAGAATATGAAATAAGAGCTGCCTCAGGGAACATTCTCTTGGCTGCAATGTATGCAAATGCGCCGGGTACACCACTATATGCAACTCTCATACCGTAGTTAAGACGTGACTGGTAGTCCCTTGATATCTTCATTGTATCCTTAAGGAACTGAATGTAGTATTCTCTTACCACCTCGTCCTCAACCATTACGGCATTTTTGGCTATAACCTCCTTCTCTCTTGATGCATCAAATATAGAAAGGGCATGCTCCTTTTTATATTCAGCCACCAGCTTGGCAGCCTCCATTCTCTTTTCAAAGAGCTTAGCCATCTGGGAATCAACTTCGTTTATAATTTTTCTTGCATCGTCAAGCTTGCTCATATCACTTATACTCCTTTATAAGTCTTTCAAAGGAACTGAGGGAATTTTCTATCTGCTCAGTAGATACGCAGTAGGAAATTCTTACATATCCCTTATAGTCAAAATCGTCGCTGGGAACTAATAAAAGCTCATATTCCTTTGCCCTTTCGCAAAATACCTTGGCATCATCACAAAGAGCCTTAACAAAAAGGTAAAATGCACCGTCGGGTTTAACAACCTTATAGCCGTATGAAACAAGAGCCGAATACAAAATATCTCTGTTTCTTTTGTAGATTTCAATATCCGATGTTTTGCCAAGCACCTTAGGAATAAGGTACTGGAAAATTGCAGGTGCACATACATATCCAAGTGCCCTTGCAGCACCGCATACGGCAAAATACACCTTACGTAAATCCTTGCAGCCCTCGCTTACAAGAATATAACCTATTCTTTCTCCGGGCAAGGACAGGGATTTACTGAATGAATAGCAAACAACCGTATTGCTGTAATATTTGGGAATATATGCAACCTTGGTATCCTTATCGTATACAAGCTCACGGTAGGGCTCGTCCGAAATAATATAAATATCCGTGCCGTATTCCTTGCTTTTCTTATCTAAAATTTCTGCGATTTTTTTAATGGTATCCTCTCTCATTACAGCGCCTGTGGGGTTGTTTGGAGAGTTGATAATTATAGCTTTAGTCTTACACGTAATGGAGCTTTCAAGCAAATTAAGGTCTGGCTGAAAATCATTTTCATTACATTTAACCGACACAAGAGTGCCGCCTGCCTTTTCAATAAACACCCTGTATTCGGGGAAGAAGGGTGCAAAAACGATAACCTCCTCACCCTCGCACAAAAGTGCGTTCAAGGATACGGTAAGAGATGCGGCAGCACCAACGGTCAAAAAGATATTTTCTGCCTTTTCCCTTACACCGTAAGTCTTGTTTATATAGTCGGCAATAGATGTTCTTACGTTAATATCTCCGGGGGCTGAGGTATAACCGTGCAGAGCTGTTTCCGGCATGGTGGAAATAAGCTCAATTAAGCCCTCGTTTACCTCTTTAGGTGCGGGAACACTTGGATTGCCAAGGCTAAAATCAAAAACCTTGTCAGCGCCTATTTCGCTTTTGCGTTTTTTTCCGTATTCAAATATTTCACGGATAACTGAGCTTTTTTCGCCTAAGCCAAGCATCTTTGAATTAACCATACTTACCCTCCAGATATATTTTCGCATTTTAATAATAATATATAATTATAAACCTTTTACGCACCCATTGTCAATAGCACAAAAGAAGAAATATAATTCTTTTGGGAAAAAATATTAATATTTTTTCGGATTTAATGAATATACCCATTCTTTTATTCATCATTTATACAACATTAAAGAATACAGTCAATAAAAAAAGGAACAGCGCAAGGCTGTTCCTTTATTGGTTATTTAGTTCTGGCTTTCAGAGCTGTTTTCCTCATTTTCCTTGGAGGGAGTGTCGATAATTTCGGATTTTTCCTCATTTTCACCTGAGGGAAGCTGAGGCTCATCATCGTCATCGCCGTCATAGATTCCAAGAGCCTTTTCAAGCTCCTTTCTCTGCTCCTCAGCGCGACGTCTTTCCTCTGCAAGCTGCTCCTCTCTACGTCTGTTTTCCTCTTCACTCTTGCGTTTCTTTTCTTCAACAAGGGCACGAAGGTCATCCATAGTAGTTTCTTCCTTCATAGCAAGGTCAAACTGAGCATCGTCCATAACCTCATACTCAAGTAAGAACTCAGTAATGAAATCAAGCTTATTTCTGTATTTTGTAAGGGTTTCAACTGCAAGGTCGTAGGCACCGTCAATAATTTTCTTAATCTCTGCATCAATCTTAGCTGCAGTAGCATCGGAATAGTTGGGAGTGCTGCTGAAGTCTCTGCCAAGGAATACACCCTCGTCAGCATGGTTGGAGGCGAAGCGAATAGCACCAAGCTCATCACTCATACCGTAGATTGTAACCATCTTACGTGCAGTTTCAGTAGCTCTCATAATATCGTTGGATGCACCACCTGTGTAGTCGCCGAATACAAGTCTTTCAGCCACACGGCCACCGAGCATCATAGCGATTCTTTCAAGCATTTCACCCTTAGATTCGCTGTATTTATCCTCTGTGGGAGGTGTTAGTGTGTAGCCAAGGGCACGGCCACTTGGTACAATAGAAATCTGACGAACAGGGTCCTGAGTGGGAAGCACATGAGAAAGGATTGCGTGACCTGCCTCGTGTACTGCTGTATTTCTCTTTTCCTTAGCGCTCATCTTTCTTGACTTCTTCTGTGTACCTACAGTAACTCTTATCATAGCATCCTCAATTTCGGGCATACCGATAAGGGATTTACCGTTTCTTGCCGCCATAATGGCAGCCTCATTAAGAAGGTTAGCAAGGTCAGCACCTGTAAAGCCGATAGTTGTCTGTGCAATTTTACGAAGGTCAACTGTATCCTCAAGAGGCTTATCCTTAGAGTGAACCTTAAGAATATCCTCACGTCCCTGAAGGTCGGGATAGTCAACTGTAATCTGTCTGTCGAATCTGCCGGGTCGAAGTAATGCTGAGTCAAGAATGTCGGGACGGTTGGTAGCTGCAATTACGATTGTACCGCTATGTCCGTCGAAGCCGTCCATTTCAACAAGGAGCTGGTTAAGTGTCTGCTCTCTTTCATCATGACCGCCGCCAAGACCGGCACCACGCTGTCTGCCTACTGCGTCAATTTCATCAATGAAGATAATAGATGCAGGGGTTCTTCTTGCTGTATCGAATATATCACGTACTCTTGATGCACCCACACCAACGTAAAGCTCAACAAAGTCAGAGCCTGACATTGAGTAAAAGGGAACGTTTGCTTCACCTGCCACAGCCTTTGCAAGTAAGGTCTTACCTGTACCGGGAGGACCTACAAGAAGCACACCGTGGGGAATTTTAGCTCCAAGCTTTGTAAACTTAGCAGGATTGCGAAGGTATTCTACAACCTCACGAAGCTCCTCCTTTTCCTCATCTGCGCCTGCAACATCGCTGAAAAGCACACGCTTAGCATTGGGGTCAAGGTTTCTCTGCTTTGTCTTACCGAAGCTGCCGCGCTTTGTTGCGCCTGTGCTAGCCTGACGGGACATTACAACAAATATAACTATAAGGATAATGCCTACAATAATCATAGGAAGATAGCCTAAAATAGCAGGTGCTTCCTTGATTGGCTGGAACACATATGCAGTAAGATTGGTAAGCTCACCGGGGGTAGCCTGAAGCTCAGTAAACTTATCGTAGAATACATTCAAGCCTATGTTGCTGAACTGGAACTCAATCTTCTTCTCTGCGCCGTCCTTATATATAACACCGGTAAGATATCCGCTGTCATCAAGTATAAATTCCTTAAACTGATCGTTTTCGAGGTAACCAAGGATATCCTTATCCGTAATGATTTCCTCCTCTTCACCGTTACCCATAAACAAGGCTGCTACTGCAAACAAAATTACAAGAGCAAGAGTTGCGTAAAAGACAACGGTAAAAATGCTGTTTTTCTTTTTCATCTATACCTCCTTTGCCCAAAGGACAAAAATTATACTTTATTTTTCGTACACCTCGGGCTTAAGAATGCCAACAAAGGGTAATGTGCGGTAAAGCTCCGCATAGTCAAGTCCGTAGCCTACTACAAAGTAGTCGGGAACCTGTGCGCCACAATAGTCGGGAACGAAGTCCACCTGACGTCTTGAGGGCTTATCAAGAAGGGTGCATGTCTTTACTGAACGTGCGCCGCTGATTTCAAGATATTTAATAAGGTGTGAAAGTGTTCTTCCA
The DNA here is from genome assembly GCA_045542275.1 of Eubacteriales bacterium. Lineage (GTDB taxonomy): Bacteria > Bacillota > Clostridia > Oscillospirales > CAG-272 > RGIG2000. Next base: position 27,926 of record JAZQKP010000003.1, on the reverse strand, counting down.
CTGTCAATAATATCCTCAACAACAAGAATATCAAGCTGAGAAAGGTCAGAACGGTGAAGGTCAAGAATTATATTAATCTTACCTGTGGTTGTAGTACCGTTAAGATAAGAGGAAACCTTCATAAAATCAATTTCTACAGGTCTCTTGATTTTCTTCATAAGGTCTGTAAGGAAAACAACACTTCCCTTAAGAATACCGAGAAGTAAAAGACGCTTGTTTCTGTCGCCGTAATCACGGTCTATCTGCTCTGCAAGTCTGGTGGTAATCTTATCAATTTCTTCTTCGCTCAAAAGTACTTCCTTAATATCGTTTAACATCTTAATCCTCCAAAGTATATATCACATAGATTTATAAAAATTGATTACCGTGGTATTGTTTCCCTTCTTCGGCTTGACCCTGTCACATACACAGATGTCACCTACTGCAAGTATGCCGTCGCTGTCGCAAATCACAGGCACTTTATCTCTCAGGTGTGACGGAATATGAGCATCGCAAAGTATTCTCTTTACTCGCTTTGTCATTTTATTAGCCGTTATCCTGTCTCCGTCAAGACGGGAACGGACCGTTAGCTGACCGTTTATTCCATCGGTAAGCAGCCTTACGGTATAGAGCAGCTCCGAATTTTCTCTTTCCCTATCAAAAGCAACAGCTGTATTAAGCTCGGTAATGATAAGTCCGTCCTTCAAGGGATAAGAAAACTCAACCGTTGAAAGCAGCCTGCTGTCAATAAAGTGAACATAGGAATGCTCCTTTTTAAAGGCGATGTTCTCACTAAGATTAATATAGCTGCCGCACTCGGAATTAAAAAGAAGGTCCTCACATGCCTTAATGCTCTTAAAGTCAAGGCTTTTTTTTGACATCAGCTTAAATACCCTTGTCCTTACAGACGTATGAAGGGCACATAAGGCAGCCGTGTCAACGCAACCGTCACTGTAGCTTATCATAAATTCCTTAGCCTGACTTAAAATAAAGTCCTCATCTGCACGTAATGTATCTGTCATACGTGATACAGCGCTGTAAAGCTCAGGATTCAGCTCTCTTACAGCAGGGATAACAGTGTGACGAATATAATTTCTCGTATATTCCGTATCCTCATTGGTAGAATCCGTAACATATTCTATATTATTCTCCGCACAAAGAGAAAATATCTCTGCCTTGCTTAAATAAATTAAGGGGCGCATTACACGACCGTTAACAGGCTTTATACCGGACAATCCGTTTAAGCCTGTACCTCTTGCAAGATTGAATATAATGCTTTCCGCATTATCATCTGCATTATGGGCAACTAAAATCGCATCGTATTCCCGTTTATTAAGCTCCTCATAAAATACTCTGTACCTTTCGTTTCGCGCAGTCTCCTCAACACCCTTGCCCTGCTCCTTAGCAAGCCTTGGAATGTCAATTCTGTGGACCACAAGAGGAACACCGTATTTTTCACATATTCTTCTGCAAAATTCCTCATCTCTGTCTGCCTCTGCCCCACGAATCATATGATTTACGTGAACGCACACAAGCTTATTTGACTTGCCTGCAAAATAATGCAGTAAAAGTGCCGAATCAGCTCCGCCTGACAGACCTATAATTGCCTTGGAATATGCCATATTGTGAGTCTTAATGGCGTATTCGATTTTACTGTCCATAAAAACCTCGCAATATAAAGAATAAACACAATAAGCAAAAAGCCCATTGTGTCTAATATAATACTATAAAAAATATAAAATTGCAATAGAATATTTATAAAAAAACATATTTTAAGTCTTTTTTCCGAAATTCAACATATTAAATCTTCGATTATTTCACAAATCGAACACGAAAATGCCTTATATTTCACAATAAGGCTGAAAATTTCATTTATAAATCTTTTATCTGATGTAATGCTTCTGACGTGTACCCTGTCTGTTACCCTGTGCAGACTGTCAAGCTGAATACATTCTATTCCGTATCCGTCCTGTTCCTTTATTACTTTAGTTATTATTTTCATACCGGCAATGGAATATACCCCTATCATGCGATTCTCAGCCTTTCTTAAAAGTCATAATACATTTAGCCTATTATACATGCCATCTGAAAAAGTGAATTTATAGTAAAAAAGTCCTTTATTTTCAAGACTTTCTCTGCTTTTAACCTACTTTCTTCACTATTTTTGAAATAATGTTTAAAAATTACATTTATGCTATAATTTGAGGGTTGATAAAACTGCTGTTATACTGTAAAATAATCATGAAAGGAGAGATAATGAAAAATACCAGAGTACATCCATACCTAATCGCATTGATAAAGCTTTTTTACATAATCTTAATTGCCCTTTCCTTATATCTTCTCAAGCTGTGTATAGACAATTCAGCATCGGGGAATGAATATTTTTCTTATTCACTAATCGACAAATTTTGCAAGGATCTTGTAGTCCTTAACTTCTTTATAACAGGCTCAAGCCTTATATTTATTGGGTTTTTCTGATTTTTGTGCAAAATGTCAGTTCACTATTCATCAAACAGGTGAATATCCATTGGTTTTAGAAATAATTTTTTGTCAAGTATTTTTTCCACTATTTTTAATTTTCTACACCCTTCATTTTCGGCAAACGTGTAAAAATAAGCCTGTTTTTCAACTTTTCCACACCTATAAACGTTGAAAAGTTAACAAATCGGGTTGAAATCTCTAGACTTTTGCACTTTTTCCACTAAGTTTTCCACGGGGGTAGAAAACTTTCCACCCTTTAAACAAAGACTTTCATAATAGGCAGGCACCTAAGATGATTGTGCATTTTCACCAAGAATTGTTAGTTTTCTAATTATTTTTCGTTCACAAAAAGTTTAAATTTTTTTAGCGTTTTCACCAAATTTGCATAAAGACAAGAGCCGAAAATGAATATTAATTCTCTATTCAAAAAATGAATATATTCATAACTAACAAAGCCGTTTTCGTAGTGAAAACGGCTTTATTTTTATTTATTTGTCTTTGCCTTACGGTTATGGTAGATTCTTTCAAAAAGCTTTACAAGCTCTACAATAGGAATAATTGAGAACGCCATGCCCATAGCGATAAAGTATTCGCCTACGGAAATAGGTGTAAAGTCAAAGAGTCTTGCCATAAAGGGAACATAAATAACGGCTGTTGTAAGAACCAATGCGAGAAGTCCTGAGCCCCAAAGGACTATATTTTGCTTTTTAATAGTGAATATAGAACCATGACGGCTTCTCATATTAAATGAGTGGAAAATTTCTGCCATCGAAAGAGTTAAAAACGCCATTGTCATACCGTCAGCGCTGTTTACAAGCTCCCATCTGCCAGCCTCAATAAAGTGGCCAACAAGATATGCAAGAACTGTAAGAACGGATACTATAATACCCTGATATACGGTGCCTGAAATAAGTCCACCGGCAAATATACTCTCCTTAGAGTCACGTGGGGGCTTCTTCATAGCGTTACTTTCTGCCTCCTCCATACCGAGGGCAAGGGCAGGTAAGCTGTCTGTAATAAGGTTTATCCAAAGAATATGTGTAGGCTTAAGAATTGTAAAGCCAACCATTGTTGCAAAGAAAATACTGATTACCTCACTAAGATTAGATGCAAGAAGGAACTGTATTGATTTTCTGATGTTGGAATAGATTCTTCTGCCTTCCTCCACGGCGCCAACTATTGTAGCGAAGTTGTCGTCGGCAAGAATCATATCTGCAACATTCTTAGTTACGTCTGTACCTGTAATACCCATACCTACACCGATATCGGCAATCTTGATACTGGGCGCATCGTTTACGCCGTCGCCTGTCATAGCGGTAATCTTCTCTGCAGTCTTCCAAGCCTTAACGATTCTTACCTTGTGCTCAGGCTGAACACGTGCGTATACGGAATATTTGTGAATATTAAGAAGAAGCTCCTCGTCGGACATCTTGCCAACCTCAGTACCGGTAATTGCCTCCTGTCCCTCTCCGAGAATGCCAAGCTGATTAGCAATAGCAACAGCAGTATCCTTGTGGTCACCTGTAATCATTACTACTCTGATGCCTGCAGTATGACACTGCTCAATAGCAACCTTAACCTCTTCTCTTATGGGGTCAATCATACCCACAAGACCTACATAGGTAAGCTCTGTTTCCATTGATTCTGCCTTTTCCTCGGGAACTGCATCATAAAGCTTATAGGAGCCACAAAGCACACGGAGTGCTCTGTCAGCCATGCTCTTGTTAAGAGCAAGAATGTTCTCTCTGTCATTATCTGTAAGGTCACGTACACCGTCAGATGTGTGAATCTTTGTACATCTTCTCAGTACCTCATCGGGCGCACCCTTTGTATACTGAACATATCCGTTCTCAGCCTTGTGAACGGTGGACATCATCTTTCTTAATGAATCAAAGGGAGCCTCAGCCACACGTGGGCTTTCAGCCTTCATGCTTCTTTTATCAAGACCAAGCTTATATGCGTAAGCTACAAGTGCGTTTTCGGTAGGCTCACCGATAACCTCATTCTTATCGTCAATTTCGGAATCGGAGCAAAGAGCAAGAGATGTTGCAAGAAGCTTATCATTTTCAGAATGCGCCTCCACAACAGTCATCTTATTCTGTGTAAGAGTACCTGTCTTATCGGAGCAGATAACCTGTGTACAGCCAAGAGTTTCAACGGCTGTAAGTCTGCGAATTACCGCATTTCTTCTGGACATTTTTGTAACGCCCATTGAAAGCACAATAGTTACAACCGCAGCAAGTCCCTCCGGTATTGCAGCTACTGCTAAGCTGATTGCCAGCATAAATGTGTTGATAACTGAGCCGAAGGAGAAATCGCCGGATTTAATAAAGCCTACAATAAAGATTACAACGCAGATGCCAAGCACAGCAAAGGTAAGAATCTTACTTAACTGAGAAAGCTTCTGCTGTAAAGGGGTTGCCTCGTCTGCTGCCTGTGTAAGAGCGTCTGCAATCTTACCCATTTCGGTATCCATACCACAAGCGCAAACTACTGCCTTTGCTCTACCGTAAACAACGGTTGAGCCCATATAAAGCATATTTTTTCTGTCACCTAAAGGTGTATCGTCCTCACCCTCAGAAAGAGCATCTACCTGCTTGATTACAGGAACGGACTCACCTGTAAGGGCAGCCTCCTCAACCTTAAGGGAAGCGCACTCAATAATTCTTGCATCGGCAGGAACTGCATCGCCTGCCTCAAGAACGATAACGTCACCAACTACAAGGTCCTCACTGGCTACATTCATCAACACGCCACTGCGGATCACCTTTGATTTGGCAGCTGTCATTTCCTTCAGCGCCTCTATTGCCTTCTCAGCCTTGCTTTCCTGAAGCACACCGAGAACTGCGTTAAGAATAACAACAAATAAAATAATGAATACGTCTGCCAAGGATTCATTCTCGTAAATAGCTGTAACAAGGGAAAGTAGTGCAGCTACTAAAAGAACTATGATCATAGGGTCGGCAAGCTGTGATAAAAATCTTCTGAATATGCTTACCTTTTTACCCTCAGCAAGCTTGTTTTTGCCATTTTTCTCAAGGCGGACTGCAGCCTCTTCATTTGAAATGCCGTCTACGCCTGAATCAAAGTGGGCAAGAACCTGTTCTTTTTCTTCGGTATAGAATTTCATTTTTTCTCCTTTATTTAGTAAATTTATCGGCAAGAGCCATATTAACTATATTCTTAATCTTGGGGTGAATAATATTTCCAAGAGGATTAAGCATATGCTGGAAATATACAATAGCGATTTTTCTTTCGGGAGAGAGGGAAACCATAGCACCTGCTGCACCGTCCCAGCCAAACTCTCCAACCTGACAGAGATTTCCACCCCAGCCGTTATCGGTTCTTGTACGCACACCAAGACCATAGCCGTACTCAGCATTAGTATCCCAAGCTTTGAAGTCCTTAAGACGCTTTTCGTCAAGAACATTTGTTCTCATCAAATCAATTGTAAGTCTTGAAAGAATTCTTTCACCGTTCTGACCTACGCCACCGTTTACCATTGCGTATGCAAACTTTGAATAGTCATCAAGAGTTGTAATAATACCTGCTCCACCACTGTCATACTCTGTGCCTACAATGTAATCATTGTTAAGGTCACGGAGATATGTATTTCCGTCCTCGGAATTGTGAACGTAAAGCTGAGCCATGCGTGGCTTAATACTGTCATTCATATGGAAATATGAATCCTTCATACCAAGCTTATCAAAGATATTCTTCTGTACATAGTCAGCAAAGCGAACGCCTGTTGCAACCTCTACAACGCCTGCAAGAACGTCGTGACAAAGGCTGTAGCCCCAACGGTCCCTTGGCTGATACTCAAGGGAGTTCTTTGCAATAGCCTTCATTACCTCACGTGTTGGCGCCCTGCCGTCTGTATCTGCAATAACCTTTTTTACAGCATCTGTATGAAGCTCATAGTTAAGTCCTGCAGACATAGCAAAAAGGTCCTGTATAGTCATCTGGCGCTCCAGCTTAACAAGCTCAAGATTCCAGTCCTTATCGTATTTCTTTACAAGACAGTCCTTAAATTCGGGAAGATACCACCATACGGGATAAGTAAGATTGAAGTATCCCTCCTCATAAGCGTGAAGAGCTGCTGCACAGTTTATTACCTTAGATGCAGAGTATATAAAATACATTGTGTCCTCTGTAATGGGCTTCTTATTCTCTCTGTCGGCATATCCGTTCATACGGCGGTATACCTCCTTACCCTCAAAGAACACCTTACAGTCGTAGCCGGGCACCCTCTCATTTACCAAAACAGAGTCAAGATACTTGTCAAGATCTGAAAAATTATAGTTCATTTTTTGCTCCTTAAATATTTTTTCCTAATAGTAATATGATACCACATTTATAATATAAATTCAATATTTTCCCATTTTTTTCATTTTATTTTCATAGTTCAAACAAAAACGGACCGTAGCGGTCCGTTTTGTTTAACTATCAAAGTCGAGTAGACTAAAATCTGCTGTGTCGCCACGCTCAAACTTTTCTATTTCTTTAATATAAGCGTCTATCTTGCTTGAAAGATCTTCCTCCTCATCGTCGCTGAAGCTTTCAAGACTGTCCTCAGTTACTTCATCGGGATAATTGGTAGGCTTCTTTTCCTCATCCTCATCATCGGAATAAATAAGCTCAGTATCAGCATCAATGCTTTCCTCGAAATCGGGAATATCGTCAAAGCTCATATCTGCGCTATCAGCCCCATCAAGTGCTGCTATATCATCAATTGTATACGGCTCCTCGTCGGATGTGACCTCAAGGATAGCTTCCTCATCAGTATCTCCCTCGTAGGCATCAACCTCTACTACATCCTCGATTTCTTCGGGTGTATCATATTCAACCTGATCCTCAGGAAGCTTGATTTCAATCTCACCCGTTTTAGAAAAATCATCGGAAGATGGCTCTACAATATATTCCTCAGGTGAAAGTGGCTCAAAATCATCAAAGGACGGTGCTACATACTCTTCCTCGTATTCTATAACCTCATATTCTCCTGTTTCAATGGAATCATCGTACTCCTCAAAGGAATCGTTATCATCAACGTTATCATATTCCTCTGTATCCTCTATAATGTCAACGGATTCGTTTGCAGCGCTTACTATAGTATCGAGGGTTTCGTATGCTAATTCATTTTCTACGGTGTCAATCTCAACTGTTTTGAATGTATCGTCATCAAAAACATCAAAATCGTCATTGAGCTCGGGGGCTTCCTCTTTTGTATCGGGCTCTTTTACCTCGGGCTCATATCTTAAAAAGTCGGGGTACTCAACTGTTTCTTCCGATTTTTCTTCGATTTCTTCTGCTTTTTTGGTCAAATTCTCACACGTGTCGAGGTTTTTTTCTTCTTTAGAGGGTTCAACATCATCAAATAAAGGAATCGCCTCTATATTATTTGAGGATTCATTGTTTTCCTGTAAAATCTCCTCATTTTTTATAAACGTATCAGTTTTTTCTTTACATTCAGTCTGAATAATCTCGCAAGAAGCGATAGCTGCAGCCTCTGCCCTTTGAGCCTTATTAAGCTCCTTCATTTCCTTGGCTTCAGCATCAAATACCTTCTTAAGAGACAGCTTTTTAAGCTCTGTACGCTCATTATCCATAAGAGGAATCACCTTATAAATATCAGGGATTACTCTACCCTCGCACTTAAAAATTTTCGGATCAACATCGTCAAACATTCCATAGTGAACGGGTACTGTATGCACTGCGTCAATAACCTTAGCAAAGCGCATAGCATCATACACATTCATTGAGCCGTCCTCACCGTTTATGGGTATAAACAATGTGTCAATATCCTTAGGTACAGACGCAAAAATGCTTTCGTTATACAGGGTATCCGACGTAACATAATATTTCTTTCCGTCGGTGCTATCGGTTATTACAACACCCATAGCGCCCTTGTCATCTGTCATCGCAGGAACAGATTTGATATTAAGATTATCGTGTGTCCATTCCGAGCCGTGACGAAGCATTACGTTATTATATCTGCCCACAATTCCCGATGAATTAATAATTTCAAATACACTCTCAGAGCAAAGGAGAGTAATAGGAATCCTGTTTCTTTCGATATAATTTTTAAGGCTGACAATATCTGTATGGTCAAGATGAGAGTTGGTAAGAACGATTACGTTAGGATCAATTGAATAAAACTTTTTATTTATTCTCCAGCCTCTTACCATTCTAATGTCCAAATCTCTCAAGCTATCACTGAGATACGGGTCAACAAGTATTTTATTTCTTCCGGACACAAACAAAAGACCGTTTTGTCCAAGCCAAATCACCTTCATAGAGTTACCTCCGTGTTATTATGATATTATGATACCATTTTTTCGTGGTAAATACAATATTTTTTATTATTTTGATTTTAAATTTATGTTTTTTGTTGAAAAAAACCTAAATTTGTAATAAAATAGTCTTAATGAGGTGATCAAATGACAATATACGATCTTAAAACAATACAGATATGCGATATAACCTGTAATACAATAGTTGCCCTTGGAACCTTTGACGGCTGTCATGAGGGGCACAGAGCCATATTCGGTCAGGCTATTCGTTCAGCTATAAAGCACAAAGTAAAAAGCGCAGTATTTACCTTTGCTGAGCCACCAAGCATCAGCAGTAAAAGGGCTATATATACTCTTGACGAAAAAATAAGCTTCATAAGAAAAACAGGTATCGATTATCTTGTTGTTGAGAATTTTGATGCGATACACAATTTAAGCGGTGAGGAATTTTTTGATTCCGTGCTTGTAAGTAAGCTTCACGCAGTAGGTGCCGTATGCGGATACAACTACCGATTTGGAAAAAATGCACTCTGCTCTGCTGAAAATCTTAATGATTTTTTCAAAAAAGTCGGGGGAAGTGTGGATATTTGCCCCGAAATTACTTATCTTGATAGGACAGTCAGCTCCTCAAGAATTCGTGCAGAAATTGAAAACGGAAATGTAGAAAGCATTCTTCCATACTCTGACCCCTACACAGTTTATGCTATTGTAGAGCATGGAAAAAAGCTTGGCAGAAGTATGGGCACACCAACTATTAATCAGCATATTCCCGAAATCAAGGTATCTCCAAAAAGAGGCGTTTACATTACAGAATGTGAAATTGGCGAGGATGTGTATCCCTCTATTACCAATGTAGGTAGCAGACCTACAACCGACGGAGATAGCGCACCCGAAAATATTGAAACTCATATTATCGGCTTCGACGGAGATCTCTACTCCTCTTATATAAGAGTGAATTTCTATAAGCGTCTCAGAGATGAGAAAAAATTTTCTTCCCTTGAGGAATTGACAAAGCAGATAGCCAATGACTGTGCAGCTGCAAAGGATTATTTTTTAAAATAACAAAAGTCTCCCAAGCAAACGGGAGATTTTTATTATATTTTCACAAATATGCCTTGAAAAACTATACTTTATATGGTAAAATATACATAATATAATTACTTTTAGGAGCACTTTGTATGAAAAAAATTATTTCATTGCTGATCTGTGTCTGTCTCCTTATTCCTCTTTTCGTATTTTTTGCAAACGCAGAGGATGAAGGCGAAGCGGCTACTCCTGTAAATGTAGCAGCCAATGCTACAATTGGTGTTTCAAGCTGTTGGAACGATTATACACCGCCTTCCTCTATTAATGACGGTAAGCTTTACGGTGTGGACGGTGTTACCGTATGGCGTCCCAACAATTCTCAAAGAGACGAGTCCCTTGTTGGAATTAACCCATACTTTACAATGACTCTTGACACATATTATCTTGTTAGCGAGGTTACATTACAAATAATAGTTTCCAATACTGATAAGTGTACTGTTACTGTAGAAGCACTTGTTAACGGTGTTTGGACTGAGCTTGATACAATACTCTATCAGTCGGTAAACGGTATCAGTGAAAATGCAAAAGTAAAAAATCTCACCGCTGCTCCCACAGAGGCTGTTAATACAAATTCCATAAGAGTTACATTCAGTAACTTTACAGAATGGGATACACCTCAAATCTATGAGTGCGCTGTTCTCGGCATTCCCGGCACAGTTCCCGAAAAGCCACCTGTTCTTAAGGATTACACAAACATCGCCCACTTGGCGGTTCCCGATGTTTACAGTAACTACTATCAGTACAGCAGTGCATCCTGTCTTAATGACAATATTATTGACGGTCAGATTAATGAGACAAACAGCTCATATATTTTCTGGCGCCCCCAGACTCCTCAGAGAGACCCTACTGTTGAGGGTACTGATCCGTGGTTCACTCTTAAATTTGACGAATATATGGAAATTACTGAAATTTCCGTTCTTGTTGAGCTTGTATACTCAACAGAGTGCGTTCTTAAATTTGAAGCGCTAGTTGCAGGAGAATGGATTGTTGTCGGCACAAGCCAATTCACAACAAGTGAGAAGTTTGAGGACTACAAGCGCGTAAGAGACGTTCTTATCTCCATTCCCGAAGCTATCACAACAAAGAAGCTGAGAGTTACATTCTCCGACTACATATCATGGGACCCTCCGTTCATTTCAGAATGTAGAGTTACCGGTGCTGTAGGTGAAGCTCCTGAATTTGATGTTCCTGAGGGAGCATACCTTTCTACAAATGCTGCACTCAGCGGCTATGCAGAAGCATCCTCCTCTGCTGTTAACAGATATCCTGCCCTTGGCAATGATGATAAAACCTCTACCTCCTGGGCTGCTAAAAGCTCTGAAAACAACCAGTGGTATATGGTTAAGTTCAATAAGGAATATTCCGTTGGTTCTATATTTGCAAACTTCTCCACCATCAGCTTTTCTGAAGAAATTACTGATGAGGGATATAAGCATGATGTGAAGATTGAGCTTCTTGTTGATAGCAAATGGACCACATACTTCTCCGGTGAAATAGTTACATCTGAGGGTGCGCAGGACCCATATGAAACCATCCTTGAAAATCCCGTTAATGCAACAGCTATAAGGATTACATATGTTAATACAAACGGAAACATCCCTGTGCTTACTGAAATTGGTGCTATTACATCCGACGGCTCCAAGTGTATATTTATAGGCGATATCCTTGATATTCACAAAAAGTCTTCAACAGCCGGAGGTAATCTTGCATGCTACGGTACACCGTATGCAGAATCAACCTTTACCTTCGCAGCTATGTCTGATGTATCTTATATCACAGACGGACTTATCCATGATCAGTCATATATTTGGGTTGCAGAAACCTCTGCCTGCCCTGTTTACTGCGGTGTTAAGCTTTCTGAGGTTAACAAGGTTGACACAGTAGTTCTCTACTTCAACGATGATTTCGGTATCAGAGCCGACGGTGTAAATCACGTGCTTTCCTTTGATGTATACTGCAAGGACTCAAACGGTAATTTTGTGAAGGTTGGAAGCGGTACATCATACGATAAAAAAGCTAACCGTGCTGTAGTTTCTGTTACATTCGCCCCTGTTATGACAGATGATGTACGTATTGTATTTACATCAAACGGTGGCAGACTTCCCTACCTTAAGGAGCTTGAGGTATACGGACATAATGATGATAAGTCTGTATACGTATATCCTCATTATGATTCCTTACCTACAAACAGAGGTATTCCTTATGTAACTGAGGATTTTGCTGAATTTACTGTTGCTCCAAGAAGTGAATTTATGGACAGACGATACAAGAGAGCTGATATGAAGGACATAATAAAGAACCGTTATGAATCCATGACGTACAGCTGGCTTAAGACTGATCCTCCCAAGATGAAGGAAGAGGAAGAAAAATAAATGATAAAATAGAAAAGCGGACCACGTGGTCCGCTTTTTTAATCTAATCTTTCTGTAATAATCTCTGCCTCAACATTTGTTTTTCCGTCAGAGCGAATGGTTCTGAAATAGAATTTGCCGTCTATTTTGGACATGTATATCTTCAATTCATCATCCTTTTTGGCATCGGAAACGTAGTTGATACCAACACTTTTTACTCTTAACTGCTCAATGCCGGGAATACAGTTACAGAGAATATCTGCATAATTTGTATTATTGACGTGACCGTTTAGGTCTGTGTCGGAATATCTTACTGTGTATTCACCGACCAGTGACATGGGAAGAGCCGAGGGAATTCTGATTCGCATAGGATGCTCTGTTTTTATGGGTTCATCCGTGCTGTAATTACTAAGATCAACATCATCAACCCTTAAAAGCTTTCTGTCGTTTACATCTACAAGAGCCCATGAGGATACAGCCTCGCAAACTATCTCTCCATCACGCTCAAGCTCATAGGAACGGATAAAGCTAACACCCTTACTTGGACATGCCCAACTTCTTGCGGTAATTTTCTCATATGCATACACAGGATAGTACATTTCCACTCTTATAGCACTCAAAATAAATGCCTTACCCTGTCTTAAAAGGTCGTTGTATGTAGGCTTCTCGCTGTTGAGCTGACACATTGCAGCCTCTTGAATATATTTAAAGGTCTGAGATGCGCCAACTATTTCATTGGTATTGCACTCATGGAATTTAACCTTAAATTTTTCTTCCCATTTCATAATAAAATCCTCCGTCAAAGAATAATATCCCATACATTTTATCACAAAAAAAGACAGAAATCAAGGCAAAAATAAAAAATCACCCTACATTAGCTGCGCATACAAGCGCAGCTAATGTAGGGTTATAATTTCAGACTCTAAAGGCTTCCCCACCGGTGCTTAAATTCTCTGCATAGTCGGGGGTTGCAGCGCCCAAGCCAAAGCTTACCGTAATCGCATTGTTTACATTCTGCATAAGCCCGTCATCAAGATGTCCCATCTTCTCCTTCAGTCTTGTTTTGTCGATGGTACGAATCTGCTCCAAAAGAATTACCGAATCCTTTGCAAGACCCACATTGTCGGCCACCAAATCTATATGTGTCGGCAGCTTGCTTTTTGTCATTTTACTTGTGATGGCTGCGGCAATAACGGTAGGGCTGTATCTGTTGCCTATATCGTTCTGGACTATAAGTACAGGGCGAAGTCCCCCTTGCTCGGAGCCTACCACAGGACTTAAATCGGCGTAGTAAATATCTCCTCTTTTTATGTTCATTTTATCACTCCCGTATGTTTTCGTTGATGTATAGCTATTATTGACATTTTTACGGAGTTTAAACTTCTTTTGGTATTATTTTATGCAACTGTTTACACAAAGGACATTATTGTGTTGAGAGAAGATGGTAGTGAGCATAGAAGGCGGGGTTCGAGGCCGTAGACGTACTTGGTACGGTAGAGCGAGAAAACACGTTTAAAAAGCGAAAACAAAATAGAGATTTGCGATTAAACGCAAATCTCTACATTAGGCTATTTTATTTATCAGCGAATAAAATTTAAAAATCTATTTCGTTTTTGTTCTATACCCACTAGCGCTTCTCTTAAGCCATTTTAGCAAGCTTTTCGGGAGTAATCTCATAGGGTGTGGGTCTGCCGTTAAGGTAATTTTCGAACTCGTCAATAACAAGCTCTGCCATTCTTCTTACCTCCCAGCCCTGACTTCCTGCAATATGAGGAGTTAAAAATACGTTAGGAAGTGTGTATAATTTGCTACCCTCTAGAGGAGGCTCTGTAATTGTAACGTCAAGAAGAGCGCAGATATCACTTCTCTTTTCAAGCACGTCAATCATATCATCCTCACACACCTGCGCGCCTCTGCCTGTGTTGATAAAGGTAGCATGCTCCATCATCATTTCAAAATGCTCTTTCTTAAGAATACCTACGGTTGCAGGTACATTTGCAAGATGGTTGGAAACTATATGACAGGTTGAGAAAATTTCTTCAAGAGAGCATTTCTTTACTCCCATAGCCTCAGCCTGCTCCTCAGTCATAAATACATCGTAAACAAGAACATTAAGCCTATAAGGCTTAAGAAGCTCTATAACCTTTCTGCCTATCATACCTGCGCCGATAATACCGATGTTTGCACCATAGTTGCCGACACGTGCGTGAGATACATCACTTGCCACCTTATGCTCACCTGCCTTGGCAAGAACAGATGACTGGAAATATCCCTTGTTGGCAAGAAGAATCTGACCTACTGTAAATTCAGCAACGGGAATAGCATTGGCTGCATAGGCACTAAAGATTCTTACACCCTTTTCAAAGTACTCATTAGCAAAGTATCTTACGCTGCCTGCTGCGTAGAAAAGAGCCTTTACGCTTGGAAGATAGTCAATAAGCTTAATTGCACCGCCACCTGGCATTGACCAGGTGGAAAAGATGTATTCCACATCCTTAAAGGGCTCGGGATTAGCAAGGATTTCCTCCTCTGTATAAACCTTATCCTTTTCAATATCGCAAAGGGAAGCAACTCTGTCTATATTTTCCTGAGCATAAACATAGTCAATATTTCCCTTATAATTTGCCAAAAAAATTGCTTTCATTGTTATTCTCCTTAACTTTTCGCTAATTTTATTTTGGCACAAAATTTCTGTAATGTCAAGTATTAGGCAGAAAAAACCTTTACACCCTTTATATTTTAATTACAATGCGCACAAATCCTTGACAAATATTTATAAATATGATATCATTTTTATGTAAACATTAATTCATCGGAGGAAAATTTTATGGCATATTCGGTTCCGCAGAATAAAGAGGCTTTTTTAAAGCTTTGCGCAGAATCCAACACTACATTTCCTTATTCAGAGGATATTTCCTGCCTTTCCAAAGAAATAAGAGTAGGAACAAGAACTATTCATAACAGAATAGTTTATCAGGCTATGGAGGGCTGTGACGGTACACTTGCAGGCGCTCCTGACGAGCTTACAAGAAGAAGATATCTTCGCTTCGCTGAGGGCGGTGCGGGTATTATATGGTTTGAGGCTACCGCAGTTAAGCCTGAGGGTAGAGCTAACCCAAGACAGATGTATCTTACAAACGAAACAAGAGGCGACTTTGAGCGTCTTCTTAACGATATAAAGGAAACCTGCCTTAAGACAAACGGCTTTGAGCCTACTGTAATTATGCAGCTTACCCACTCAGGCAGATATTCTAAGCCCGAGGGTACTCCTGCTCCTCTTATCGCATACAACAATCCTATTTTCGAA
Organism: Eubacteriales bacterium; assembly: GCA_045542275.1. Taxonomy (GTDB): domain Bacteria; phylum Bacillota; class Clostridia; order Oscillospirales; family CAG-272; genus RGIG2000. Next base: position 12,432 of record JAZQKP010000003.1, on the reverse strand, counting down.
AAGGATAATCCTATTGATAAGTCAAGAATCGTAACAGACGATTACCTTGATTCCGTAGGTGAGGCTCTTGTTAAATCTGCCATTATGGCAAAAAGCTGTGGCTTTGACGGTGCCGATATCAAGAGCTGCCACAGATATCTTTTAAGTGAGATTCTCTCTGCTTACGAAAGAGACGGAAGATACGGTGGAAGCTTTGAAAACCGTACACGTCTTCTTACAAACGCTGTTGGCGAGGCTAAAAGCTCTACCGGCAGAAGCTTTATTGTCACATCCCGTCTTAATGTATATGACGGCTTTGAATACCCCTACGGCTTCTCTGTTAAGCCCGGTGAGGGCATCACACCCGACTTTACAGAGGCTAAGCAGCTTTGCAAGAACTTAGTTGCCAGGGGAATTGATATGATTGATATGACTATGGGTAATCCCTATTTCAATCCTCACGTTAACCGTCCCTTTGCAAAGGGCACATATGAGCCTCCGGAGCATCCTATGGTTGGTGTTCAGCGTATGCTTGACGGTATTTCCGAGATTGCTGCTGAAATCAAGGGCACACCTGTTGTATCCTCAGGTATTTCCTTCCTCGGCGGTGTATCTGCCAACGTTTGCGCAGGCTACATCAACGAGGGTAAGTTTGATTTTGCAGGCTACGGCCGTGAAACTCTTGCATACCCCAACTGTGCTAAGGATATTTATACAGGCGCTAACCTTGACCCAAAGAAGCTTTGTATCTGCTGCGGTAAATGTACAGAGATTATGAGATGCAAGGGCGGTACACCCGGCTGTGTAGTTCGTGACAATGAGGTTTATATGCCTCTTTACAAGAAATTTGTTTTAGGTAAGGAGTAATAAGATGAAGGTTGCTTTGATTACTGGTGCAGCAGGTGGCATCGGCTACGCTACTGCTGAAAAATTTGCAAAAGAGGGCTACGCTATTGTAGCTATGGATATTGTTCCCGAGGAAAAGGTTGCAGATAAGTTTGCATCCTTCGAAAACGCTATTTACGTTAGCGGTAACCTTGCTAAGGCTGAGGACAGAGAAAATGCAGTTAAGGCTGCTATAAATAAGTACGGTGTTATCAACGTTCTTGTTAACGTTGCAGGCGTTGCGCCGAGAGTACGTGCTGACCTTCTTGAAATGAGTGAGGAAAGCTACGATTTCGTTATGGATATTAACTTAAGAGGCACATTCTTCTTAACACAGCTTGTTGCTAACCAAATGGTAAAACAGGCAGCTGACGAGGGCATTAAGGGCTATATTGCAAATGTATCCTCCTGCTCTGCTTACACATCCTCTGTAAACCGTGGTGAGTACTGTATGTCCAAGGCTGGTATGTCTATGATGACAAAGCTTTTTGCAGACAGACTTGCAGCTGAGGGTATCCTTGTTAACGAAATCTGCCCCGGTATTATTGAGACCGGTATGACAGAAAAGGTTAAGGCTAAGTACGATAACCTTATTGCAGGCGGTCTTGTTCCCCTTAACCGTTGGGGCACTCCCGAGGACTGTGCAAATGCGCTTTATACCCTTTGCTCAGGCGTTCTCGGCTACACCACAGGTCAGTCCATTGATGTAGATGGCGGTATGCACATTCAGAGACTTTAATTCAGGAGAAAAGCTATGATTGAATCCACTGTTAAAATAAACGGAATATCTGTTAAAAAGGTGGCACTCAACACAGTTATTATAGGTAGTGGAGCGGCAGGTTACAATGCCGCTTTACGTCTTACTGACTACGGTGTTGAGGATATTGCCATTGTTACTGAGGGCATCAATATGGGTACCTCAAGAAACACAGGCTCCGATAAGCAGACATACTACAAAATGAATCTTTGCGCAGACTACCCCGATTCCCCTAAGGCTATGGCACAGGACTTCTTTAACGGTAAGTGTGTTGACGGCGATAACGCATACGTTGAGGCCTCCCTCTCCGTTCCCTGCTTCCTTCACCTTTGTGAGCTTGGTGTGGAATTCCCTGTTAACCGTCTTGGTGAATATGTTGGATATAAAACAGACCACGACCCCCGTGCAAGAGCAACAAGCGTTGGTCCTCTTACCTCAAAGATGATGACAGAATGCCTTGAAAAAGAGGTAATGAAGCGCAATATCAAGATTTACGATAAGCTTCAGGCGATTGAATTTATTAAAAATGAGGGCGAGTGCGTTGGTGTACTCTGCTTAAATAAGGTTGCAAGAAGCGAGGACGAAAGATTTGTTCTCTTTAATGCAGCCAATACAATTACTGCTACAGGTGGCCCTGCTGGTATCTATGCAGATACTGTTTATCCCCTTGGCCACGCAGGTGCATCGGGTATAGCATTTGAAGCAGGTGTTATCGGTAAGAACCTTACCGAATGGCAGTACGGCCTTGCATCTGTTGCCCCCCGTTGGAATGTATCGGGTACATATATGCAGGTTCTCCCTCGCTTTGTATCCGTTGACAAGGACGGAAACGAGTATGAGTTCCTTAACGAATACTTTGACGATATCGGCACATGCCTCTCAAAGATATTCAGAAAGGGCTATGAATGGCCCTTTGACTGTAAGAAGGTTATGAGTGGCTCCTCTATTATCGACCTTCTTGTATTCCGTGAGTGCGTTCTCCGTGAAAGAAGAGTTTATCTTGATTTCAGAAAGAACCCCTACGGACTTGACAATCTTCCCTACGATAAGCTTGATAATGAAGCAAGAGAGTACCTTGAAAATGCCCACGCATGCTTCGGTAACCCTCTTGAGCGTCTTCAGTTTATGAATATGCCCGCATATGACCTTTATCTTAACAAGGGCGTTGACCTTGAAAAGGAAATGCTTGAGATTGCGCTTTGTGCACAGCACAACAACGGCGGTCTTGATGTTGATATGTGGTGGCAGACAAATGTTAAGCACCTTTTCGCTTGCGGTGAGGTAGCCGGCTCCCACGGTATTTACCGTCCGGGCGGAAGCGCACTTAACGCAGGTCAGGTTGGCTCTATGAGATGCGCACAGTATATCAGCGCACATAAGGAAAATCCTCTTTGCGAGGGCTTTGATGCTCCTGCCGAAGCAGCAGTTAACAAGCATATTGCTATTTCAAGATCTCTTCTCTCCGACTGTGATAACCTTAAAGAAATGTCCGATAAGGCTACAAGAAAAATGAGTGAGGCGGCAGGCGCTATAAGAAACGCATCTATGCTTGAGGGCTCAATTTCTGCAGCTAAGGAAATGCTCTCAGCCTTCTCTTGCGATGTTAAGATAAACAGCGAAACAAAGCTCTGGCAGGCATACAGGCTTCGTGATGCGCTTATTTCACAGATTACATATATGACAGCTATGAACGAATACGTTAAGGCAGGTGGCAAGTCAAGAGGCTCTGCTATCTACACCTCCGAAAAGGGTAATGTTCCCGCTAAGATGGAGGAGGTATTCCGCTTTGAGCTTGATACAGGCGATTTCGACACTACCGTGCTTGAAATCAACTTTGCAGATAACTGTAAGGCTACTACACGTCAGGTTCGTCCCTTGCCCGAGGGTGGTGGATTTTTCGAAAACGTATGGCGTGATTACAGAGAGACAAAGAACATATATTAATTTTTCTTAGGGAAATATAGGAGATAAATTATGAAAACCGGATTAGTATCGGTAACATTCCGTAAGCTTACCATTTGTGAAATTATAAGACTTGCAAAGGAAAACAACTTGAAATCTATTGAGTGGGGCTCATCTCCACATATCGAAATGGGTGATGTTAAGCTGGCACGTAAGGTAAGAAAGCTTATGCACGGTCACGGCCTCACCTGTGATTCCTACGGCTCTTATTACGGAATCATATACAGAAACGGCACACACAAGCCCTGTATGTTCAAAAAGGCTTGTAAAACTGCGGTTGCCCTTGGCGCTAAGACTATTCGTATCTGGCCCGGCTTCCCCGGTATGCAGCCCTATTCCGAGAGGGATATTACAAAGGCAGTGCTTCACACCCGTGAAATCTGTAATATTGCGAAGAAATACGGACTTACCCTCTCTATGGAATGCCATTTCTGGACACTTACCGAAAACTATAAGAATTCTCTTGATTTTATTAACAGAGTTGGCTGTGACAATCTTAAGATTTACTGGCAGCCTAATCCTTACGAAAGCAAGGAATACAATGCAGAGGCTGCAAGGGCTCTTCTTCCCCACGTTACAAACGTACACGTGTGTCACTGGATAAAGCAGGATAAAAAGCCTCTTTATGAGGGACTTGAGGACTGGAAGGAGTATTTTGATATACTTAAGACAGATGAGGACAGAGTATTTATGCTTGAGTTTATGCACGATGGCGAGCCCGAATCCTTACCTGCTACTGCAAAAACACTCTTTGAGATTATGGGAGAGGAAAAATGAGTATTTTAAGTAAGTCCTATGATAAAAAAATCTGGCAGGAATATCTTACAAATCCGGATTTCAAGGAAACAGTTGATTACATAAACAAGTGCTATGACGAGTTTTGCATAGGTGAAATTCCCACCACAAAATTCAGCCATTTCCGTCTTTTCAAGGATGTTGGCGACAGAGCCACCTATCAAAAGACCTTCTTTATAAGACAGCACAGACTTTTTACTCTTATTTTCTTAAATCTTCTCTATCCCGAGAGAGAGGATTATCTGACACTTCTTCAGGATACTATCTTTGAGGTGTGTGACCAATATGTATGGGCGCTTCCTGCTCATATGCCAAGCATTGATATTAATAACAACACCGAGCTTGACCTTGATGCTACAACTATGTCTATGGCACTTGCAATAACAAAGTATTTGCTTGGTGAAAGACTTCATCCTCTTATCAACGCACGTATTGATGCAGAGATTGACCGTAGACTTGTAAAGCCTCTTCTTGCACAGAGATGGCATTGGGAATTCCGTGCTAACAACTGGACTACCGTTTGCGCCGGTGCATCAGGCTGTGCCCTTATGCTTAACCGTCCCGATGTATTTGAGCTTTTAAAGGACAGGCTTAACCGTTGTATGCAGGAATATGTTGACGGCTACAAGGATGACGGTGTATGCGTTGAGGGTCCCGGATACTGGAGCTACGGCTTTGGCTATTATATGGAATATGCAGATATGCTTTACGACTATACAAACGGCCGTGAGGACCTTCTCCACTCAGAAAAGCTTAACAACATCGCTACATTCCTACAGAAGCTTTTCCTTGACGAAAAGGTGCCTGTAAGCTTTGGCGATGCAGGTATGGGAATTTCCATGAGCCTTGGCTATATGTATAAGCTTAAGACAATCTATGGCGATATTATTGAGTTTCCCCCACGCTCTAACTTTATCCACGATATACACTACTTCCCCTTTATGCTTAATGAGTTTCTTTGCTATGATAAGAGCTTTACAAACGTAAAGCTTTCAAAGGAAGCAACCTATTATATGAAGGATGAGGCTTGGCTTGTTCAGCGTAAGCCTGCCTACGGCTTTGCTGCACGTGGTGGCTGGAACGGTGACAGCCATAACCATAATGACGTTGGCTCCTTTATCTTCTCCAAGGATAACAGACAGGTCCTTTGCGATATCGGTCTTCGTCCCTACACACGTCAGTACTTTGAGCATGAAATAAGATATACCTTCCTTGAGGCGTCCTCAAGAGGACATAACTGCCCTATTATTAACGGTGAGTATCAGAAGAATATCCCCGGAGCAAGATCTGTTTCTACCTACGAAAACGGTGTGCTCAAAATAGATTTTGCCAATATTTACGGCATAGATGCACTAAAAAAGCTTGTACGTACCTATAAAACCTATGACACATCTGTAGAAATCACCGATGAATTTATTATTGAGGGTGAGGGCAGCTTTACAGAAAGACTTATCGCTGTTAAGAAGCCTGAAATTACAGACGGTAAGATTACAGTAGACGGTGTTACAATAAGATTTGACAGTACAAAGGCTACTGCCGACTATATTGTAGACGTACACGCAATTGAATGTAACGTAGACGGAAGCATTAAAAAGGGCTCCGACGTTTACTGCATCAATATAAACGTAAAGAACATTAAGGACGGCAGTTTCACATTTACTGTGGAGGCATAATATATCTAAAAATCAATGACCCCGTGTCAATAAAAAAGCACTTGCGTTAGCGTGATGTCCTTAACGGACAATCACGCTAAACTATGATTGCCCATGCGGGCAAGTTATGAGTTATGGGATGCTCCGCATCGTTATGGTTGGCTTCGCCAAGTGGAAGATTACAAGGGCAATCATATCATAACGTTTGCGATAGCAAACTCATAACTCTAAACTAAAAAGCAGAAAAAGAGAGAGCTTCACGGAATTTTGTAACCGTGTTACTCTCTCTTTCTGTATTTATTGCCAGTTTCGCATTTGTTTTACAAGTGCATCGGGCTATGCCCATACCCTTATTTCATTTCCCCGCTAATTTTGCACGCCCTTATGCAAGTGCTTTTTTTATTATAAGCCAAAGAAATTAATGGAGTTATTGTAGCATACATCCTTAACTACTTCGCCAACAAATTCAAGGTCGGAGGTCATTTCTCCGTTTTCAATAAGTGTGCCAAGATAGTTACAAAGGATTCTGCGGAAGTAGTGATGTCTTGGATAGGAGAGGAAGGAACGGCTATCTGTGAGCATACCTACAAATGCGCCGATATGACCTGTTGCGGTAAGGTCCTCAAGATGTCTTTCCATACCAACCTTATTATCAAGGAACCACCATGCAGGTCCGTACTGGATTTTTCCTCTTGCCTCGCTACTCTGGAAGCAGCCCATAAGAGTCATAATCTCTGTGTTCATCTTAGGATTAAGGTTGAAAAGAATAAGCTTAGGCAAGCAGTCTTCAGAATTAAGTCTGTCCATAAGGCGAGAAAGCTCACTTATGCTGTTCTTATCGGAAATACTGTCAAAGCCTGTGTCAAGGCCAAGCTTACTGAGCATCTTTGCATTGTTGTTTCTCATTGCGCCCATATGAAGCTCTGTACCTACACCGTACTTTCCGTACATAGCCATAAGGAAATATGTAAGATAGCCCTTAAAGCACTCTGTGTCCTCTACTGTGGGCTTCTCTCCACCGATAACCTTTTTAAGCACCTTGTCAGCCTCAGCCTTATCGGGAATTACATACACGCTTTCAACAGCGATATCGCTTGCCTTAGCGCCAACCTCAAGGAATGCCTTTAAGCGAGCCTCAAGTGCTTTTTCAAGGTCGTCAATTCCCTCAATCTTGTTTGTAAGAGCCTCAAGCTTGCCAAGGAATATAAGATACTGCTCTGCGTCAATATTCATTATCTTATCGGCACGGAATGCGGGAATAACAGTAAATTTGTAGCCCTTCTTCTTCATATCAACAAAAACCTGAAGGTCATCAAACACCTCATTTGTTGTGCAAAGATATTTTACATTAGAGCCTTCAATAAGGGACTGAGGTGTAACCTCATTTGCACGAATGTACTCATTACATTCATCCCAGATACGCTCGGCATTCTTTTCATTGATTTCAAGCTCACAGCCGAAGTATTCCTTAAGCTCAACCTGTGACCAATGGTAAAGAGGGTTGCCAAAGGCAGTACCGAGAACACGGCAGTATGTAAGGAACTTTTCCTTATTTGATTTAGAGCCTGTAATATATTCCTCATCAACACCGTAGTTTCTCATAAGACGCCATTTGTAATGGTCGCCTGCAAGCCAGATTTCAAATATATCGTTAAAGGGCTTGTTATTGTAAATCTGATACTCTGACAGGTGGCAATGGTAGTCGAAAATCGGCATATCCTTTGCGTAGTCATTGTAAAGCTTCTTTGCTGTTTCATTTCTTAAAAGAAAATCATCCTTAATATAACTCATATTATTCTCCTTTAGAGCGTTACTCCATCCTTAAATATTGATATTTCCTCGTATCCGTTTTCCTCATTTTTAGTCTGCTTTCCCGATGCTACGTCTATTACGTAATTAATAAATTCATCAGCCAAAGCATTTATTGATACACCCTCTAAAATAGGTGATGCATTAAAGTCTATCCAGCCGGATTTCTTTTCGTAAAGACCTCTGTTGGTTGAAACCTTTACAGTAGGCACAGGAGCGCCGAGAGGTGTGCCTCTGCCTGTGGTAAACAAAATCATATGAACACCGCAAGCCATAAGGTTAGTTACAGCCACCATATCATTACCCGGACCGTTTAAGAGTGATAATCCGTTTTTGGTAAGCCTGTCACCGTAGTCAAGCACGTCAACTACAGGGGAAAGTCCACCCTTCTGCACACAGCCAAGGGATTTTTCCTCAAGGGTTGTAATTCCCCCCGCCTTGTTTCCGGGTGAGGGATTTTCATAAATAACCTGATTGTGTCGTGTGAAATAGTCCTTAAAATTATTAATCAAGGAAACTGTCTTGTCAAATACATCCTTGCTTACGCATCTTTCCATTAGAAGATGCTCAGCGCCAAACATTTCCGGCACCTCTGTAAGCACACAGCTGCCACCGTAGGAAACAAGCTTATCACAAAGTCTGCCTACCAAGGGATTAGCGGTTATACCGCTATATCCGTCGCTACCTCCGCACTTTAATCCAAGGCGAAGACGGGAAATGCTTATTTTTTCTCTTTTAAAGGTATCTGCATAAGCCTTAAGCTCATTAATTATAGACACTCCCTCGGCAATTTCATCCTCTACGTCCTGACAGTTAAGAAATCTTACACGCTTAGGGTCGTAGCTGCCGAGAGTCTTTATAATCTCACCGATATTACTGTTTTCACAGCCAAGCCCCAGCACCAAGACACCACCTGCGTTAGGGTGATTAATCATTCCACAAAGAATTTTTCTTGTAATATCCTGGTCATCTCCCAGCTGAGAGCAGCCAAAGGGATGTGGAAAATACTTTGCGCCTGTCTTTTCCGATAAAATCTGAGCAGTCTTATTTACACAGCCAACAGTATTGACAATCCAGATATCGTTTCTTATACCCACATCACCGTTTTCACGAATGTAGCCGTCAAAGGTAAGGTCACTATCTACATGAGAAATGCCGTAGTCCTTATAATCATAGGTATATTCAAGATTGCCTGAAAGGTTAGTCTTAAGATTATGACTATGAACATGGTCACCAATATTTATATCCTCTGTTGCGTGACCGATGGGTGAGCCGTATTTTATTACGTTGTCACCCTTTTTTATGTACGTAGTGGCATATTTGTGACCGTCGTCACGTACCTCTACATTATCTCTCGGATGTATAATCATAATCCTTCTACCTCATTTGCAAATCGGGAAAGATCCTCGCCCCAAAGAGATTCATCAGCCAAAATTTCTCTTACTGTTCCGTTTTTCATCTTCTCTGTAGCTACTGCATCGTCATTAGGTGTGCCCTTCTTATAAAACTCAATAAGTCTTGCAAAGGAGAACATAAGTGTCTTTGGTGTCTTGCCGTACTTCTTTTCATACTCAAGGATTGAGGGAAGCACTCTTACCTTAAACTTGCTTACAGAGTTAAGTGCGATTGACTGGCACTTATGCTGAATATAAGGATTAGCAAAGCGAACCATTACAGAATCTGCATACTCAAGCGCCTCATTCTTATCCATATCAAGTGATGCAACTATCTCCTCCTGACAGCTCTTAAGATGAGCAGAAATTACATCATTTTTAAGACACTCTCCCACGGTTTCCACACCGCAAAGGAGTGCATAGGGTATCATTGATGTATGAGAGCCATTCAAGATACGCACCTTTCTTGTACGGTATCTTTCAAGCTGGTTTGTGAGTATAACATTAAGTCCGCATTTATCAAAGGGAATTTCATCAAAGAGCTTGTCATAGCCGTCAATAACCCAAAGGTGGAAATATTCAGATGTGTTTACCATCTTGTCATCAAAATCAAGCTCTATGCTCTCACCCTTAGGATATCCTGTGTTAATACGGTCAACCAAGGTGTTTGTAAAGATGTTTTCCTTCTCTACCCAAGCCTTGAATCCGTCGCCGAGCTCCCAAAAATCTGCGTACTGTAAAATGCATTTTTTAAGGTTGTCACCATTCTTATCTATAAGCTCACATGGGAGGAATACAAAGCCATCAAGTCCAAGCTCATATCTCCTATTAAGAAGCTGTGTAAGCTTACCGGGGAAGGTATTTGCGGGACGATCAGTAATCTTATCCTCAGCGCTGAAAGTAATGCCTGCCTCTGTTGTGTTTGATACAACAAAACGGAAATTCTTGTTTTCAGCCAATTTCATATAGCTGTCAAAATCATCATAGGGCTTAACGCAACGGGAAATAACGTCAATCTTCTTTACGTCCACTCCCTCAACACCACGGCAAAGATGTGTATAAACACAGCCCTGAGCGCTAAGCATATCGCAAAGTCCGTCCTTGATAGGCTGAACCACGACTACGCTACCGCTAAACTCTGTATTTTCATTTACATGCTGAAGCATCCAATCTACAAATCCACGAAGGAATCCACCCTCACCAAACTGAATTACCTTTTCTGCTCTCATTATACTATTTCTCCTTCAGATAGTTATTTCATACTTTTATATTTTAATTATATCACGTTATTTGCTGGTATTCAATTATTTTTATATAAAAAAAAGAGATTTACGCATGCGTAAATCTCTCATTTATTAAATTAATTACTGAGCTGCATCAACAATGATGGAGAAATCCTTTGCCTTAAGAGATGCGCCGCCGATAAGACCGCCGTCTACATTCTCCTTGGAAAGAAGCTCTGCTGCGTTAGCTGCGTTCATAGATCCACCGTACTGAATAATAATCTTTTCAGCTGCTTCCTTGCTGTAGATCTTAGCGATTGTGTTACGGATAACACCGCATGTTTCGTCTGCCTGCTCAGGTGTAGCAGTAAGACCTGTTCCAATAGCCCATACAGGCTCGTATGCGATGATTACGTTTGCAAGCTGCTCCTCTGTAATATCCTTAAGGTCAAGCTTAGTCTGCATAGAAACGATTTCGTCTGTAATGCCGTTAACTCTTTCTTCCTTAACCTCACCAAGGCAAAGAAGAACCTTAAGACCAGCCTCTAATGCTGCCTTTGTACGAAGGTTAACTGTTTCGTCTGTTTCGCCAAAGTACTGTCTTCTTTCGCTGTGACCGATGATTACATAGTCAACACCGCATTCCTTAAGCATTTCAGCAGAGATTTCACCTGTGTATGCGCCCTTGGGAGCAAAGTGAACGTTCTCAGCGCCGATCTTAATGTTGCTGCCCTTAGCTGCTTCCTGTGCTGCGTGAATGTCAACATAAGGAACACAGAAGATAATATCGCAATTATCCTTGCCGGCTACGAGGGGCTTTGTCTCCTCAATAAGAGCCTTAGCCTGTGAGGGAGTCATATTCATTTTCCAGTTGCCTGCTATAACTTTTCTTCTCATAATAATTCTCCTTTTCTTAGTAAATTGCGATTGCGAGATTATCGCAATCGCAAATAGTTTACCTTAAAATTATTCCTTGTCCATAAGGCAAGCAATACCGGGAAGCTCCTTGCCCTCGAGGAATTCGAGAGATGCACCGCCACCTGTGGAGATGTGAGTCATTCTGTCAGCATAGCCAAGCTTTTCAACTGCTGCTGCAGAGTCACCACCACCGATAATGGAGATTGCGCCGCTTTCAGCAACTGCCTCAGCAACTGCCTCTGTACCTGCAGCGAAGCTCTTCCATTCGGAAACGCCCATAGGACCGTTCCATACTACTGTGCCTGCGCCCTTGATAGCCTCTGCAAAGAGAGCCTGTGTCTTAGGACCGATATCAAGACCCATCCAGCCTTCAGGGAATGCGTTGGAGTCGCAGTACATGGATTCTGTATTTTCGTCATATTCCTTACCAAGCTTGTTATCAACAGGGAGAAGGAACTTAACACCCTTAGCAGCTGCCTTTTCCATCATTTCCTTAGCAAGCTCAACCTTGTCATCCTCGCAGAGAGATGTACCAACGTCGTAGCCCATGGACTTGAAGAATGTATAAGCCATACCGCCACCGATGATAAGTGTATCAACCTTTTCGATAAGGTTTTCAATTACGCCGATCTTATCGGAAACCTTAGCACCGCCAAGAATAGCAACGAAGGGACGTGCAGGATCTGCAAGAGCCTTACCCATAATGCCGATTTCCTTCTGAATGAGGTAACCGCATACTGCAGGACGGTAGTCTGCAACGCCTGCTGTTGTAGCATGTGCACGGTGTGCTGTACCGAATGCGTCATTTACATAGATGTCGCAGTACTCGGAAAGCTCCTTAGCGAACTCAGGATTGTTCTTTGTTTCTCTAGCGTCAAAGCGAACGTTCTCAAGAAGAACTGCCTCGCCTTCCTTAAGAGCTGCAACCTTAGCCTTAGCATCAGCGCCTACGATATCCTCAGCAAATGTAACCTTGCCATCAAGGAGCTCGTTAAGTCTGTCAGCAACGGGCTTAAGTGTAAGCTTCTTCTTGTCATCCTTAAGTGCCTTAGCAAGAT
>JAZQKP010000002.1:0-25924 GCA_045542275.1 Eubacteriales bacterium | reverse complement strand
AATGATATGGGACTTGTAAGCATTCGGCAGGAAGCAAAAAAGCTTTATGCTGATGAAATTCAAAGACGCAAAAATTATTTGAATCAAGAATTCGATCCGGATGCTCCCAATCAAGTATGGGTAAGTGATGTCACCTATTTTAAATGCAACGGAAAATCGTATTATATTTGCGTTATCATCGACTTGTATGCTCGAAAAGTCATTGCTTATAAAGTAGGCAAGAAAAACAGCACACAGCTAATTAAGACAACATTCAAGAAAGCCTGTGAAAATCGACAGCCACTATCCTCTTTAATTTTCCATACCGACCGAGGGGCTAACTACTGTTCTAAAACGCTAAATGATTACATAAAAGCATTAGGTATCACTCGTTCTTTTTCACGCCCTTATGTTCCTTATGATAATTCCGTTGTTGAGTCTTTCTTCGCTTCTTTAAAGAGAGAAGAATTGTATAGAAAGAAATATCGCACAGAGGGAGAACTGCTCCAATCGATTTATGATTATATGGAATTTTACAACACACGCCGACCCCATGCCAAGATCCAATACAAGACTCCCGAACAAAAGGAGCGTGAATATTCAGCAATATTCGGGAATCTTGACAATTAGTAATCGGACTATGGGGGTTCGGAAATAAGCTTTTGATCTAAACTGTATGCCGATTTTACATTTTTCTGTTTTGAAGTCCGATTAGAAAATAAAAAATGCGACCTTGAAACGCCGCACAAAATAAGGATTTATAAAGAAAACACCATTGTCATTCGAACTTAGAGGGTTCGGATTTCAATGGTGTATTCATATGGCTGGGGAAGAAGGATTTGAACCCTCACAAACAGAGTCAGAGTCTGTCGTGCTGCCGTTACACAATTCCCCAATATCCTTAAGTGCCTTGATATTATAGCACAAGAATTTCCTATTGTCAATAAGTATTTTGAAAATTTTTTAATTTTTTTTAGGTTTATTTTGATTGCGTTAATTCTATTTACTTTTAGCTGTGTTTCCGATAGAAAAATATATTACTATGTTGAATGGATGTATCCTACAGCCATAGATAGCAAGGAGCATACAGTATTGATAATTTATAATCCGAAAAGCCAAAGCGCATCCTTGGAATATTTTCAGGATGTGGAGCTTGGTTTAAATAAGGATGTTAAGGAAAACTGGGAAAGAGTAAAGGGCTCTCCCGATGAGGAGTTTTATGAAAAGGATATTAAGTATATCCTTGAGTCTGCACTTGACAAGGTAGAGATTGAATTTTAATAAAAATGGCGACACGTGTCGCCATTTTTTATTTAGCAAGGGTAGGTATAAGCGCATATAATATCAGAAAAGGAGAATTTATATGGAGCTTTACGATTTGTTTAAAAGATGTAACGAAATCGGCTATAACCACGTGCAGAATGCTGGAGATTTCGCCGTTGAAAGAATAGAAAATAGATTGTACATATATCTTGAATGCTCAAATGGCAGAGAGGACTGGAAAAATAACCTTGATTTCCCTGCCAAAGCATATAAAAGAATGGATAAGACTGTGTGGTATGCCCATAGAGGCTTTCTTAAGGTGTGGAAAAGTATGGAGCTGCATCTTCGCCCGCATATCCTTGATAAGAGTGTGGAAAGCATAATTACCGTAGGCTATTCCCACGGAGCTGCCCTTGCAATTTTGTGCCACGAATATGTTTGGTTTAACCGTCCTGAGTTAAGAAAAAACACATACGGTTACGGTTTTGGCGCGCCAAGAGTGCTTTGGGGGCCAAGAAATGATAACATCAAGACTCGTTGGAAGCAATTTACCGTAATACGCAATATTGACGATATCGTCACCCACGTGCCCCCGGCATTTTTAGGCTATTACCACGTCGGCGCAATGCTTGAAATAGGCAAAAAGGGCAAATATTCCAAAATCGATGCCCACCGTCCCGAAAGCTATCTTAATGAGCTAAAAAAATAAAAACCCGACACTTGGTCGGGTTTTTTCACTTATATCTTCTTTTTTCATCTGTTAGCCCAAGAATATAGTCGGTTGAGGTATTATAAAATCGCGCAAGAGCAATAAGCATATCTATGGGAAGCTGTCTTTTCCCGTTTTCATATTGGGAATAGGTATTTTGCTTTATGTGTAGATAGTCTGCAATTTCTTTTTGAGTAATATCATTATCCTCTCGCAAATCTTTGATTCTCATAAAACACCCCCTCATACATATATCTTAATTATAAAAAATCACAATCTGAGATATTGACAATTATCTCAAATTGTGATATAATTTATTCATCAAAATAAATTTTTTGATGCAGAGGAAACATTGAAATGATTCGATCAATGAGATAAAACACTTACAATACAATAAAAACAAAGGAGAGAATTTAAGATGAAGAAGATTATAAGCATAATGCTTCTGTTGCTTTTGATGGTGCTTCCGCTTGCATCCTGTACAAGCGCTCCCACTATTCACATCAGTGAAGATGGTTATTGGGTGATAAACGGCGAAAAAACCAACATCTTGGCTCAGGGCGAAAAGGGTGACAAGGGTGATACAGGAGCTCAGGGCGCGCAAGGCGAAAAAGGCGACAAGGGAGACCCCGGAGAAAAAGGCGATAAAGGTGATACCGGCGCACAGGGTGCACAAGGTGAAAAAGGCGATGACGGCGATACTCCCACAATAGAGATCAGTGATGACGGATATTGGGTGATAAACGGCGTAAAGACCGATACCAAGGCTCAGGGTGAAGACAGTGAGAATGCCGCTGCATCTGACGAAAATCCTCAAGGCCTTGCATTCTATTTGAAGAATGACGGTACCTATGCGGTAGGATTAGGAACTGCAAAATATTTGAGTAAAATCATCATACCGTCTACCTATCGTGGCAAGGCTGTTACGGAAATTATAGAATATGGCTTTACGATAAATGGTGTTGATGATGAAGAAAGCAATCTAAATTTAATAGAAGTTGTAATTCCCGATAGTGTCAAAATTATTGGAGAAGGTGCATTTCTTTGTTGTGAAAATCTTCTATCTGTAACAATTCCGAAGAGTGTAACTGAAATTGGCGAGTATGCCTTTGATGAATGTATACTTGTGGAGGTATACAATCTTTCCTCACTTGATGTTTCATCAGTATTTGATGAAGCACCACTAGTTATACATACTTCTCTTGAAGAAGAAAGTATACTTGAAATGAAAGACGATTTTGTCCTTATGAATTGGGAAGGTGAATGCTATCTTCTGACATATATTAATCACAAAGCAGAAACAGTTGCAATTCCTGAAGGAGTAACAATCATAGGTGAGGATTGTATATCCTTTCCTTACAACAGCCATACAAGTATAATAATACCAAGTAGTGTAACAAGCATAGGCAATGCTGCATTTAGATGGTGCAGTGACTTAGAAGATGTTTACTATACAGGAACTGAAGATGAGTGGAATACCTTGGTAAGCGGTTTGGGTGATGGCAATTCCGCTCTTACAGATGCGACAATCCACTTTAACTATGTCATTCCTTAATGAATAATAAAAGAAGCGAGCCGTTTTTACGGCTCGCTTTTTCCTTTATAATTAAAAAACGCGACACTAGATCGCGTTTTTTATGTTTTTACGGATTGGGCTGTACAGGAACTACTATGCTTGCAGAATCTCCTGCCATAACAGAGGGAAGCTTTCCGTCCCATTTAGCAAGATATTCGGCATATTTGAGGTAGTCAGCGATAATGGCGATTTCTTCAGCTGTTTTACCGGTAAAGTCAATTGTATATTCGACACTTTCATTTCCGTCTTCATCCTTGATAACGGTTTCATTTACAGAGAATCCAAGAGCCTTGGCAACCTCAATTGATTTGATTTGTAATGCAATTGCCTGGGCGCGAGCAATCTCAATCTGTGCTTCCTTGTCTGCTTCGGCAGCAATAAGCTTAGCCTCAGCAGTAGCCTTAGCAATTTCAATCTGCGCTTGCGCTTCCTTAAGCTTAGCCTGAGCCTCACCCTCAGCCTTCTGTACTGCAGCTTTAGCTTCAGCCTCAGCAGCGGCAACCTTTGTCATATTTTCATATTCTGCCTGAAGCTGCTTCTGTTCAGCTATCATTTTGTCCTCAACCGCCTTTTCAAAAGCATCTGAGAAGTCTATATTTGTCAAAACAACTGTGGCGATAGTTACGTGATATTCATCGACTATGGCAGCCTTGATTACTTCCTCTACCTTGGGTGACATAGATGCGCGGTCGGAAATAATGTCCATTGCTTTGTATGAGGAAAGCACAGACTTTGTTTTTTCTATTGCGATAGATTCAATTCGGCTTTGCAATACATCAAGTGAGCCGTATTGCTTAGCGATATCAATTACCTTATCTGTCCTTATCTGATATTGGAGCGTCATTGCCACATCCATTGTCTGAGCATCGCTTGAATATGCGGCAGTTAATATTTCTACATTTTGCACCTTTGCATCATATCTGTCATATGTTTCTGTTAACCAAAAGTCAAAATATGTACCTGCTGTTCTTACATTTTTTGCTTCACCGAGATGCTTTACAACTACAACCTCACCGGTATCAACAGTACGAAAGCTCATAGGTACGGTAAAGAAGACTATAGCGAGAACACCACAGATTATGCCGCAGATTTTAATCGCTGTCTTATTTTTCTTTTTGTGGAAATAGTAGCAAGCACCACAAAGGGCAGCAATTATTGCTACAATTAAAATGCCTATAATAACACCAATTACCATTTTATTCTCCTTTTTACAGTGTTTTTACTTGTATTTTTATTATATCACATATTAATCACCTTTTCAAGTGCGCAAAATAAAAAGCTCCCAAGTCAAACTTGGGAGCTTTTATTTCAAGCAAAAGCCTTAATTACTTGTTAGACTCTTCAATAGCAACTGCAACTGCAACAGTCATACCAACCATGGGGTTGTTACCTGCGCCGATAAGACCCATCATTTCTACGTGAGCAGGAACAGAGGAGGAGCCGGCAAACTGAGCGTCACCGTGCATTCTACCCATTGTATCTGTCATACCGTAGGAAGCAGGACCTGCAGCCATATTATCGGGATGAAGTGTACGGCCTGTACCACCACCGGAAGCAACGGAGAAGTACTTAACACCGTTTTCGTTACACCACTTCTTGTATGTACCTGCAACAGGATGCTGGAATCTTGTGGGGTTAGTGGAGTTACCAGTAATGGAAACGCCAACGTTTTCAAGTCTCATGATAGCAACGCCTTCGGGAACGGAGTCGGAGCCATAGCACTTAACGTCTGCACGGGGACCCTTGGAGAAAGGAGTTTCGGAAATAACCTTAACCTCTTCTGCGAAGGGATCAAACTCTGTCTCTACATATGTAAAGCCGTTGATTCTGGAAATGATGTATGCAGCGTCCTTGCCAAGACCGTTAAGGATAACACGGAGAGGCTTAACTCTTACCTTGTTAGCGTTAAGAGCGATCTTGATAGCGCCCTCTGCAGCTGCAAAGGACTCATGTCCTGCGAGGAAGCAGAAGCACTCTGTGCTTTCGGAAAGAAGCATTGAACCGAGGTTACCGTGGCCAAGACCAACCTTTCTGTTCTCAGCAACGGAGCCGGGGATACAGAATGCCTGAAGACCGATACCGATAGCTGCAGCAGCGTCAGCAGCCTTTGTGCAGCCCTTCTTGATTGCGATAGCAGCGCCTACTGTGTAAGCCCACTTAGCGTTTTCAAATGCGATAGGCTGTGTTTCTTCAACAATCTTATAGGGGTTGATGCCCTGAGCATCACAGATTTCCTTACATTCGTCGATAGAGGAAATGCCATATTCTTTCAAAACTGCGAGGATCTTCGCCTCACGTCTTTCATAACCTTCAAAATGTGCCATTATGTATTCCTCCTTCTAATTACTGCTTACGGGGGTCAATGTACTTAACAGCGTCAGCGAATCTGCCGTATGTACCCATTGCCTTAGCGTATGCTTCGTTGGGCTCCATGCCCTTCTTAATGAAGTCAGTCATCTTGCCGAGAGATACGAACTCGTAGCCGATAACCTGATCGTTTTCGTCAAGAGCCATTCTTGTGCAGTAGCCCTCTGTCATTTCGAGGTAACGAACACCCTTAGCCTTAGTACCGTACATAGTACCAACCATGGAGCGCTCACCCTTACCGAGGTCTTCCATACCTGCACCGATTACAAGACCGCCTTCGGAGAATGCGGACTGTGTTCTACCGTATACAATCTGGAGGAAAAGCTCACGCATAGCTGTGTTGATAGCATCGCAAACAAGGTCAGTGTTAAGAGCCTCAAGAAGTGTCTTGCCGGGAAGAATCTCAGCAGCCATAGCAGCAGAGTGAGTCATACCGGAGCAACCGATAGTCTCAACAAGAGCCTCTTCAATAATACCGTCCTTAACATTGAGGGAAAGCTTGCATGCGCCCTGCTGAGGAGCACACCAACCAATACCGTGTGTGTAGCCGGAAATGTCTGTGATCTGCTTTGCCATTACCCATTTGCCTTCTTCGGGAATGGGAGCGGGACCGTGGTGAGGACCCTTAGCAACGGAGCACATCTGTTCTACTTCGTGTGAATAAATCATATGAGTATCTCCTTGAAATAAATTTTTTTCGATAATATTATAAACTATTTTGCCCCTAAAATCAATATCTTTTTTGAAAATTGTTTATTACTGTCTAATTATATAGATAGAAGAATTTTTCTTTGTGAATTATGTTTACTTTTTACATAAAATGTGTTATACTTTAAGGTAGTAAAATTTTGGAGGCCGCTTTGAGAGTAGATAAATTTCTCTCCGAAATGGGTAAGGCTACCCGTACGGAAAGCGCTAAGCTTGCCCGTGCAGGAAAGATTGCGGTTAACGGAGAGGCTATAAAAAAATCGGATATTCATATCGACCCATATACGGACGAGGTGCGCTTAAACGGTCAGCTTGTCAGCTACAAAAGGTTTACATATATTATGCTGAACAAGCCAGAAGGCTATGTAAGTGCTACGGAGGACGGACGGGATATGGTGGTTACCGACCTGCTTCCCGAGGAGGAAAGACGTAAAAATCTTTTTCCCTGCGGACGTCTTGATAAAAACACCGTTGGACTTATTATTCTGACAAATGACGGAGACAGCGCCCATAGGCTTTTGTCCCCTAAGCACCACGTGCCAAAAACCTACGCATTTAAATCAAAGCATCCCTTGTCCCCTGACGATGTGGACAATCTTGAAAAGGGCGTTGATATCGGTGGATATGTAACCAAGCCCTGTAAGGTGGAGCTTTACCCGGATTGCGTAAGTGGAAAAATAACTATTACCGAGGGTAAATACCATCAGATCAAGCTTATGCTTGACGCAGTAAAAAACAAGATAACCTATCTTGAAAGGCTTACCTTTGGAAATATAGCTCTTGATGAAAATTTAAGGAGAGGAGAATGGCGACATCTTACAAGTGAGGAAGAGTCGCTGCTACTTGGAAAATGAAAAAATATCTTTTACCAAACGATGTTAACTGGTACAGGGCAAATATGCACTGTCACACCACCTGCTCTGACGGAACCTTGACTCCGGAACAGGTTAAGGATGCGTACAAGGCACAGGGCTACTCCATAGTTGCCTATACCGACCATGAGGTGATTCTTGACCACTCCGACTTGAATGATGAAAGCTTTTTGGCGCTTACAAGCTCTGAATATTCTGTTAACGAAGCAATCCCTTCCTTCCCCGCATTAGAGGCTAACACAGCTGATTGGATGAGAAAGAAAGTATATCATATGAACATATTTTCACCTGATCCTCACAGCACCTTTCAGCCCGCTACAAGCGAGGAGCAATACGGATGGGTAAAGGAAAGATTTCCCGATACCTTCAAGTGTGACGGACACACAAGAGTATATTCCGTAGAGGGTGCTAATGAAATTATCAGAAGATGTAATGAGGCAGGCTTCCTTGTTCAGCTTAACCATCCCAACTGGTCACTTAACGAAAAAGAGGACTATGTAAACCTTAAGGGTCTTTGGGGTCTTGAGATTCTCAACTACGCAACAGAATGTATTTCCGGCGCAGAGTATTGCCCCTACATATATGATGAAATGGCGAGAGCAGGCATGTACAATCTTTTCTGTACCATGGGTGACGACAACCATAACAGAGGTGGCTCTCTTGCTCATTCCTTCGGTGGCTCAACCATGATAGGCGCTAAGGAGCTTAAATACGATCAGATATTCAACGCCCTTAAAAACGGTGAATTCTACTGCACAAGTGGACGTGAAAATCCCCCCATTATCAAGGCTCTCTACGTTGAAGATAATATGGTAAAGATTGATTTCTCACCTGCTGTTAAGGTATTCCTGACAGGCTATTGCAGATCCTTCCGCTTCTGTGATAAGGATGGCGAGGAGTTTACTCATGCAGAGTTCAAGCTTTGGGAAAGTGATGAGATGTTCCGTATTACTGTTCGTGATAAGTACGGCAACAACGCTCATACACATTTCTATAAGGTCAGCGATTATCTTGATAAGGAGTAAGCAATGAAGAAATTTCTTTTACCGGAAAACGTAAATTGGTACAGAGCTAATATGCACTGCCACACAGTTCTCTCTGACGGACAGATGGCTCCTGAGGAGGTCAAGGAGCTTTACAAGAATAAGGGATATTCCATTATCGCTTATTCGGACCATGAGATTCTTCTTGACCACTCCGACCTTAACGATGAGAACTTTCTTGCTATTACAAGCTGCGAATACTCGGTAAACGAGGCAGATCCATCATTGCCTCAGCTATTTGATATAAATACAGGCAGATGGTCAAGAGTAAAGTGTTATCACCTCAATATTTTTTCAAAGGATCCCCACAATACCTTCCAGCCTGCTACAAGCGAGGAGCAATACGGATGGCTGAAGGAAAGATTTCCCGACACCTTCAAGTGTGACGGACACACAAGAGTATATTCCGTAGAGGGTGCTAATGAAATTATCAGAAGATGTAATGAGGCAGGCTTCCTTGTTCAATTGAACCACCCATATTGGTCACTTAATGAAAGAGAGGATTATATCAATCTCAAGGGCCTTTGGGGTCTTGAAATCCTCAATTACGCTACCGAGCTTGAAACAGGCAGCGAATACTGTCCATACATATATGACGATATGATAAGACACGGTATGTACAACCTTAAATGTACAATGGGCGACGATAATCATAACCCCGGCAAGACAGACAAATATTGCTTTGGAGGTTCAACCTTTATTGGCGCTAAGGAGCTTGAATACTCTCAGGTTATGGACGCACTTGAGAAGGGTGAATTCTATTGTGCATCAGGTATAGATAACCCACCTGAGTTCAAGGCTCTCTATGTTGAAGACAACATTATAAAGATAGATTGCTCACCCTGTACAAGCGTTATTATTAACGGCTACGGCAGAAGTGACCGTAACATTCTCGGTGAAAATATCACCCACGCAGAATTCCCCTTGAGAGAAAGCGATGTGTATTTCCGTGTTACACTCCGTGATGGTAGGGGCAATTATGCGCATACTCATACCTATATGGTAGCTGATTTAATTGAAAAATAATAAACCCATTATACAACAAAATTTTATGCAACAAAATTATGCAGGAAAAGGATACAACAACGATGAACATTATTAACGAACTCGCAAAGGAATTTAATTTACCCGTAAGCCGTGTAGAGGCAACAGTAGGACTTATTGATGACGGCAACACTATCCCCTTTATCGCTCGATACAGAAAAGAGGTTACAGGCTCACTTGATGACACTGTACTTCGTGATCTTGACGAAAGACTTAAGTATCTCCGTTCTCTTGAGCAGAGAAAGGAGGAGGTAAGATCACTTATCGACGCACAGGGCAAGCTTACTCCCGAAATTGAGGAGGCGCTTAAGAATGCCAAGATTCTTACAGAGGTAGAGGATATTTATCGCCCCTTTAAGCCCAAGAGAAAAACAAGAGCTTCAGTTGCACGAGAAAAGGGTCTTGAGCCTCTTGCAGCTCTTCTTATGGAGCAGAAAAGCTCCTATGAAAAGAGCATTGAGGAAATCGCTGCCGAGTATATTCATATAGATGAAAGCAAGGATAAGACAGTTAAGACTGCAGAGGATGCTATTAACGGCGCTAAGGATATTATCGCTGAGGATATCTCTGACAATGCAGAATTCAGAAAGGCTATCCGTGCCCTTACAACCGATCACGGCCTTATCGTATCAAAGAAGGCAAAGGACGAGGATTCCGTATACAGCTCCTATTATGATTATAATGAAAGCATTAAGAAGATTCCCGGACACAGAGTTCTCGCAATTAACAGAGGCGAGAAGGAGGAGTTCCTTAAGGTTGATGTTCAGATAGATAGCGAAATTATTTTAAATTATCTCTTCTCACAGGTTATTACAAATACAAAGAGCCCTGCAAAGGATTATATCGCTGCAGCAATCGTAGACAGCTATGACCGTCTTATTGCTCCTTCAGTTGAAAGAGAAATCCGTACAGCGCTTTTTGACGATGCAAGCGAGGGCGCAATCAAGCTTTTCTCCGATAACCTAAAGCACCTTCTTATGCAGGCACCCTTGAGAGGAAAAACAGTTCTTGGCTATGACCCCGGCTACAGAACAGGCTGTAAGCTTGCAGTAGTTGATAAGACCGGTAAGGTTATTACAACAGCTGTTATTTACCCCACAAAGCCAAGAGAGGATATTGAAGGCTCCGAGCGTATAGTTGCTTCCTTAATTAAGAAATACGGTGTTGACGTGGTTGCCATCGGTAACGGTACAGCATCAAAGGAAAGCGAAATCTTTATTGCAAACGTGCTTAAAAAGCTTAACACAGATAAAAAGTATATCATGGTAAGCGAGGCAGGCGCATCTGTTTATTCTGCGTCCAAGCTTGGTGCTGAGGAATTCCCCGATTTTGACGTAACACAGCGTTCTGCGGTTTCTATTGCAAGACGTCTTCAGGACCCCCTTGCAGAGCTTGTTAAGATTGACCCTAAGTCCATCGGTGTAGGTCAGTATCAGCACGATATGAAGCAGGCAAGACTTGACGAGGCCCTCGGCGGAGTAGTTGAGGATTGCGTAAACAGTATCGGTGTAGATGTCAATACAGCATCATATTCACTTCTTTCATATATTTCGGGTATCAATATGACCTCAGCAAAGAACATTGTAAAATACCGTGAGGAAAACGGTGAGTTTACAAAGCGTGAGCAGCTTCTTAAGGTTCCCAAGATCGGTGGCAAGGCATATCAGCAGTGTGCGGGCTTCTTAAGAGTTCCCGATTCTAAGGAAATCCTTGACAATACAGGTGTTCACCCTGAGGCATATGAGGCAACAACAAAGCTCCTTGAAAGGTTTGAATACACAAAGGCAGACGTGGCAAACGGTGCGCTTTCTGATCTTAGAAAGAAATGTACAAAGTACGGCACAAAGAAATTAGCTGCCGAGCTTGAAATCGGTGAGCCTACACTTCTTGATATTATCGGTGAGCTTGAAAAGCCCGGTCGTGACGTTCGTGACTCACTCCCTCAGCCTATCTTAAGAGATGACGTTCTCGGTATGGAGGACCTTAAGGAGGGAATGCTTATGGTGGGTACTGTAAGAAACGTTATTGACTTTGGCGCATTCGTTGATATCGGTGTTCACCAGGATGGTCTTGTACACATTTCCGAGATTTCAGATAAGTATATCAAGCATCCCTCAGAGGTTCTCAGCGTAGGCGATATTATAAATGTAAAGATCAAGAGTGTTGATTTAAACAAGAAGAGAATCGGCCTTACAATGAAGCTTTAAGATACACCTTAACAAAAAACGAGGTTGGTTTTTGTACAGTTTGCACAAAAAATAAATAAAAATTTTGTGTAAAAAAACACTTTAAATTTTGGCAATTTTCTGTTATAATATTAGTACTAAGATGTGAATCTTGGCGCTTCCTTGCGCTCAGGTTCGGGTTTTTGTCCGTAAAGTACGGATTTACTTAAAAATAAAAAGATTGCATTAGCAAGGAGAATTTATAGTATGGCAAGTTTATCATTAAAGCACATCTACAAGAAGTATCCCGGTGGCGTTACAGCTGTAACAGACTTCAACCTTGAAATTGAAGATAAGGAATTCGTTATCTTCGTTGGTCCTTCCGGATGTGGTAAGTCTACAACACTTCGTATGATCGCAGGTCTTGAAGAAATCACAGAGGGTGAGCTTCGTATTGATGGCGTACTCGTTAACGATATCGCTCCTAAGGACAGAGATATCGCGATGGTATTCCAGAACTACGCTCTTTATCCTCATATGACCGTTTACGAAAACATGGCATTCGGTCTTAAGCTCAGAAAGGTTCCCAAGGAAACAATCAAGCGCCGTGGTGAAGCAGCAGCTAAGATCCTCGGTAT
Source organism: Eubacteriales bacterium (assembly GCA_045542275.1). Taxonomy (GTDB): domain Bacteria; phylum Bacillota; class Clostridia; order Oscillospirales; family CAG-272; genus RGIG2000. The sequence goes on along the minus strand of JAZQKP010000002.1, from coordinate 13,560 downwards.
TGAAGCACTTCTTGACAGAAAGCCTAAGGCTATGTCAGGTGGTCAGAAGCAGCGTGTTGCGCTCGGACGTGCTATCGTAAGAGAGCCTAAGGTATTCTTGCTTGACGAGCCTCTTTCCAACCTTGACGCTAAGCTTCGTGCAGCGATGAGAACTGAGATCACAAAGATCCACCAGACAATCGGTACAACATTTATCTACGTAACTCACGACCAGGTTGAGGCTATGACAATGGCTACCAGAATCGTAGTTATGAAGGATGGCTTTATTCAGCAGGTTGATACACCTCAGAATCTTTATGATAAGCCTGTTAATACATTCGTTGCCGGCTTTATTGGCACACCTCAGATGAACTTCGTTATCTGTACTCTTGAAAAGAGAGAGGATGGCGCATACATCGCATTTGGTCCTAACGCTATTAAGCTTCCCGCTGAGAAGTCTAACGATCCTGCTCTTGAGCCCTACTTCGGTAAGGAAATCGTTGCAGGTATCCGTCCTGAGCTTATCCATGATGAGCCCATCTACCTCGCTAGCATGAGCGACAATGTAATTGAAGCTAACGTAGACGTTACAGAGCTTATGGGTGCTGAGATTTATCTCTACCTCGCTATCGACGGCGTTGAGGCATTCAACGTTGAGGCTAGCAAGGGCGAAAACGTTAAGAACGACGTTATCGCAAGAGTTTCCTCCAGATCCTCTGCAAGAGCAGGCGACAGAATTCAGGTTGCTATCGACTCTTCCAGAATCCACCTCTTCGACAAGGATACTCAGCAGTTCATTATTCACTAATAATGTACATAAAATCCCTCGAGCTTTTCGAGGGATTTTTTTGCTTTTATTTTCACTTTTATATATTGACTTTTCCATTTGAATGTTGTAATATAGGGTTAGTAAAAATTTTAGACACTTTTTTCGAGGTTTCATAATGAAAAAGAAATTTGCGGTAGTCGGCTATGGCGGAATGGGCTCATGGCACGTTAATCACGCACTTAAGAGCGATGTTCTTGATTTAGCCGGAATTTACGATATAGATGATAAGAAGTCACGTCTTGCCAAGGAGCGAGGCATTAAGGCTTACGCATCTCTTGATGAGCTTATCAGTGATAAGGAAATAGAGCTTGTTACTGTTGCTATTCCAAATGACGTTCACCTTGATACAGTTGTACGTCTTCTTAAGGGTGGCAAAAATGTAATCTGCGAAAAGCCTGTTGCACTTTCCACAGAGGAATTCAACATTATGGTTGCTACCGCAAAGGAATGCGGTAAGCTCTTTACTGTTCACCAGAACAGAAGATGGGATGTTGACTACCTTTCTATTCACAATATCTGTAACACAGGCGAAATCGGTAAGCCTTTAAGAATTGAATCAAGAATTCACGGCTCAAGAGGTATTCCCTCTGACTGGAGAGGAATCAAGCAGTACGGCGGAGGAATGATTCTTGACTGGGGCGTTCACCTTATTGACCAGCTTATGCTTATATTTAAGGATGAAAAAATCGATACAGTCTACTGCACAGAAACTCACATTACAAACAAAGAGGTTGATGACGGATTCTATCTTACCATCACCTTTGAAAGCGGTGCTGAGGCATTTGTTGAGGTTGGTACATACAATTTCTTGCCCCTTCCCAGATTCTATATGAAGTCTGAGAACGGAACAGCTCTTATTACAGACTGGAGAGAGAAGGCTAAGGTTGCCAAGTGCAAATACTGGCACGAAAACGATGTTCTCCCTGTACAGACTGCTGCAGGTCTTACAAAGACAATGGCTCCCCGTGATAGCATTACAATGGACGTTTACGAGAAGGATATTCCCAAAAGTGATGTTCACGATTTCTACCGCAACGTATGCAACGCTATTGACGGTAAGGAATCACAGCTTGTAACTCACGAGCAGGTGGGACTTGTTCTTAAAATTATGGAGCAGGCATTTAAGTCCTCAGAGCTTAAGCAGGCAATTAAATTTGAATATTAATAGCCAAGGCGACGGTCTATCCGTCGCCTTTCTCTTTTATTTATTAAAAGGTAGGTTTCCATATGGCGCCCCATATTGGGATTCCATATGGGGGTCCCATATGTAGAAATAGAAATAGATATAGAAATAGATATAGAGATAAAAATAGAAATAAAATTAATGCTCAAAACAGAAAAAATCGCAAAATATTATGTATAATTCACGACAAAAACACACATCCTTCACTGTAAGCACTCAAAAAACGAGTTTGCTAAAAATTTTTAAAAAACTTCGCAAAAAGTATTGACAAAAAGGGCAAAGAATGATATATTTATACGTGTAGATTAGCAATCGAGCAAAAAGAGTGCTAAAATATCAAAAAGGGAGGAAAATGTATGGATTTTGACGTTTTTGAGCTTAGTGAACGTAAGAAAATGATACTTAAGGCTATTGTAGAAGCTCATATAAAGCTTGGTGAGCCTGTTGGCTCCAAGTATCTCACTCAGGAAACGGACATTGCATATTCCTCTGCTACCATTCGTAACGAAATGGCAGAGCTGGAGCAGCTTGGTTATCTGGAGCAGCCTCACACCTCCGCAGGACGTATTCCTTCGGAAATGGGCTATCGCTTCTATGTAGACAGCTTGGTTCAGCAGTATGATATGACTACCAAGGAGGCGGCAGAGCTTAACAATATGCTCTCCGTAAAAATGTCTGAGATAGATAAGATTCTTGACAGCGCAAGAAAAGCGGCATCGGCTATGACAAATTACACAGCTATGACCCTTCGCCCCCGTCCCTCCAACATAACAATCAGAAGGTATGAGGTTGTTTACCTTGGGCAAAGAAGTATTCTTATAGTTATGGTGTCTCAGCAGGATGCTATCAAGACTAAAAATGTAAATCTTCCCTTTGATGTGGAAAGAGAGGATGCAGAAAGACTGACATCAGTGCTTAACGAGGTGCTGTCCGGTGTAGTGATTGATGATATTAATATCTCACTCATTATGAGAATGGAGGAGCTTATGGCTCCACGCTCCGAGCTTGTGAATATAGTAGTAAAGAGCATTTACGAAACTATGAATGAGCTTGGCTCCGAGATTCGCTTTGACGGTGTTAACAGGCTTTTGCAGTATCCCGAGTACAAGAATCTTGATAAGCTTCAGCAGATGATATCAACAATCGAGGATAAAAAGGACTTTATCAACGCAATCAGCACCATTGACCAGAGCGACGATGAAACAAAAATCTTTATCGGTTCTGAGAATATGGTTAAAATAATGGATAACTCCACCTTGATTTATAAGAATCTTAAGCTTAACGGTAAGACAATCGGCGCTATCGGTATTATAGGTCCCTGCAGAATGGATTATTCCAAGGTCCTTGCCACCATAGATAAGCTGTCAGATGAGATAAATCGCTTGTCGGAGCAGAATATGCTGCCCCGTCTTGATGCGAAAAAAGAGAGGTAATTATGGAAGAAAAGGACGTAAACAAGGAAGATATGGGCGAGGACACAAACGTGCCTGAAACACCCGTAGATGAGCTTGAAATGGCAAATAAAAAGCTATACGATACCGAAAAAAAGTGTACAGAGCTTAATGACAAGTATCTTCGCTTAATGGCTGAATACGACAATTTCAGAAAGAGAAGCATTAAGGAAAGAGACGGTATCTATTCGGAGGCATATTCCGATGCTGTTAAGCAGCTCCTTCCCGTTATTGATAACATAGAAAGATCTGTTGCGTTTGCAACCGACGAGGAAACCCGTAAGGGACTTAATATGATAGTTACACAGATGGTAGAGGCCCTTAATAAAATGGGTGTTACCGTTATTGAAACTAAGGAGTTCGATCCCAGCGTTCACAATGCTGTAATGCATGTAGACGATGAAAGCTACGGAGAGGGCGAAATCATTGAGGTATTCCAGAAGGGATACAAATATAAGGAAAAAATCATAAGATATGCGATGGTTAAGGTCGCAAACTAAATTTGTAAATTATACGTATTACACGGAGGATATTTATTATGGGAAAAATTATTGGTATTGACTTGGGTACAACTAACTCTTGCGTTGCGGTTTACGAGGGCGGTGAGCCTGTTGTAATCCCCAATCCCGAAGGATCAAGAACAACACCTTCAGTAGTTGCATTTTCTAAGACAGGTGAAAGAATGGTAGGTCAGGTTGCTAAGCGTCAGGCTATTACTAACCCCGACAAGACTATTTCAAGCATTAAAAGACATATGGGCTCTGACTACAAGGTAAGCATTGACGGTAAGTCCCTTACACCTCAGGAAATTCCTGCTCTGATTCTTCAGAAGCTTAAGGCAGATGCTGAGGCATACCTTGGCACAACAGTTACAGAGGCAGTTATCACAGTTCCCGCTTACTTCTCAGACGCACAGCGTCAGGCTACAAAGGACGCAGGTAAGATTGCAGGTCTTGAGGTAAAGAGAATTATTAACGAGCCTACAGCTGCAGCCCTTGCATTCGGTATGGATAAGGAAGAAAACCAGAAGATTATGGTATTCGACCTTGGTGGCGGTACATTCGACGTATCCCTTCTTGAAATCAGCGACGGCGTGTTTGAGGTTCTTGCTACTGCAGGTAACAACAAGCTTGGCGGCGACGACTTCGATAATAAGATTATCAACTGGATTGCAGAGCAGTTCAAGGCTGAAAACGGTATTGATCTCCGTCAGGATAAGATGGCACTCCAGAGACTTAAGGAAGCTGCTGAGAAGGCAAAGATCGAGCTTTCCGGCGTAACCTCCTCTAACATCAATCTTCCCTTTATTACAGCTGATGCAACAGGTCCTAAGCACTTTGATGCTACTCTTACAAGAGCTAAGTTTGATGAGCTTACAGCTGATCTTGTAGAGGCTACAATGAAGCCTACAAAGCAGGTTCTCTCCGATGCAGGTCTTTCTGTATCCGAAATTGACAAGGTTCTTTTGGTTGGTGGTTCTTCAAGAATTCCCGCAGTTCAGGACGCACTTAAGAACTTTATTCACAAGGAGCCCTTCAAGGGCATTAACCCTGACGAATGTGTAGCTATCGGTGCTGCTATTCAGGGTGGTGTGCTTGGCGGCGACGTTAAGGACCTTCTCTTGCTTGACGTAACACCTCTCTCACTCGGTATTGAGACACTTGGTGGCGTTTGCACAAAGATTATTGAAAGAAATACAACTATTCCTGTTAAGAGAAGCCAGATCTTCTCAACAGCAGCAGATAACCAGCCCTCTGTACAGATTCACGTTCTTCAGGGCGAAAGAGAAATGGCTGCAGGTAACACAACACTTGGTATGTTCTCCCTTGACGGCATTGCTCCCGCACCCCGTGGTGTTCCTCAGATTGAGGTTACATTCGATATTGACGCTAACGGTATCGTAAACGTAACAGCAACAGATAAGGGTACAGGCAAGGAGCAGCACATCACTATCCAGTCCTCTACAAATATGAGCAAGGAGGATATTGATAAGGCTGTTAATGAGGCTGCTAAGTATGCTGATGAGGATAAGAAGGCTAAGGAGGCTGTTGAAACTAAGAACCGTGCAGAGTCCCTTATTTTCCAGTGTGAAAAGTCACTTAACGAAATCGGAGACAAGGTAAGCGATGACGATAAGGCTCCCGTTAAGGCAGCTATCGAAAAGCTTAAGGAAACAGTTAAGACAGGTGACACAGAGGCTATCAAGGCTGACTGTGACGCTGTTGAAAAGGCTTTCTACGCAGTAAGTGAGAAGCTCTATGCTCAGCAGGGTGGCGCACAGGGCGCAGGTCCTGATATGGGTGGCGCACAGGGTGGAGATAACTCCTACTATAACGCAGACTTTGAGGATAAGACTAACAACTAAACAACAAAGGGCAGGAAACTATCCTGCCCTATGTGAGGTATATAAATGGCAGATAAAAGAGATTATTATGAAACTCTGGGTATAAATAAGGGTGCCAGCGCTGACGAAATCAAGAAGGCGTACCGTTCCCTTGCTAAAAAATACCATCCCGATATGAATCCGGGCAATGCCGAGGCAGAGCAGAAGTTTAAGGAAATCAACGAGGCATACGGTGTCCTCTCCGATCCCGATAAAAAGTCCAAGTATGACCAGTACGGCCACGCAGCCTTTGATCAGACAAGCGGCTTTGGCGGTGGAGGCTTTGGAGGCTTCGGTGGCTTTGACTTTGATATGGGTGATATTTTCTCCTCATTCTTCGGTGGTAGCTCATCCTCATCACGCAGGGCAAATGTTCCTCAGCAGGGTGACGATATCGGTGTAAGAATTATTCTCTCCTTTGAAGAGGCCTTTTTCGGCTGTAAAAAGGAGGTAAGCTATGCAAGAATCCAGAAGTGCTCCGATTGTGGCGGTAGTGGTGCTGAAAAGGGCACAAGTGCCGAGAAGTGTACGAAATGTGGCGGTAGCGGTACTGTAAGAGTACAGCAGAGAACAGCCTTTGGCGTAATGCAGTCAACCACAGCCTGCCCCGACTGTAAGGGCACAGGTAAGATTATAAAGACACCCTGTCAGAACTGTAAGGGCAAGGGCATGGTAAAGATAAATAAGAAGCTTGAGGTTACAATCCCTGCAGGTATTGACGACGGACAGAGAATAGCCCTTCGTGATCAGGGTAACGACGGCAGAAACGGTGGCGCAGCAGGCGATCTTATTATTCAGGTTTCCGTTCGCCCCCACGCAGTATTTGAGCGTGACGGCAAGGACCTTTACTGTGAAATTCCCATTACCTTTGCAGAGGCAGCCCTTGGCGCAACAATCAAGGTGCCTACAATGGAGGGTGAGGTTGATTATACTATTCCCGAGGGTACACAGACAGGAACTATGTTCACCGTTAAGCAGAAGGGTGTTCCCGATGTAAACGGCAGAGCAAGAGGTCACCTCTATTTCAAGGTTATTGTAGAAACTCCCAAGAATTTAAGTGAAGAGCAGAAGAAGCTTCTCCGTAGCTTTGCGGAGAGCTGTCAGGAAAAAAATTTCTCTAAGCGCAGCAGCTTTTTCAGTCGCTTCAAGAAATGAGGAAGTAATGGAAAATAATATGTGGATACAGATAAAGGTTACATCTAAGGTGGAAAATCTTGATGACCTTTGCGCTGTTATGAGTATGCTTTCAAACGGACTTCAGATTGAGGATTATTCCGACATCGAGGACCGAATCCTCGATGGCGTATACGGGGATTTGATTGATGAAAGCGTTTTAAACGCTGACAGAACCGTTGCCTCAGTATCAATTTACGTGCCCGCAGATAAGCCCACAGAGCATTATACAATGTTTATAAGCGAGAAGCTTGACGCACTTAAGATAGAGGCAAAAACTGAGCTTATTTCTCTTTGTGAGGAGGACTGGGCTAACTCATGGAAGCAGTACTATAAGCCTATTAAGATCGGCAATCGCTTGGTTGTAGTTCCCATGTGGGAGAAATATGATGCATCAAACGGGGAGATCGTTGTTAAAATGGATCCCGGTATGGCATTCGGCACAGGCACTCACGAGACAACACGCCTTTGCGCTACCTTGCTTGAAAAATACATAAGCGAGGAAAGCCTTATGCTTGATGTTGGCTGCGGTAGTGGAATTCTGGCAATCTGCGCATCCAAGCTTGGCGCTAAGCAGTGCTATGCCTACGATATTGACCCTGTTGCCGTTAAGGTTTCCCGTGAGAACGTAAAGGATAATGACGTTACTAACATTGAGTGCGATGTTTCCGACCTTCTTGCAGGCGTTAAGGAGGGTAAGTACGATGTAATTACTGCAAACATTGTTGCAGATATTATTATCAGAATGCTCCCCGATATTTCCAAGTTTATGCACAAGGATACAGTGCTTATTCTTTCAGGCATAATTGACGAAAGGTGCCGGGACGTGTACGATTCTATCGCTGAAAACTCCTTTGAGATAGTAGAAGAAATCCACGAAAACGGCTGGTGCGCTATTTCCGTTAAGGTAGCATAATGTAAATATAAGCCGAGAATTTTTCTCGGCTTTGCTTTTTTCTTGACATTATTAAGTATAAGTGATATTATATATACATTAAAGGTTGGAGGTGCGCTATGCCCAGATTTTTTATAAGAGCAGAGCAGGTGAGCTCTTTGGATAACGGAGCAAGGACTATTATCATAAGAGGCGAGGATGCCCACCATATTTCCCGTTCTCTCCGTATGACCGAGGGAGAGGAAATCACGGTCTGCGATATGCAAAAAAACGTATACGTATGCAAAATTTCGGGCTTTTCTGCTGATGAGGTGTATCTTGATGTAGTGGAACAGACAGCTTCCGACACGGAGCCCGTATGCTACATAAAGCTTTATCAGGCTATCCCTAAGGGCGACAAGCTTGAAACCATAATTCAAAAATCCATTGAGTGTGGAGTGTCCGAAATCATTCCCTTTGCATCGGAAAGATGTATTGCCAAAATAGAGGGCAAGGATATTCAAAAGAAAGCAGAGCGCCACAACAAGATTGCAGAAAGCGCCGCAAAGCAGAGTGGACGTGGCATTATTCCCAAGGTGCGTGAGGCTATGAAATATAACGAGGCTCTTAACGATGCAGCAGATTGCGACCTTATGATTTTCTGCTATGAGGGTGATAACACCTGCTCACTTAAGGAAATACTGAGAGAAAACAAAAACGCAAAAACCATCTCACTTATAATTGGCTCAGAGGGTGGGTTCAGCCTTAAGGAGGTAGAGCTTGCTAAGGGTAAGGGCGCAAAAATTGCAGGACTTGGAAAAAGAATTTTAAGGTGTGAGACAGCACCCAGCTTTGCCCTTGCCTGTATTGCATACGAGACAGAACTGTGATTTTTGTGTAAAATGGCAAAAGAATATACAAAATTCACAAAAAAATATTAAAAAAAGTATTGAAATGACCCTTAAAATAGTGTAATATAGATATACAGAATGCACAAATTGCACAAATTGACTTTATTTGGAGGTTAAGATATGTCTAACAGATTATTCCAGGGTATTATCCACCAGATGCACGATGCGGTTGACCGCGTTATAGGTGTTATTGACGACTCAGGCGTTGTTATTGCTTGCAGCGAGCTTTCTAAGATTGGTGAGCTTCGTTCAAGAGCAAAAGAGGAAATGGTTTTCACCACAGATACTATGGTTGTTGAGGGATACACATATCAGCCTATCGGTAGCGGAGCTAAATCCGAATTTATGGTATTCGTTGAGGGCGAGGATAAGCTTGCTGAGAAGTATGCGTCCATTCTTGCTATCTCCCTTTCCAATATCAAGAGCTACTATGACGAAAAGTGCGATAAAAGCTCATTCATCAAGAATATTATTATGGACAATATCTTGCCTAGCGATATTTACGCAAAGAGCAAGGAGCTCCATTTCGACGGTAACGACCATCGTGTAGTATTTCTTGTAAGATTCTATTCCAGAACTGAAATTATGCCCTTTGAAATTCTTCAGAATATGTTCCCCGATAAATCTAAGGACTATGTTATCGCAGCAGGGGATCAGGATATTGTTGTTGTTAAGGGCTTGGCAGACGACGCTGACCTTTTGGAGACAGAGAAGATCGCACAGAGCATCTCTGACACCTTAAGCTCTGAGTTCTACTGCCGTGTTGGTATCGGTATCGGTACTATCGTTGATAATATTAAGGATCTTGCACGCTCCTATAAGGAAGCGCAGATCGCTATTGAGGTTGGTAAGGTATTTGAGACCGAAAAGGAAATCGTAAGCTACGAAAACCTTGGTATCGGCCGTCTTATCTATCAGCTTCCCACCACTCTTTGCGAGATTTTCTTGACAGAGGTGTTTAAGCACGGCTCTATCGAAACTCTCGATAAGGAAACACTTCAGACAATTCAGGTATTCTTTGAGAACAACCTTAACGTGTCAGAAACCTCACGTAAGCTCTTTGTTCACAGAAATACTCTTGTATACAGACTTGACAAGATTAAGAAGCTTACAGGGCTTGACCTCCGTCAGTTCGACCATGCAATCACATTTAAGGTTGCCCTTATGGTAAGACGCTATCTTACAGCTAAGCCTATTAAATTCTAATTTTTAACAGAAACTCCGTAACAGGAGTTTTTGTGCGTAAAGTGATCAAAAAAGTTAAATAATTTAGTGAAAGGGCATACTTGCCACACGAGGTAATAACAATGGAAGAAAAGAAATTAACCTATACTGCCGAGGGCTTTGAAAAGCTTAAGGAGGAATATGATTATTTAAAAAATGTTCGCCGTCAGGAAGTAAAGGAATTACTTAAAGAAGCAAGATCCTTCGGTGACTTATCCGAAAACAGTGAATATGATGAAGCAAGAGATCAGCAGGCTAAGGTAGAAAGCAGAATTGCAGAGCTTGAATACCTTATGAAGAATGCTGTTATCATTGATACAGACGCAGTTAAAAACGTAGTAAGCCTTGGCTCTACTGTAATTCTTAAGTACGCAGACGGTACAGAGAAGCAGTATGACCTTGTAGGCTCCAATGAGGTTGATCCTCTCCGTGGTAAGATTTCTGACCGTTCTCCTATCGGTATGGCTATTATCGGTCACAAGAAGGGCGAGAATGTTACAATTGAAACTCCCGCAGGCGAGAGAGATGCAGAGATTGTAGATTTCTATAAGACAAAATAAGAGGACATTAAAATGCAGGAAAACGTAAATAATGCTGAAAATGTAAATGAAGAGCTTGAATTAAGCGAAATCTTGCAGATTCGCCGTGACAAGCTTGCTGCACTTTGCGAGGCGGGTAATAACCCCTTCGAAAAGGTCAAGTATGATGTTGACACATATACAGTAGATATCGTAAATAATTTTGAGGAATACGAGGGCAAGACAGTAAAGATTGCCGGTAGACTTATGTCCCGTCGTGATATGGGTAAGGCTAACTTTATTGACGTTGCTGACGGTAAGGGCAGAATCCAGTGCTACATCAGAATCAACGATATCGGTGAAGAGAATTTTGAACAGTACAAGAAGTGGGATATCGGTGATATCGTAGGTATTTCCGGTATGGTATTCAGAACAAGAAGAGGCGAAATCTCCGTACACGTGTACGAAATTGAGCTTCTTGCTAAGTCACTCCTTCCCCTTCCCGAGAAGTTCCACGGTCTTAAGGATCAGGAAACAAGATACAGACAGAGATACGTTGACTTAATTGTAAATCCTGAGGTTAAGGATACATTCTATAAGAGATCACAGATTCTTAAGGAAATCCGTAACTACCTTGATTCCAAGGGATTTTTGGAGGTTGATACTCCTATTCTTGTTCCCCTTGAAATCGGTGCCAGCGCAAGACCCTTTGTAACTCACCATAACACACTTGATATTGATATGTATCTCCGTATCGAAACAGAGCTTTATCTTAAGCGACTTATCGTTGGCGGTATGCACAGAGTATACGAGGTAGGCAGAATCTTCAGAAATGAGGGTATGGATACTAAGCACAACCCTGAGTTTACATCTATTGAGCTTTATCAGGCGTTCACAGACTATAAGGGTATGATGGATCTTGTTGAAGAAATGAACAAGATGCTTGCAGTTAAGATTTGTGGCTCTGAGAAGATTATGTATCAGGGCAACGAAATTGATATGGGCCATTGGGAAAGACTTACAATGGTTGAGGCTGTTAAGAAGTATGCCGGCGTTGACTATAACGACTGGGCAACTGATGAGCAGGCAAGAGAGGTAGCTAAGGCACATCACGTTGAGGTTGATGATAACGCTACTAAGGGCAGAGTTCTTATTGAGTTCTTTGATGCTTTCGTTGAAGAAAAGCTTATTCAGCCTACATTTATCTATGATTACCCCGTAGAAAACAGCCCTCTTGCAAAGAGAAAGGCTGATAACCCCATGTTTACAGAGCGCTTTGAGTACTTTATCAACGCAACAGAGTTTGGTAATGCATTCTCAGAGCTTAACGATCCCATTGACCAGAAGGAGCGCTTTGAAAAGCAGGTTGCCGCTAAGCGCGTTGAGGAGCCCGGCACTAAGGCAGAGGTAGACTATGACTACATCACAGCCCTTGAGTACGGTATGCCTCCCACAGGTGGTCTTGGCTTCGGTATTGACCGTCTTGTAATGCTTCTTACAGATAGCCCGTCTATTCGTGACGTGCTTTTGTTCCCAACAATGAAGCCCCAGGCGTAAGCATTTATTTAAGCTAAATATTTACTTTTAGAAGCGACAGAATATTTCTTCTGTCGCTTTTCAAAAAAGGAGAACCAATGAACGAATTTGAAAATAAGGATAAAAAAGCTCAGGAGAGTGGCGATAATTTAGGTGAATCCAATAATGCCAAGCGTCTTCGTATGCTTGGAGACAGCTCTAATGAGGATATTCATTTGAAGTCTGATGAGGCTGTCAAGGGTGAATTCTGGCCTAACTTCTGGTTTAAGTATAAGTGGCGTGTTATTATTATTGCTGCCTTTGTATTTATTTTCCTTGTAGTAGGTATTCAGATGCTTACGGTAGTTAAGCATGATGTTACCATAATGTACGCAGGACCTAAGTATGTTGTGCATAAGCAGGAAAGCTTTGAGGAGGCATTCGGTAGCTTTGCTAAGGACTACAATGAGGACGGAGAGCTTCATACGCTTTTTACTACTATCGTATATATGACTCCAGAGCAGCAGGAGCAGGCAGCTGCAGGTAATGAAAATGATTTAATGGCGCTTTCCAAGGCAAACCGTGAGTCATATGAGGCATTTAAATCACAGATTATGTCGGGTAGAGTAGTGTTCTACATTCTTGACCCCTCACTTTACAACGAATACGTTGACATTTTTGCCAATGTAAGCGACGTGCTTGGTTACACTCCCGACAGCTCACTTTTGTACAGTGAAAAGGCTGTCTATTTAAAGCAGACAGACTTTGTAAAATACTTTGATTGCTTTAAGGAGCTTCCCGATGATGCGCTTATCTGTATAATGGATAAGCACGTTTTCTCCGACGAGGACGAGCTTGAGGCAGCTAAGGATCTTTTTATCAGCATAATGGAATTTAAGGCATAAAATTAGCGGACATTGAGTCCGCTAATTTTTTTAAAATATTTGTAAAAAAGACTTGCATTTTTATAAATTATATGATATACTACTTGAGTAAATTAAATAGGGGTATAGTTCAGTTGGTAGAACACCAGTCTCCAAAACTGGGTGTCGTGGGTTCGAGTCCTTCTGCCCCTGCCAAGAAAAAAGCACTTGCGAAAGCAAGTGCTTTTTTCAGTGAAATTCGCCTTCGGCGAGTGAAATATGGCTTCGCTATGTGAAATAGCTCCGCTGTGAAATATTTGCTTTGCAAATGTGAGGAGGCGAATTTTATTTCACATTGCGACGAAGGAGCAATATTTCACAATTCACGAAGTGAATTATTTCACATTCGGCGTAAGCCGAATATTTCACTTGAAAAACTTACAGCATTATGATATAATAACGGCAGAAAGGCGGTGTTATTATGGCAGATTCAAAGCTTCGTGACATATCCACAGATTTTGCGGTTAAAGTTATCAAAATGTGTGACGGTATAAAAGGTCATTATTCTCTTGTCAATCAGTTGGAGCGTTCATCAACCTCTATCGGCGCCAATGTTCACGAAGCGAATTACAAGTCGGAGGCCAAGCGGGCTTAGGA
>JAZQKP010000001.1:0-32859 GCA_045542275.1 Eubacteriales bacterium | reverse complement strand
GGAATATTGGATTGAACTTGTTTTGGAAAGTGGATATTACCACGACAAAATCTTGCTCGATAAATGTAAGGAGCTGAAAAGGATTTTAATTTCTTCCCTTAATACAGCTAAAGCAAATCAAGATAATAAATAATTTTCCCCAAACCTCTGGACTTCTCGCAATCTTTCGGTATAATGTGTGTTACCACCCGAAAGGAGCGAGAAAATGACAGACTTAAAGCCCTATTATTAAGTAAAATTAACATTACTCATATATAAGGCATCTTTTTCGAGACCCCCCCCCGAAACCGAGGACGAAAAATATGCTTACGACATCATTCAAAAGGCGTATTGGATAAACCAGAAGAAGATTGATATGCTTGATTTTGAGAAAAACAAAAAGTTGCTTTATAGTTATTTAGACTTTCTCAACATTAAATGAAAAGCGAGGTGCTACTATGAATCTATTTCAAGTAAAAGAATTGCTCCAAGCTAATTCAATCCCGTTTGAAGAATATGAATTTGAAAACGAAGCAGAATTTTTGAAGCATATTTTATCTAACCCCTATACAAAAAATACTAAAATGAATAAATTCTACGCCTTGATAATCCATAGCAGAAATGGCAAACGGCATATCGAACTTGAGTTTGAAGAAAAGGACGGAGATTTCGTCTTTGGGGATTTGTGGTTTGGAGAATTTTGTTTAGAATTTTTCAACTGTAATATCAGTGCCGACGATCTTCTAGATGAGATTCGACAGATGATGATGGGAAATCGCGGGGTTATAATTAAAAATAGCGCTAAAAATAATCGTTGGATTGCCGATGCCCAGTTTGATCTTGACGACGAGGATGACGAAGCATTTGGAAAACGAGGTTTTGAAAAAGCCGTAAAAAGTATTCGTAAGAAGAAAAGCTTTATTGAAAAGCTACTTGGGATTAGCCACAGTTATGAAATTTACGATTGGAATATTTATGAACACATTATAAAGTAACATAGCGCACGGCATCTATTAAGGATGCACATGAAGTTGCCTCAGATAGCCGAAAGCCCTTGATTTTATTGACTTTTTTAGAGTGGCATCTATTTTGTCAAGATAACACAAAACGAAAGCAGTCCAAACGGACTGCTTTTTTCTTTCGCTTCCGCTTGCTCTGCTCTATAATCTGATAGCCACTTGTAAAAGGTGCTTTTTGAAATTCCAACAGATTTTATAATGCTTGACGGCGACTCGGATTTTAACATGTAGCGATCCAAAATCGCTCGTTTTTCTTCGTTTGTAAATTTTGATTTCATGATACAATCCTCCATTAGCAATATATACAAATTATATCATTTTTTCTAAAAGCATTGAAAAAAATGTAGATTTATGGTATAATTACTGCAACAATCAACGAGGAGAAACTTCTATGAGTGCAAAATCAAGAGATAAATGTTTTATAATTACCCCCATAGGTGATGAAACAGATCCTATTAGACGTCATATTGAAGGAATAATATCTGCATCCATAATTCCTGCTATTGGTGAGAAGTACGAAATTGTGGTGGCACACAAAATAAGCGAACCCGGATCAATTACTAAGCAGGTAATATCTGAAATATACGACAGCAAATTAGTGATTGCTAATTTAACAAACAGAAACCCAAATGTAATGTACGAATTGGCGCTGAGACATGCAATCGGGAAGCCTGCAATTATGATAGCAGAAAAAGGTACTTTGTTACCCGCAGATATTATAACGCAAAGAACAATTTTTTATCAAAATGATGCAAAGGGTGTACTTGAATTACGTGATGAATTGAAAAAGGCTGAAAACGAGATCAATTACGAACAAAAAGGTGGCCCAATTTATGATGTTTTGGGTGATATTAGTCATGATACAACCGTATTAAACAAGGCTCAACAAAGTGATAGCGAAATAAGAGAGCCTTTAGAGTATATTATGCATCGATTAAATAGAATCGAAGATGCTATTACAACATCAAGACGGCGGTATTCAGAAAATGAATATGTTGAGCAACGCTTTCCACGAATGACAACTATGGTCTTCAATTATGAAAAACTTGACAGAAGTTTCAACCCTAAACTGCTTAAGAGTTTGTTGTCAAAGGTAAAAGAGGTTGACCCTGACGCGATTGTTCGAGATGTAATGAATGATACAGAAAACAAAAAAGTTGTAATATATATCATGATGACTGGATTACTTGCAATTCCAGAAATATACGAGTATTTTTACAGAGTGTTATCAGACTACGGATTTAAAAATTTGTCTCCATCAAATGAAGAATGTATGCACATAATGGCATAATTTCGTTGGGTTCAAATCCCGTAAGCACTTTAGCAAAAATATCTTTTTTATAGCCCTTTCACAAAACGAAAGCAGTCCAATGGACTGCTTTTTTCGTTTTGGTTGCAATGAAGCGCACCTGCGGTGCATGAAAAATGAAGCAGAACTTCGTTCTGTGAAGCGAGCCTTCGGCTCAGGTCGAGGTTAGTGTGCGCTTCGCTTCATGGCGGCAACGCCGCCGCTTCATAGAAGCCGCAAGGTTTCTGCTTCATATTCGCATAGCGAATGCTTCATTGACAAAGCGTCGCATTTGACTAGTCAAACGCAAATGGGTTAACCCCAAAACGTTATTATGAGCGAAGCAAATAACAAGGTTCTGCGTAGCAGGTTCTTATAACGACAGAAAGAGATAACAAATCGGTTATTCGCCGAAATGTCATCTCTTTTTCTGTTCGTATAAAGTGATATTCTTTGCTTCGCAAAGAGTGATATTTCCCTTATGGGAAGTGATATTGCAAGGCGTTGCCTTGCAGTGATATTCTATTCGCCCTAAAACTCGCGAAGCGAATATCACTCGGCATAAGCCGAATATAACTGCGCAGCAATAGAACTCGCCACAGGCGAATATAGTTAGCGTGATACTTCGCTTGGCGTATCACGCTATTCGGTGTGCTTTTATTTTATTAAGTATTCTTCAAAACAATAGAGCCAACGCATTCGCTAACGTGCTCGCAAGCGTCGGAGCAGGCCTCAAGACGGTCATATATCTTATACCAGGAAAGAGTTACCAATACGTCTGTTGATTTCTTTGTAAGCTCATGCATGGTAATAAGGTAAAGCTTGTCACACTCCTCCTCTACATCGTTAACTGCTACGATAAGTGACTGAAGCTTCTTTGACTTTTTAAAGTTTTCAAATTCAACCATAATCTCATAAAGAAGATCACATGCCTTTACAAGTTTTTTTGCATATTCGATTGCTGCAGGCTCGATTGCCTTGATATTGTAAACATAAAGCTTCTGCAACACCTCTTCAATAAGGTCAAGGACGGTATCCATCTGATGACTCATCAAATCAAGGTCTTCTCTATCAACGGGAGTAACAAAGGATTTAGCAAGGGCCTCTCTCATTTCATGCTTTTTCTGGTCTGCACTATTTTCGTACTGATGCATTGTTTCAAGCATCTCATTTATCTTATCGGGATCAAAGCTTTCAAGGCATTCAACAAGGTAGTTAGCTGCCTTTTTTGCAAGAGTTGCACACTCTGCAAAGTTATCATAATAGAATTTATCACCTTTAGCCATTTTTTATATTTCCTTTCTATCAGTTAAAGATAAGTAAGAACACCTTAGTCACTAAAAACGCAAGGAGTCCACAGCCGGGGAATGTAAGAATCCATGTCATAACCATTTCCTTTACGACAGCGAAGTTAATAGCAGATACTCTCTTGACTGCGCCAACACCCATGATTGATGTTGTCTTTACATGAGTGGTGGAAACGGGGAGACCGAAGATTGAACAGAATACAAGGGAGATAGCCGATGCGATATCTGCGGAAAAGCCCTGATATTTTTCAAGCTTTACCATGTCCATACCCACGGACTTAATAATCTTTTTACCACCGATTGCTGTACCGATACCCATAACAAGTGAGCATACAACCATAAGCCATGTAGGAATAATAAAGTTGGTGGCTGAAGCGCCTGCACCCTGTAATGTGAACACGCAAAGAAGAATAATACCCATAAACTTCTGTCCGTCCTGTGCGCCGTGCATAAATGCCATTGCGCCTGCACCTACTATCTGCGCACCCTTGAAAAACGGCTCTGTCTTTGGACGGTTTGCATTGTAGCAAATTTTTGTTACAAGCTTACAGATAAGCCACGCTAATCCAAAGCCCAAAACTACTGAAATCACTATACCGTATACGACCTTTAGCCATTCGCCCCATACAACAGCACCTATTCCGTTAAGTGCCATTGCGCCACCTGTAAGACCTGCAATAAGCGCATGGCTTTCGCTGGTGGGGATACCGAATACCCAAGCAAGAGTTGCCCAGGAAACAATAGCAAGCATTGCTGCACACAATACAATAATAACTGTTTTGCCGGGGTTATCTCCAAAGTTAACCATTCTTGTAATAGTTACGGCAACCTCATTACTGATTTTAGTCATAATGAATACACCAAGGAAGTTGAATACTGCCGCCATCAGTATAGCTGCCTTAGGTGGCATACATCTGGTAACAACACAGGTTGCAATAGCATTTGGTGCATCTGTCCAACCGTTCACAAGTATAACGCCAAGTGTTAGCGCTACGGCAATAAACAGCAATGGATTTGACGTCATTTGACCAAGAAACTCTAAAAAATCCATATTATTCCTCTCTTATTTTTTACAAGCGCAAAGGCTTGATAGATGCTAAATACACATTTATTATATCATATCCTGTTCTATTGTTCAACAGTTTTTTCCTTTAAAGTGCAATTCTCTTCCTTAGAATACACATTGACAAAAGGATATACACATGCTATAATCATAGAAAAACAAGGAGGCTTTTTATGATACGTAAGGGCTCAGTTATGAAGCTGTACCACGGTATGGCTGATGAATATAAAAGACGCCACGATGCACTTTGGCCTGAAATAATTGAGGCAATTCACCGTGACGGAGGCAAGAACTATACTATTTTTCACGATCCCGAAACTGATCTTCTGTTTGAATATATTGAAATTGAGAATGAAGAAGTCTGGGCATCCCGTGGTGGCGATGAGATAACAAAAAAATGGTGGGACTATATGGCTGATATTATGGAAACAAACGCAGATAACAGTCCCGTGTGCCGTAAAATCAATGAGGTTTTTCATCTCGAATAATTAAAAAAGAGCAAGATTTGTCTTGCTCTTTTTTGTTTTTAGAATATTGTTTTAATTAAAATCTCTCCACATCATACAACGCAGTATTATCATTTTATGTTGTTGTACCGGTATCTTCACTTGCATCTGTGCTTGTGTCAGAGGAATCTACTGTGCCGGTATCGGAGGTGTCGCCTGTGCTTGTATCTGTTGTATCATCGGGATTTGGATTCGGTGCAGGAGGAACAAATGCTTCAAATGTAATATATACGTAACCGCTTACAGAATTTACTCCGTTGGAAATTGTATATTTCATACGGTAGATGCCGCTTGCAAGCTCTGTTTCCTCGCCTGTAAGAGCTGCATATGTGGTCTCTTCTTCACCTACTGTACCTATTTCAATAAGGTCAGTAGAGGGAGTACCGTACTCATATGTAATCTCAGCAAATATTTCGTAGAAGGAAGCATAATCAAGCACCTTGTCTCCTACGTAATCCTTGTATATGTCCTCAATTTGAATATAGGAAATAATACACTCTCCGTTTTCACCCTTAGATGCCTTGTAGGAAATGCCATCTTCTCCCAGCTCCTCATCTCCCACTGTATCAAATATAACGGGAGTATATGCGCTGGATCTTACACCGTTGTCGGTAGCGATATATGCTACAACAGTGTAGTTTCCGGGCTGAAGAACAGGTGCAACAAAGGTAGCCTCTTTTACGTTTACCGTAAATTTATCCTCATCTGCATATTTAACAGATGTATTATTTAAAACCTCAAGATGAACAAGACCGCTCTTTGCCTCCATATCCACAAGTGCAAATTCCATATGGTAAGGCTCATCCTTTACATAAAGGAGAGTATCATCAATTGTAAGTGACATTTCTCCAATAGTAAATTCCATATTGGAAACAGACGATGTACCTATCTTATTGACTGTAACAGATGGGAAGCTCATATTAAGCTCCAGCTTAACTGCATCGTTAAGGCTGATAAACTCTGCATCCTTAACATCAAGATAAAGTGCAGCGATTTCTTCAATACGCTGAGTTTCTATTTCAATAGCCTTACCTATTCCCTCCTCGTCTTTAACGCATACGCCGTTCCACTTATAATATTTTGTAAAGCTCTTAAGCTCGTCGAGGGCGATATGAATACCTTCAATGGTTTCATCAAGGTCACGCCTGCATTCAAGGCCTGACTCATCAAGGAATTCCTTAAGCACATCGTATATTTCATGCTCGGTGTCAGCTTCTATCCTTACTGCAAGCTCACCTGTATATCCCTCAATACCTGTAAAGCCGACACGAATTGTTTCTACCCTAAGCTTATCGTCTATGTACTTTTCTTCGGCTTCAATAACCTTTCCGTTGGTCAGGTTAAGAGTAGGTCCACCGTATGAGGCGAGATGATATATATTGTAGTCGACGTTGGGACTAATAAATACATCATATTTCCCACTCTCATCAGCATTAGGGTCCGCATCTCCGTTCTTTACTCTGTCGGGGGTAGTATCCATTTCAACATATTTTATACCGTCAAAGCCACTGAATTTAATATCAATGGATGCATTGTAAATAGTTTTTTCTTCTCCGCCTATGTCAAAAATTGTGTTAGAGCCGAAATTCTGAATGTTGAAAATATCGGTCTTCTTATCAGCACTCATTACCTTTAAGAAAACAATTTTGCCTGACTCGGGGTCGTAGAAGGAATCGTAAGAAAGACCGTCCTTCATTATAAAGCAGGATACATTGTAATGAGATGGCATCTTACCTACTGTATATGTCTCCCAATAGCCCTTAGAGTTATCAGCTACAAAATAATCATAAAATCCTGCATGCTCAATAGTTAACTCGTATCTCAAGCCGGGAATATAGGTCATTCTTATACGGCTTCCCTCACCGAAGCCCTCGTACATCTGATATACGTCAACTCCGTCCTCGTTCTTATATCTCTGGCATATTCTTATTGTATCGTCCAGCTTCTGATAGAGTGTCTCAGAATTTTCCTCAACATGAAGAAGGTATTTATTATGCTCATCACCGATCCATTTGTCAACTACACGAATATTCTTCTTAATATAGTCAATAAGCTCGGCAGCATTCTCTGCGTTGTTAATAATATTTGTTGTTGTGCCTACAAATGCTCCGAGTGAGTTATTTGTTTCATCAAAATCACTCCAACGGTACTTAACTCTATCGCCTTCCTCAATAATAGTTACCTTACCGATATAGTCACCCTCAACAACCTGCTCTGCCATAAAGGTAGGTACAAGACGGTGATTTACAAGGCTTACAGCACCAAGAGACTTCACAGTACTCTTCATACTTTCTCTTGTCATAGCAGCAAGATTGCGAAAGGCCTCTGCTCCATTCTCAAAGATATCACCGTCAGTGTCAAGCAAATGAGAATTAAGACGTTCATTTGCAAGAAGAATCTTTGCAAGATCCTCTCCTGTCATACCATCGGGAAGGGTGTTTGTATTTACTATACCTCCCTGACCCGATGAGCTGCTTGATGATGTACTACCACCATCCGGAACAATAGGGGGCTGTGTGGTTTCGTCATCACCACAACTAGCAAGAAGAGTGATAAGCATTGTTATCACTAATAAAATCGATATTATTTTTTTCATAAAATACCTCTCTTTCTTTAGGGGTTATCTTTATTATGCTAAACTATATTAGGATATAGCTCTGGTTAAATTATACCATTTATTTTAGAATTTTACAATATTTTTCATTTCTACAATATAAATTTCATAAATAGTAAACAAAAATAGCGATGTTTGAATTGACAATCAATGGTTTTTTTAGTATAATTAGTATAAAAATAAAACTTAAAGGGATGTTAAAAATATGATTCTTGAAAGAAAAGATATTGACAAAAAATACAAATGGGATTTAAGCGTTATTTATAAGGATGAGGCTGCATTCAATGCAGATTACTCTACTTGTGAGGCTCTTATTAAGGATTTCGCTAAGCATGAGGCTACTATGGCTAAGAGCGCTGAGGGACTTTACAATGCAATTACCGATATGTGCGTTATTGAAAACCTTATCGGCAAGCTCTGGCAGTATGCTTCCCTTGGCTTCTCCGTTGACACATCTGACAACTATTCTCAGGCTCTTAACTCTAAGGTGAGAAACCTTGCTATACTTGCAGGTCAGGTAAGCTGGTTTGTTTCTCCTTATCTTCTTAAGCTTGATAATGAAACTGTTCAGGGCTGGTTTAAGGAATATCCCAAGCTTGAAACATATCGCCGTTTGATAGAAACAACTATGCGTGAGAAGGAGCATACCCTCTCTGATGAGTGTGAAATTCTTATGGCTAATATGGCAAACTCTATGGGCTCTCACTCCAACATTCGCAGTATCTTTACAAACTCCGACCTTCGCTTCGGCAAGATCCGTAATGAGGAGGGCAAGCTTGTTGAAATTACAGACTCAAGCTATTCTATGTACCTTATGAGCAAGGACAGACGTGTACGTAAGGCTGCATTTAACTGTGTATACAAGACATATTCCCAGTTTGCAAACACCTTCGCTACTCTCTATGAGGCAAGAATAAAGGAATCCACAACTAACGCACGAGTTCGCAAGTATGCTGATTCCATTACCGCATCTACATTCAGAGATGAGGTTACACCTGTAATTTATAACAATCTTATAGATGCTGTTCATGACGGTCTTCCCGCACTCTACGACTACTACAATCTTAAGAAAGAGGTTCTTGGTGTGGCAGGACTTCACCTTTACGATATCTATGCTCCCCTTATCGGTGAGATTGACTCTAATTACACTTACGAGGAAGCTATTGAAGAGGTTCTCAAAACTGTACAAGTATTCGGTGACGAGTATGCAAACGCCCTCAGCGCAGGTCTTAAGGAAAAGGGTTGGGTAGACGTATTCCCCTGTCGCGGTAAGCGTGGTGGCGCATTCTCATCAGGTGTTCCCGGTACTGAGCCCTATATTCTTCTTAACTTTACAAATAAGTATGATGATATTTCCACACTTGCTCACGAGGCCGGTCACTCGATGCATTCATACTTCTCAAACAAGTATAATGAGCCTCACAATGCAGGCTACACAATATTTGTTGCTGAGGTTGCATCTACAGTTAATGAGCTTCTTATGGCTCACAGAAAGCTTAATGAATGTAAGAGCGATGACGAAAAGCTTTACATTTTGAATCAGCTTATGGAAACATATAAGGGTACACTCTACCGTCAGACTATGTTTGCAGAGTTTGAACGTGATATGCACGCTATGTGCGAAAAGGGTGAGCCTCTTACAGCTGACCGAATTACAAAGCATTACTATGACCTTGTTAAGCTTTACTTTGGCAAGGACGTAGTTTGCGATAAGCAGATTGCATATGAGTGGACACGTATTCCCCACTTCTATACCTGCTTCTACGTTTATAAGTATGCTACATGTATCTCTGCTGCCTCTGCTATCGTTAAGCGTATTGAAACAGAGGGTGAGGCTTACATCAGCAAATACATTGATTTCTTGAAGTGCGGTGGCTCCAAGTCACCTCTTGACAGCCTTCTTGTTGCAGGCATTGATATGACCAAGCCTGAGGTAGTTAAGAGTGCTATTGATGACTTCGCTTCAACAGTTAAGCAGTTCAGAGAAATTTACGAAAGCAAGAAATAATCAAAAAAGCCGTCCAAGTGGACGGGTTTTTCTTGCTTTTTTATGTAAATAGTGGTATACTTTATATATCAAGGTAGAAAGGAGCTGATTAAATGAAGAAGCTACTAAGCTTAGTTATATGTTTTGTAATGCTGCTTCAGCTTATGCCTGTTATTTCATTTGCAGAAAATGAGGATATTTATTATTGCCGTGAGGCACTAAAGGATTTGCCTAATGCAGAAGCACTTCTGCATGCTTATGATGCTATTACCGAAGGTATCGGCGCAAGGGAGGATATATTCAAAATCTACGATGGAGAGCACAAAATTTCCGTTGAGGAGCTGACCGTGGTATATGATGCATACAGACGTGACCATACAGAGCATTTCTGGATGGGAAATCAGTATTCCTATACACTTAACCCCGAAACTAATATAGTTATAGAAATGCAGCCGGTATATGTGATGTCAGCCGAGGAATTAGATTCAGCCAAGGCGAGATTCAATAATGAAATATCTAATATTATTGATTCAATGGATTCTACCCTTTCTGACTACGAAAAGGAAAAGTATTTACACGATGTTCTCGCATCAAAGGTAACATACGTAGAGGGGGATAATGCACATAATGCATACGGAGCACTTGTTGAGGGTGAGGCAGTTTGTGAGGGTTATGCTGAGGCACTTCAATGCCTATTACACGCAGCAGGTATACAATCAATTATTGTTCTTGGATCAAGTGTAAATCCAACAACAAATCTTGATGAGGGTCATGCATGGAATATGGTGCGAATCGACGGTGAATATTATCACACCGACCTTACATGGAATGACCAGGAAAGTGCGATATTCTATGCCTATTTCAATCAGGATGATGCAACAATTAAGCTTGATCATACCATACAAAAAACCGAATTTAAGTTGCCACAGTGCACATCAGGTAAAGCAAGCTACTTTGTAAAAAACAATCTTGTTATATCCAACTACACTGTTGACAGTATTGGAAAGCTTCTCAAGGACAATTCCTTATATGCAAGAGCTTATATCCTTGATGACGTGGACGAATTTACCAATTGGTTTTACAGCAATATAACAGCAATTGCAGGAGCTGCCGGAATTTCTCCCCCTTACACATACGGTGTAATGGGTATCGGCAAGGAGCTTCATTTAATTATTGAAATATGTGACCACAGTGAGCTTACCAAGGTTAGTGCAAAATCTCCAAGCTGTACCGAAAACGGAAACAAGGAATACTATCTTTGCGACTGTGGAAAATATTTTGAGGACGAAAACGCTGAAACCGAAATCAGCGCAAAGGATAGTGTTATTATTCTCGGAGGGCATGATTTTACAAAGGCCACAGAGGATAATGAGTGCTTGAAATACACTCCCACCGACTGTACGCAGCATTATTCATATTATTACAGATGTTCAAGGTGTAATGAAATAAGCTCTTCTCTTCACTACGAAAGCAAGAAGATCGGTCCTCATACCCTTTCAAAAACTGAAAAGGCAGAGCCAAGCTGCGCAGAAACGGGAAAAGAAGAATATTACAGCTGCACCTGTGGAAAGTACTTTGAGGACTCTCTTGGGGAAAATGAAATTACGGATTTATATTCCTACGGAGTTATAGAAAAAACCTTAGACCACAAGGAAGTTGGTGTAAATGGAAAATGCACTGCCTGTGGCACGGTAGTTAAGCCAATAAATACAGTAACCACAACAGCAGGAATATGTATTCTTCTGGGACTTATGGCAATTGTAATTACTATTGCAACTAAAAAAAGAAAATGACGAGTGCTACTCGTCATTTTTTTATTTCTTATAGCAAAGGCAGCCACCGTAGCAGGCAAAGGTCTTATAATCGTAGCAAGTTGCACACAAGGTGGAGGATTTTGTATGTACTCTACGTGCATCTATTTCCATAAAGAAATGATTTTTAAGATCGGAAAGGGATTTGAAATCCTTTATATACACCTTTAAATCATCATAACAGCCAAAGCAACGTGTAGCGCTTAAATCCGGATATATATCTACAATCGGGGCGCAAACTGCTCTGTTTCCTAAAATCAGCTCTCTTTCCTGATAGGATACGTACGGAAGGGTGGCTATAAAATCAAGCTCCTCTTTGGTAAACACGCAGTGAGGTATTACGTTACAGTCATAGCAAGGCGCAATATTGTTTTCCTTAAACTGCCTATATATATTCATAAGCGTTGGCTTCATACGCTTAAAATAAGGGAGGGCTCCCTCACTTTTATCCTGTGGAATAGTTACGCTGATTCTTGCCCTGTCCATAGAAAAACGACAGAGAGTGTCGATAAATTCGGTAATATCCTGATTTTCCTTGTAAATATTTATACCAAGAGTAATATTGCCTCTCATACCTCTGTCGCAAAGAAGCCTTATATTTTCATTTATTTGTGCAACCTTATCCTTACCGATATCCTCACTTGAATTAAGGTTTATTAAAAGTTTGGTTTTATAGGAGCAAAGAGAGTCAATATGCTTATCAATATAAATACCGTTAGTAAATACGGTCACACTGTGGAAACGCATATCACGGTTCAAAAAATCCATTACGTAATTGAAATTTTTGTATATTAATGGCTCTCCGCCAATAAGCCCTACACTACCCTCCTCGGCGATAAAATCTGCCACTCTGTAAAAATCATTAAGGCTCATATCCTCACCTTGCTCACAGGTAAAATTCTCAGCAAAGCAATATGGACATCTTAAGTTGCATTTTCCGGACAATACTATATTAGCCATAATACACCTCTCTTACACTTATAGGGATATCATACCACAATTTGTTTGATTTTTCAATAAAGTCGTATTGATTTTAAAAAAAATGTATGATATAATATTAATTAGAATAGTTTTGGGAGGGTTTGACCAATGATATTTACAATTAAAAATGAATTTATGCAGGTAGGCATTGATAAGCTTGGTGCTGAAATAGTTTCAATGATTACCTTTGGTGAGGATATAGAAAAGGAATACATCTGGCAGGGAGACGAAAAATACTGGCTCGGTCATGCGCCTATTATGTTCCCCATCTGTGGCAGACTTTACGAGGGTAAATATACATATATGGGCAAGACCTATGAAATGCCAAATCACGGTATTGCACGTGCTTCCCTTTTCAGAGTAACTGCCGCTAAATCCGATGAGCTTACTCTTACTCTTGAATCAAATGAGGCTACACGTGAAAAGTATCCCTTTGAATTCAGATTTGATGTAACCTTCAAGCTTGTTGAAAAGACACTTGAGGTTATCTATTCTGTTAAGAATGTTGATGACAAGGAGCTTATATTTACATTAGGCGGTCACCCTGCATTCAATGTTCCTCTTAACCCTGAAACCAATTTTGAGGACTACTATGTAGAATTTGACAAGGAATGCGACGCTATGCGTGTTGACTTCTCCCCCACATGCTTCTGCACAAAGAAAGATAAGCTCTTTATGGACGGTGGAGTTAAGAGAATCGACCTTAAGCATGAGCTTTTTGATGACGATGCAATCTTCCTCTACAATACAGACAAGAAGATTACTCTTAAGAGTGATTTGACACCTGACAGCGTTACATTGACCTTTGACAATATGAAGTATATCGGTCTTTGGCACGCACCCAAGACAGATGCACCTTACATCTGCATTGAGCCTTGGTGCGGTATCCCCGCTAACGAGGGCGTAATTGATGACCTTGAAACCAAGGAAGAAATGATTCATCTTCCCTCCGGCTTCTCCTTCTCTAACTCATACAAGATTGAATTAAACTAATAAAAAGCTCCCGTTTGGGAGCTTTTTCTATTGACAAAGCAAGAAGGTAATATTACAATTAAGTTAGAAAACATTAAGGAGATTCCTATGAGCACAGTTAAAATTGATTTTAATAATATAGTTGGCGCAATCAAAAATATGCATGCCGTAAATAACGGTCCCATTGTTGCCGGCAGCGACCAGACAAGAGGTAATCATCTTTACTATAAGGCTGCAGGTATTCCCTACGCAAGAAATCACGATGCAGGCTTTGACAGCAGATACGGTGGTGAGCATACTGTTGACGTTCATGCTATATTCCCGAATTTTGATGCCGATGTAAATGACCCTGCAAGCTATGATTTTCCTTGCACCGATTTGTACACCAAGCAGATATTTGATGTAGGAACAAGGGTGTTTTATCGCCTTGGCTCAAAGATTGAGCACGGCATTAAAAAATACGGCACAGTTATGCCTAAGGATTTTCAGAAATGGGCAGAAATCTGTGAGCATATAATCAGGCACTATACAGAGGGATGGGCTGATGGCTTTTACTACGATATTGAATATTGGGAAATTTGGAATGAGCCCGACCTTGACCCCGATGACAGCACAAATAAAAGATGCTGGAGTGGAACTGAAAAGGATTTTGCAAGGCTCTATGTTACTGCTGCAAATCACTTGAAATCATGCTTCCCAAATCTTAAAATAGGTGGTCCTGCTCTTGCATGGAATGAGGATTGGCTTGAACGCTTTTTTGACAATGTTAAGGAATTTAACGGTGGCAAAAATCCTCCCCTTGATTTCTTATCCTGGCACTGGTATGGCACTGAACCGCAAAAAATGTCTGATAAGGGCACACGAATATACGATATAGCAATCAAGGCCGGCTACAAGGACTTTGAAGCTATTCTTAACGAATGGAATTATGTACGTGGCTGGGGTCCCGAATTTATCTACTCAATTAAGACAATTATTGGTATGAAGGGCGCTGCCTTTACCTCTGCATGTATGAGCGCTGCACAGCATAATCCTAAGATTGATATGCTTATGTACTATGATGCGCGTCCTACGGGAATGAACGGACTTTTTGATATATACACTCTTGAGCCACTTAAGGGATATTATCCGTTCCTTATTTATTCAAAGCTTAAGGCACTTTCAAATGAGGCAAAGACTGATAGCGATGATGAATGTATTTACTGTGTGGCTGCTGCAAAGGGCGACAAGGCAGGAATTATGCTGACCTATTATGCCGAGAATGACGATATGCTAAATAAAAATGTTACAATTGAGGCTGAAGGTCTTGACCTTGACGGTGCAAGGGTTTATATCACCGATGAAAGCAACACAATGTCTCTCTACCCTGTACGCACCTTTGAAAATAATAAGCTTACATTATACCTTAAACGTAATTCAATTGTGTATATTGAGAAATAAAAAAGGCTACCATTTGGTAGCTTTTTTTAATTATTCTCCAAGAAGATGCTCCATACCGCAATCGATAATAGCACCAACATGCTCATCAGCCAAGGAATAGTAAATATTCTTGCCGCTTCTCTTGATCTTTACAAGACCGCTTGTCTTAAGAACTCTTAACTGGTGGGATACAGCAGACTGAGTAATCTCAAGAAACTCTGAAATCTCGCTTACACACATTTCACTCTGTGTAAGCGCAGTAAGAATTTTAACTCTTGTGCTATCACCAAAAACCTTATAAAGCTCTGCAAGCTCCTCAAGTACGTCATTGGAACGAAGAATCGCTTCCTTAATCTTAACTATTTTATCCTGATTCATTTTATTACCTCACAAGTGAACAAATATTCATATGTTCATTATAATACCAAAATTTCCTTTTGTCAATAGTTTTTTTAGTTCTCTTGACAATTTTATTATATAATGTTAAAATGTGACTATAAGCCTACTTAAAAGGAGAAATACTATGCTTAATAATGCTAAATGGATTGCCCATTCCTCAGATATGGGATTTGAATGTCCCGTGTTCAAAAAGGAATTCAAGCTTGATAAAAAAATAAAAAATGCTAAGATGACAATTACATCCCGTGGCTGCTACTATGCAGAGCTTAACGGAAAAAGAATCGGTGATTTTATTTTTGCCCCCGGTTGCACCTCTCTTAAAAGAATTCAGGCGCAGACCTATGATATAACAAATTTGCTTGAAGGTGAAAACACAATTAAGGTTACACTTTCAAAGGGCTGGTTCAGAGGTAGAATCAACTGGAGAGGTAATGAATATTACGGCCATATGCGTGAGGCCTTTGTTGCCGAAATTACTATAAAGTACGCAGATGGCACACAGGATACCGTTATCACTGACGAAAGCTGGGAAAGCTCTAAAAGCAAGGTGCGCTTCTCCGATTTTTATGACGGTGAGCATTATGATGCCAATTTTGAAGAAAGCTATGCTCCCTGTGATGTGGTTGACTACGATTACGACTGTATAGTTCCTCAGCAGGGCGAAAGAATTATTGAACAGGAAAGAATTTCTCCTATTGAGATTTTCAAAACTCCCAAGGGTGAAACCGTAATTGACTTTGGACAGAATCTTACGGGCTATTTTGAAATAAATGTAAATGCCAAATGTGGAGACCGAGTTTCATTTTCCTTTGCAGAGGTGCTTGATAAGGAAGGGAATTTCTATACCGAAAACTACCGTACCGCAAAGGCCGAATTTGAATATATCTGCCGTGACGGTGAACAGGTGCATAAGCCACTTCTTGCTTTTTGGGGCTTTAGATACATAAGAGTAAACGCATTCCCCGAGGATGTAAGTAAGAGCTCCGTTACTGCTATTGTAATTCATTCCGATATGGAGCGCACAGGCTATCTTGATTCCTCAAGTGCGTTACTCAATCAGCTTTTCAGCAATATCTTCTGGGGTCAGAAGGGTAACTTTCTTGATATTCCCACAGACTGCCCACAAAGAGATGAGAGAATGGGCTGGACTGGAGATGCAGAGGTATTCTGCAAGACTGCAACCTACAATTATGACGTTGAAAAATTCTTTGACAAATGGCTGTCTGACCTTATTCTTGATCAGGGCGAGGACGGCGATATGCCTACTATAATTCCTCAGTACTGGAGCACCGAGTGGCCACGTGCTGCATGGGGTGATGCAGCAACAGTATGTCCTTGGCAGATTTATATGACCTATGGTAATAAATCTATTTTAAGACGCCAGTTTAACTCTATGCACAAGTATGTGGATTACATTACAAACCATACAAAGGACAGATATCTTTGGACAGGCTTTGACCACTTTGGCGACTGGCTTGGTATTGATGCCCCTGCGGGTAGCTATAAGGGTGCATCTGACACAGATTATATTGCATCTGTATTCTACGCATATTCAACCTCTCTTGTTGTTAAGGCGGGCAAGGTGCTTGGCAGAAACGTAGATAAATACGAGAGACTTTATAACAAGATTATCGCCAAAACAAGAAAGACCTTTAAAGCCTACAAGACACAGACCGAATGCGTTCTGGCACTTTACTTTGATATTGCAGAGGATAAGAAAAAGGTTGCAGACCAGCTTGCAAGTATGATTATTGCAAACGGCAGAAAGCTTACAACAGGCTTTGTGGGCACACCATTCCTCCTTCATGCACTTTCACAAAACGGCTACACAGAGCTTGCATACGACTTGCTTCTTCAGGAGGACTTCCCATCCTGGCTCTACTCGGTTAAGCAGGGTGCAACAACAATCTGGGAGCATTGGGACGGCAAGAACGAAAACGGTGACTTTTGGAGCAAGGATATGAACTCCTTTAATCACTATGCATACGGAAGTGTGGCTGACTGGGTATATGAGGTTGCCTGTGGTATAAAGCCTCTTGCACCCGGCTTTGAAAAAATAGTTATAGCGCCTAATCCAACTGACAAGCTTGACTATTTAAGTGCAAGAATTGACACAAAAAACGGTACCGTATCATCAAAATGGTGTCATTTTGAAGGAAAAATCAGATATGAAATTACAACTCCGTGTGATAATACTCTTATCATTATAAACGGCAAGGAGCACACGGTTAATAAAGGAACATATATTTTTTAATGAGTAAGATTTTGATAGCCATGAGTGGCGGTGTAGACAGCTCTGTTGCCGCCCTTATGATGAAAAAGCAGGGGCACGATGTGTACGGAGTGACCATGAAGCTTCATTTTTCTCGTGCCGAGGACAGCACCTGTCTTACCTCAAAGGATATTGAGGATGCAAGAAAAGTGTGCGAAAAATTAAAAATCCCCTACTCTGTGGTGGATTTTTCCGAGGATTTTGACAAATATGTAATAAAAAGCTTTGTTGATGCCTATGAAAACGGAGCAACGCCTAACCCTTGCATAGAATGTAACTATCACCTTAAATTTGACAAGCTGTATAAATACGGCAAGGAGCTTGGCTATGACAGAATAGTTACAGGACATTATGCAAGAATAGAATATGATGAAAAATACGGCAGACGTGTGCTTAAAAAAGCCGAGGACGTGTCTAAGGACCAAAGCTATGTGCTGTTTCGTCTCAGCGCTGAGCAGCTTGAAAATACAGATTTTCCTCTTGGCGCATATTCAAAGGATATGATACGTGAAATAGCGAAAGAGGCAGACCTTGAATTGGGAGACAAAAAAGACAGTCAGGATATATGCTTTGTTCCCGACGGAGACTACGTATCATTTATAAGGAATTACACCAAAAAGGACTACCCGTGTGGTAGGTTTGTGACAAAGGACGGCAAAATTCTTGGCACGCACAAGGGTATTATCGGTTATACAATAGGTCAGCGTAAGGGCTTAGGATTGGCGCTTCCCCATTCAATGTATGTTGTTGAAAAGCGACTTGACACAAATGAGGTTGTAATCGGTGAGCATGAGGACCTTTTCAGTAAGGAGCTTTATGCCGATAGCGTAAACCTTAGCGCCATTGATTTTATAGATACTCCCTTAAGGCTAAAGGCACGTGTACGTTATAACCAAAAGGAGCAGGACGCAACTGTCACTATGGAAAACGGACTCCTCCACGTAGTGTTTGATGAGCCTCAAAGAGCAATCAGTAAGGGGCAAAGCGTGGTGCTTTATGATGGGGATACTGTAATTGGCGGAGGAAGAATTATTTAAGAGGTTAATATGGAAAAATCAAAAATTGACAGAATAAATGCCCTTGCAAAAAAATCCAAGACCGAGGGGCTTACCGAGGAAGAAAAGGCTGAGCAAAAGGCGCTTCGTGAGGAATATCTTGCAGGCTTCCGTGCTAATCTTCGTGGCATACTTGATAACACGTATATTCAGAATCCCGACGGAACAAAAACCAAGGTAGAAAGCAAGAAAAATAAATAAAAAAACGGACTGTCGCCTGACAGTCCGTTTTTATTATAGCTTATCAAATTCGATTTTCTTATCCTTGAAATAATATTCCCTGTCCCTTTCACCGATAGGGCGAA
Source organism: Eubacteriales bacterium (assembly GCA_045542275.1). Classification (GTDB taxonomy): domain Bacteria; phylum Bacillota; class Clostridia; order Oscillospirales; family CAG-272; genus RGIG2000. Next base: position 13,882 of record JAZQKP010000001.1, on the reverse strand, counting down.
GAACACGACATGGGTTACCTACTGCCACAACATTGGAAGGAATATCCTTAGTAACTACACTTCCTGCACCGATAACCGAATTGTCTCCTATGGTGACACCTGGCAAAACGATTACCCCTGCCCCAAGCCAACAGCATCTGCCGATATGAATAGGCATATTGTACTGCGCGCCCTTTTCACGTAGCTCTGGTAAAATTGGGTGACCTGCAGTAGCCAGAACTACGTTTGGTCCAAACTTTGTATAGTCGCCTACATATATATGCGTATCGTCAACACAGGTAAGGTTAAAGTTTGCGTATATACCCTTGCCAAAATGAAGATGATGACCTCCCCAGTTAGCATGAAGCGGCGGCTCAATATAACAGCCCTCCCCTACCTCGGCAAGCATATCCTTAAGCATTTCTGCTCTTTTCTCGCCCTCGCTTGGTCTTGTAAGATTGTACAAATATTGCTTTTCAAGGCAAAGTGCCTGTTCCTTTAAAATGCTTTCATCTGTGGAAATATATACCTCTCCGGAATGGAGCTTTTCTCTGTTGTTACTCATATTTTTTCTCCTTTTTGCCTTGATATTATAAGTATAGCATAAAAGAGTTTATATTTGGGAATAAAAGAAAATTTTTCTCTTTTTTATTTCTTGCTTGATTTAGACGGTATTATATGCTAAAATAAATATGTATGCGCGTTTTATAACTTAAAAAGAAAGGAGAGTTACCAATGTATCTTATTATCGCTGAAAAGCCCTCCCTTGCCAGAAACATTATGACAGGTATTGCCAAGGTGCAAAGTGAGGAGCTTGCTAAAAAGAATGGCTACTATGAGGGTGGCAATTATATTGTGACCTGGGTATTCGGCCATTTGTTTTCTCTTGCGGACATTGAGGACTACTCTCCTACCGATAACCCCAAGTGGTCAATGGACAACATTCCCTGCTTCCCAAAGGAGTTTAAGTTCAATCTAAAAAAGGGACAAAACAAGCAGGTTGACCCGAGCGTAAAAAAGCAGTTTGACACAATTAAATACCTTTGCAATCGCCGTGATGTTGATACTATTGTAAACGCAGGTGACGCTGACCGTGAGGGAGAAATTATTGTCAGACTTTGTGTAACTCACGCACTTAATACTGAAAAGAAATTCGTTCGTCTCTGGCTACCTGACCAGACACCCCAGACTATTGCCCAGGGGCTTACCGAAATGAAGGACGAAAAGGAATATAATTCTCTTGCCAACGAGGGCTATGCACGTACCTATATTGACTGGCTCTACGGTGTTAACCTTACAAGATTTGCCACTCTTAAAACAGGTAAGCTTCTTCGTGTTGGCAGAGTTATTGTACCTATCGTAAAGGCAATTTACGACAGAGACATGGAGATTCGCAACTTTAGCCCAGAAAAATATTATGTAATCTCCTCTCACGAAAAAACAAACGGAGAGTTTATCGACCTTACATCTAAAAACAGATATACCAAGGATGAACTTAATAAGGCTAACGAGGACTGTGCAAGGTTTAATAGCGAAAAGGCTACCGTAACTGCAAAGAAAAAGAAAAAGGATGTGCTAAATCCTCCTAAGCTTTTCTCTCTTTCCAAGCTGCAAAGCTATCTTGGTAAAAAGTACAAGTTTTCTATGGACGAAACACTTAACACAGTTCAGAAGCTGTATGAGGAGGGCTACGTAACATATCCACGTACAAACTCCGAATATCTTGCTACCGCTGAGCAAGGCAAGATGAAATCAATTATTGAAAATATTGCGAAGCTTAACTACCCTGTTAAGTTTCGTTTCTCAAAGAGCATTTTTGATGACTCTAAAATTGAGTCTCACTCTGCTCTTACCCCTACCTACAAGATACCGAATCCAAAATCACTTTCTGAGATTGAAAAAACGGTATATACCGCAATTCTTCGTCGCTTTGTTGCCGTATTCTGCGCTGAGGAATGTATTATTGAACGAAGTGAAATCAAGATAAAGGTAGGCGATATTGAGGAATTTACCCTTAAGGGCACAGTAATACTTGAGCCCGGTTGGACCAAGTTTGACGAATACTCCCAAAAGGACAAAATTCTTCCAAGGCTTGAAAAGGGTGATGAGGTTAATATCAAGTTTGAGCCTCAGGAAAAGGAAACCACACCTCCCAAGCATTATACAATCGAAACACTTAATAACTATCTTAAGAACCCATTTAAAGAAGATAAGGCAACAGCTGACGAAAACGATGATGAGGAATACCGTGCTATCTTTGAGGGTCTTGAGCTTGGTACTGAGGCAACAAGAACGGGCATTATTCAAAATGCCTGCAACAGTGGATATATCTCGCTAAAAAAGGACAGCTACTATATCTTGCCTGACGGTGAATATCTTATCAGCTCACTTTCCCAGCTTGGTATAATTATGGATAAGTACAAAACCTCTGAGATGGGTCAATCCCTTAAAAAGGTATTTAAGGGCGAAAAGACTATTTCCGACAGCGTACACCTTGCCGAAAGCGAAATTCAAAAGGTGTTTGATCTTTCAAAGAATGCAGCCGTTGAGGTTGATACCAACATCGGTATTTTCGGTGAGGTAGCAGGTAAATGCCCCCTTTGTGACGGTGATATAATCCGTACAAAATATGGCTACGGGTGCACAAATTACAAGAACGGTTGTAAATTTTCCATGTCAAAGACTATTTGTCAGCGTACAATTTCCATATCAAACGTGCGTATGCTTTTAGCATCCGGTAGGACAAGCAAGATACAGGGCTTTGTATCCAAAAACGGAAAGAGCTTTGACGCATTTTTAAAGCTTGATAATGGCAAGGTGATATTTGACTTTGGCGATGCGCCATCTAAATAAGGAGCTTTTATGTCTGAAATTATAATTGCACCTCTTGAAAAAGAGGATATCCCCTATGTTGCCGAGCTTGAAGCGATTTGCTTCTCTATGCCCTTTACGGAAAAAGCACTAAGTGAGCTGTTTTCAAACACCTCCTGGCACTTTTTTGTGGCTAAGCAGGAAAACAAGGTGGTTGGATATATCAGCTTTTACTGTATAATTGACGAAACCGAAATTGTAAACGTGTGCGTTTTACCCGAATACCGTGGACAAGGAATAGGCAGACGCTTAACACAGTGTGCCATAGATTTCAACAAGGAAATAAAAGGTACAAAGGTTATGCTTGAGGTAAGAGAGTCAAATATTTCTGCTATTAAGCTATATGAAAGCTTAGGCTTTATCCCCGTGGGAGTGTCTAAAAATCACTATAAAATGCCCACAGAGGACGCACTACTTATGAATCTTGAATAAGGAGAAAATATGTATATCCTTTCGTTTGAATCGTCCTGTGACGAAACCGCCTGCGCAGTGTGTGAAATGTGCGACGGCAAAAGAGAAATAAAATCAAATATTATAGCATCTCAGGTTGATATCCATGCACTCTACGGTGGAGTTGTACCGGAGATTGCAAGCCGTGCCCATATAGAGGCAATTTCAAGAATAACCTATGAGGCTCTTTTTGTGGCGGGAATTACTCTATCTCAGGTAGATGCCATCGCTGTTACAAACGGCCCCGGTCTTATCGGCGCACTTTTGGTGGCTGTAAACTTTGCAAAGTCACTTGCCTTTGCAAACAATATTCCTCTTGTTCCCGTTGACCATATTAAGGGCCACGTGGCTGCAAATTACCTTACACATAAAAATCTTGAGCCTCCCTTCCTTGCCCTTGTTGTATCCGGTGGACACACCTCCTTCTTTGATGTTAAATCATACACAGAGCTTGAGGAAATCGCATCTACACGTGATGATGCAGCAGGCGAATGCTTTGACAAAATCGGCCGTGTAATGGGTCTGCCTTACCCAGGTGGACACGCAATGGATATTCTTGCTTCACAGGGTAATAAGAAGGCTATTACCTTCCCCTCTCCTGCAATTAAGGACTCACTTGACTTTTCATTCAGTGGACTTAAAACCGCTGTTATAAACTACATAAACACTAAGCGCCAGAAAAACGAGGAGCTTATACGTGAGGATATTGCAGCATCCTTTACTGATACTGTAGTTGAAGCGGTTCGCTCTAAGGTTGGTGACGCACTTAAGCGCACAGGCTACAACAAAATGGTAATGGCAGGTGGTGTCAGCGCCAATTCTCATTTAAGAGCAGGTATTACCGAGGAATGTAAGAAGCACGGTGCCGAATTTTATGCGCCTACACTTAATCTCTGCGGTGACAATGCGGCAATGATTGGCGCACAGGGCTACTACGAATTTTTAAACGGGGAAAGGGCTGACGAAAGCTTAAATGCCTACCCATCATAATTAACATAAGCTAATAGGAGACATTATGAAAATAAGCATAAAGTATTCAGGAAAAATATTGAATCTTCCTGCAGAGGTTGCTGAATATACAGCCGAAGCAACTAAGAATGACCTTAGCGTAATAATCAATTTATTTACATATTCCGAATACCTCTCCTCCTTTGACAATGTAATTGAGGCCTTTTCCGAAAAGCTTGGAATAGGAATTGATTCCGTACTTACCTCCCTTTCTTTTTGGAATAAAAAGGGGGTAATATCTGTGGAGGGGATACAGGATTATACACCTATTGTTACCTCTTCAAACCGTGTGCCCTCTTATTCGGGTGCGCAAATTTCTAAATTCATTGAAAAAAATAATCAGATGGCTTCCCTGTTTAATGCCTGTCAGGATATTATGGGTAAGACATTTACTACTGTTGATTATAATAATGTAATCTATCTTAAGGACTACTATAAGCTTACAAATGAATATATTATGCTGTTAATCGCCCATTGCGTTGAAAATGAAAAAAAGGGCTGGGCATATATAAGAAAAACCGCCTCGGCACTTTATGATGAGGGGATAGATACATACAAGGAGCTTGAAAGACACTTTGAGGATAGAAAAAATAAGCTGTCCATTGAATATAAGATAAGAAGTATTTTCGGTATTGGTATGCGTGAGCTTTCCAAAAAGGAAAAGGAAAAGCTCTCTATCTGGATAAGTGCTGATATAAGTGAGGAGCTTATAAAAAAGGCATACGATATTACAGTTGATAAAACTGCTAAGCCGTCTGTGGCTTATGCATCTAAGATAATTGAAAATTGGATTTCTGCCGGTCTTAAAACTCTTAAGGAGGTTGAGGAGGCAGAGGCAAAGCATAGTGCTGCCAAGGAGAAATCCTCCTTTGATGCAGATGACTTCTTTAAGGCTGCCCTTGAAAGAAGCGAATTAGTATACGGTAAGGAGGTAAAGAAATGAATTATCCTAAAAAGGTAACTCACGCAGTAGCCGAGGATTTTGAACGTAAGCGTGCAGACAGAGAAAATCTTCGTCTTGTCCGTCTTAATCAGGTATATTCACTTTGCCCCGAAATTGCCGATATTGATAAGGCTCTTTCAAATGTAGGCTCAGAAATCGTTAAGGCCACCCTTATGGGTAAGGAAGGCATTAATGAACGTATATCTGCTATACGTGAAAAAAATCTTGCTATGCAAGAAAGACGTGCTGCTCTGCTTGTATCCCTTGGATTTGATAAGGATTACACAGAGCCACCCTATGAGTGCGACAAGTGTAACGATACAGGCTACCTTGGAGTAAAGCTTTGCTCCTGCTACAAAAATGCACTTATTTTAAAGGCATACGAAAGCTCCGGTCTTGGAAATCTTTTAAAAAAGCAGAGCTTTGAAAACTTTTCTCTTGACAGCTTTGAAGGTGATGAAAAATTGCGTATTCAGCAAAACTATAATATTCTTTCTGACTACGCAGACAAGCTTGATTGCTCAAGCCCTTCAATTATCCTTGTAGGTGGCACAGGTCTTGGTAAAACCCATCTTTCAACAGCTGTTGCAAGAAAGCTTATTGACAAGGGCTATGATGTAGTTTACGAAACTGCCCAGAACATCTTTACCGATTTTGACAGGGACAGATTTCTTGACCGTTTCGGCGGTGAGGAGCCCGTTTCCTATAAATATCTTGACTGTGATCTACTTATAATCGACGACCTTGGCTCAGAGATGGTGTCCACCTTCTCTATCTCCTGCCTTTACAATATTCTTAATACAAGGCTTAATAAGGGTAAGCCCATTATTATAAGCACCAACCTTACAGGTAATGAGGTGCAAAGACTGTATCAGGACAGAATAACAAGCCGACTTTTCGGTGAATTTCTCATACTTCCCTTTACAGGTACAGACTATCGCAGAAAAAAATTAAAAAATAATTAAAAAACATCTTGACAAAGCAGGGAACATATGTTATAATCTACGCGTTATCCAAAGACAGCAGGTTTCGGTAATTGCGTATGCTCCCTGCCGAGGAAAGATTAAATTGAATTTCAATCTTTTTTCGGCGCGCGTATTTTCGCTTGTCGGAGAAAGATTTTTCTTTTTGTCTCTTTGGAAATAATACAGGAGGTTGTGTTTTATGCCAAGTATTTCAGTTCTTGAACAGAAGAAGGCCGTTGTTGCTGACCTTGTTGAAAAGATTAAGAAGGCTCAGTCCGGTGTTCTCGTTCAGTACCAGGGTATCACAGTAGAAAATGATACCAAAATGCGTGCAGCATTCCGTAAGGCAAACGTTGACTACATGGTTATTAAGAATACTCTTATCGGCCGTGCATGTGACGAGGTTGGCTACGGTGCTATCAAGGACAAGCTTAACGGTATGAGTGCTATCGCTATCAGCTATGATGATCCGATTGCTCCCGCTAAGATTGCTAAGGAGTACGCAGATAAGGTTTCTACCTTTGAAATCAAGGGTGGTTTCCTTGACAATGCAGTTGTTGATGCTAACACAGTTAACGCTCTTGCAGAAATTCCCTCAAGAGAGGTTCTCGTTGCAAGATTCTTGGGCAGTATCCAGGGTCCTATCCGTGGACTTGCAGTTGGCTTGCAGGCTATCATCGACAAGGCAAACGGTGGCGAGGCTGCCGCAGAGTAAGGAACAGCGTATCCTTTGCGCATAGCGCATAAATCGCTAAATTAAATTTTAATATTTATCTTTTTACGGAGGATTTAATCATGGCTAACGAAAAGATCACACAGATTCTTGAAGAAATCAAATCACTTACTATACTTGAACTCGCTGACCTCGTAAAGGCAGTTGAGGAAGAATTCGGCGTATCCGCTGCTCCTGTAGCAGTTGCTGGTGCTGCTGTTGCTGCTGCTCCTGTTGAAGAAAAGACAGAGTTCGACGTTGTTCTCGCTGAGGTTGGCGCTTCCAAGCTCAACGTTATCAAGGTTGTTCGTGAGCTTACAGGTCTCGGCCTTAAGGAAGCTAAGGAACTCGTTGAGAGCGCTCCTAAGACACTTAAGGAAGCAGTTTCCAAGGAAACAGCTGAAGACATCAAGAAGCAGCTCGAAGGCGCTGGCGCTAAGGTTGAAATTAAGTAATTTTGGCTTGACACACCATATAAAAAGACCGTTCAACGAACGGTCTTTTTTATTTTTATTAAAGGCTTTTAAGAATTGTATCTACGTCAGATATTTCTGCATCGTAGGTTTCCTTAAGATACTTAATGCCGTAGTTATAGTCCTCTTCTGTAAAGGAATCGGTAGCATCCTTAGCTACTACTACATCGTATCCGTATTGATAAGCATCTGCTGATGTGTGGCGAACACACATATGCGCATGGAGACCTGTCATAATTACAGTATTAACTCCAAGCTCACGAAGCAACAAATCAAGATCGGTCTGGAAAAATCCACTGTAACGACGCTTAGGAACAACGTAATCCTTATCGCAAAGATCAAGCTCGGGAATTACCTCTGCCCCGTATGTACCTGCGATTGCATGGTCACCCCAGAACTTAAGCTCATGGTCTATACCCTTTAAATGAGCATCATTGCAGAAGATTACGGGTACACCCTTTTCTCTGCAGCCATTAAGAAGCTCCTTTGTTTTGGGTACTATCGCCAAGCCTCTGTCACACTTAAGTGCGCCTGTAACAAAATCATTAAGCATATCTACTACAAGCACCGCATATTTTCTTTCCATTTTCTTTTCCTCCTGTGTATTATATGTATATTTATGTGTATATACACATATCTTAACACAAGGTTTTTAAGGTGTCAAGACAATTTTGATTGCATTTTTTATTTTTGTATGATATACTAAAAAGGTAAAAGCGACATTAATCGTTTTCGTATTAATTTACTATACAAATAGGGTGTATTATGAACGGTGAAGAAAGAAGATTATTAATAATAGATAAATTAAAGGAAGCAGCTCAGCCCATAAGCGCAAGTACATTAGCAGCCGAATATTCTGTTACAAGACAGATAATTGTTGCAGATATTGCACTTTTGCGTGCTGCAGGTCATTCTATCTCCGCAAAGAACAGAGGATATATCCTTGATTCAAATAATTGCGGTCTTATACGCCGTATTGCAGTAAAGCACGGTAAGGACGAGGTTAAGGATGAATTCTACGCCATAGTTGATAACGGCGGCAAGGTGCTTGATGTTATTGTAGAGCATTCTGTATACGGTAAAATTTCTGTTGAGCTAAATATCGCATCAAGATATGATGCTGATGAATTTGTAAATAAGATTACCTCAACAGGTGCAAATCCTCTTTCTCTGCTTACAGAGGGGCTTCACATACACACATTAAGTGTTCCCGATGAAAGCAGACTTGAAAGGATAGTAGAAAAGCTTTCTGAGCTTAATATACTAATCGAATTAGCATAAAAAAAGCGTGGCAATCGCCACGCTTTTATTTATTCTATGTAGAGATTTATTGCCTGAGGGATAACCTTGATATCAACCTCAGTATCATCAAAGATTTCACCGTCTGCACATACACTCTTGCAGCCCTCAATCTTTACACCAACGCACTTTCTGTAAATGATAAGGTCCTTGAACTTCTCTCTTACCTCATCCTTTTCAACATCAATGTGAACACCCTTCTTATAGTCACCCACAAGATTGATAAATGTCTTGGTGCTTACGTTTCTGATAATTACCAGGTCTAAAAGACCGTCACAGGTGCTGGCAGCAGGGGCAACCTGGAAGCCACCACCGTACCACTTACCGTTAGCAGCAGCAATAAGAAGAGTCTTCTCCTCTATTACCTCAGAGGTGCCGTCTGCATAAGTAACAGTAATAGTAGTATCCATCGCTTTTTTATGAAGAAGCTCACCAACCACACCGAGAATATACGCCATTTTGCCTGAAACAAGAGGTACCTTTTTAACACCGGCAGCACGGCGAACAACCTCGCAGTCAAAGCCGATATTGATTACGTTTATGCCATAACGTCCGTTAAATTCCATAACGTCAACAGGAACCTCTCCCGCAACACCCTCAAAGGATCTTACAAAATCATTTCCACTACCTAAGGGAACTATCTTAAGCTGAGCAGTATCGTTACAGCCACTCTTCATAAGCGCATTTACAGCCCTGAATATTGTACCGTCACCACCGTACACGGTAAAGCGTGTGTCGGGATTTTCCTTACAGGAGTTTATAATAAATTCAGATGCATCCTCAGGGCTTTTGGACATATAAACGTAATTGCTTGAATCAATATCGTTTTTTATCTTTTTAGCCTTTCCCTTACCTGCCAAGGGATTGAGAATATGCATTATCTTTTTAATTTTAGTCTTTGGTTCCATCGTAAGCCTCGTCTTTATTTTTTAGCATTAGCGAGCCAGTGAATAAGGTCGCTTTCCTCAAACGCGCGATCCCAACAGTTATGGGATAAATCTTCATAAGCTATAAATTCAACATTGCCACCCTGAGCCTTAATAGCATTAACCATAAGCTCCGAATAAGCAAAGGGTACAACATCATCTCTCTTACCGTGGTAAACTCTTATGGGAGTGTTTCTGAGATACCAGCTGCGCCAGCTCATACCACCGGAGCAAAGAGGAGCAATAGCGGCAAACATATCAGCTGCCTGAAGTGCAATTTCCCAAGTGCCGAAGCCACCCATACTGATACCGCAAAGGGTTACTCTGTCCTTATCAATATTATATTCCTCAATAACGTCATTAATAAGGTCAATAACATTCCACTTAAAATCGTACCATGTATACTCGCAAGGGCACTGAGGAGATAATGTAACTACTCTTTCAAGGTCCTGATTTTTGCCAAAAAGCTTAGGAATGCAGTATACCTTAACCTTATCAATATCATCACCACGCTCGCCTGCGCCGTGAAGAAAAACTATCAAGGGAAGCTTCTCTTCCTTAGAAAAGTTAGTAGGTGTAGTAACCGAGTAGTTAAGCTTAGGGCTTAATTTACTGTCAATTTTCTTAACAAAATCCTGAACCATGCGTACCTCCGAATGTATACGAATGAATAATCATACACAAATATTTTATCACACAAAAAATGATTTGTCAATATTATATAAAATATATGTATTATTATGGCAAAATATCATGCTTTCAATATAAAAAAGGCTGAATTATACATTCAGCCTTTTTACTCAGTTTTTCTTTTTGATATTAATAATTCTTAAAATTGCAGGGCTTAATATGATATTTACAAGAAGCTCAAATACAAAATTGAGTCCTACGAAAAATACGATAAGGTAGCCAAATACACTCATTCCCTCGCCTGCTGCTCCACCGTTTACGGTGTCCATAAAGAAGATAAGACAGCCAATCAGGAATATACCTGTATTGACTATAGGACACACGATTGCGCTTACAAGCACGGCAACGTAGCGGTTAAACTTTTCAAGTGCCTTGTAGGTAAGTCCTGCGCAAAGACCTGCCACAATTCCCTTTACCATAACTGTAATAACAGTTCCGGGAATGGAAAGTCCGAACCAGAATGCAGCATCTGCCGTAACAAAAAATACAGCACCTGCCACACCGCCAAGCCAGGCACCTGCCTTTGGTCCACAAAGAGCCGAGCCAAGAACTACGGGAATAAGGGTGAGTGAGATTGAAGCAAGCCCGCCTATTTTGATAAAGCCACCAAAATACGCAAGCACCGCTGTTAGCGCAGTAAGCAATGCCATAAGCACAAGCCTTTCGGTTTGCATTCTGCCCTTGTTGTTTGTTTGCATAAAATCCTCCTTGCTGTCGTCCACTAAGGGTACAACGCATAAAATTTATATCAGATGCAACGCATTAATATATCAATGGTTATTTCTTTTGTAAAGGATGTTTAGTCCCTTGAGAACTAAGTAGTCGTCTGTCTTGATGCTGTGCTTACAATATGGAATTACGTAAGCTGCCATACTGCCTGTTGCATACACCTTAAGCTCCTCACCGTATTCATCGTTTATACGGTCAATCATACCGTCAATCATACTTGCATTTCCGTAGATTGCACCGGAGCGCATACAGTCAACTGTATTCTTTCCGATTACGGAGCTTGGCGCTTCAAGACTTATTTTAGGTAGCTGTGCTGTGCCCTCTGAAAGTGCGTCAAGACCCATAAGCACTCCGGGGAGTATAGATGTGCCAACAAATGCGCCCTTACCGTTTACAAGGGTAATCTTCGTTGCAGTATCCATATCAACTATTAAGGCAGGGCTGCCATAGATGTAATGCGCCCCTACCGAGGCTGCAATCAAATCTGCACCGACGGATGAGGGAATATCGCATTGAATACCGATTCCGCTTTTTATACCCGGGCCCACAAACATAGGCTCCTTGCCGAGAATTATTTTGATTGCACCCTTCATAACCGTGTTAAGAGGTGGCACAACAGATGAAATAATAGCACCGTTTATCTCAGACTTGTCTACCTTATAAAGAGTAAGAGCAGCCAAAATCTGAATTGCATATTCGTCCTCGGTTCTTGAGGAATCCGTTGAAAGACGTGAAACAAAGGTAAGCTCATCGTTAACAAAGCCACCAAGCATTATATTGCTGTTACCTATATCAATGGTAAGAATCATAAATTTTCCGCCTTTCCTGTTTTTCAAGTGTATTTTAGCACAAAAGAATTAAGAATTCAAGATGTTTACAAAGTAAAAGGAGATATTTGCGTGGCAAATATCTCCCTTGGCTATATTACTTTACAATCTCACCGTAGCAAACACCGAATGCGCAGGAAGCGTTAGCTTCATCTGTGTCAATGTGCATAGCGCCCTTAAAGGAGGGGCTAACTCTAACTACTACATCATCAAAGATAGTAGTTCTCTCAGAGGTTACCTTAACCTTAACGATTTCCTTATCGGAAACGTTTGCAGCTGCAGCCTCTTCGGGTGTGAAGTGGATATGTCTCTTAGCAATGATAACGCCTTCGCTAAGATCAACCTCACCGCAAGGACCAACAAGCTTACATGCGCCGGAGCCTGCAACGTCGCCACTCTCTCTTACGGGAGCAGTAACGCCAAGTGTACGTGCGTCTGTAAATGAAATTTCAACCTGAGAAGCCTTTCTTGCAGGGCCAAGGATAATTACTCTGTCAATCTTGTTCTTAGGACCAACGATAGTAACTCTCTCCTCGCAAGCATACTGACCGGGCTGGCTGAGCTCCTTCTTATAAACGAGCTTATGACCTGCTCCAAACAAAGCCTCGATATGCTCCTCTGTAAGATGCACATGACGTGCGCTTGTTTCAACAATTACCTGATTACTCATTATGTATTCTCCTTTTAATTATATTTCCACAGATTATTTTACCACATTTTTAAGCTAATGTAAAGATAAAAGGGGAAATTTGTCAATATCAATATAATTTTTTATATTAATTAATAATCGAATTCGTTTGTTTCAACTTTGATGGTTGTAGTAAGCTTCTCATTTTTATGTGGCTTTCTAATCTCAATTAAATTCAGTACACTATAACCATGTTTACGTAAAAAGTTAATCATTCCAATATTATTAGGATGAACGTAGTTATATACTGTATCATTGCCCAGCTTATAACCAATTTCTTCTGCTTTTGCAAATAACGCTGAAGCTATTCCTTTCCCTCTATATTCCGGTAATGTATATATTGATTCAACCCAAACACACGACATATCAATTCTACAAACTATATATCCAACATATTTTTCATCACAGATTACGGAAAAGCAAGGAAAACCTGCATCGAGATATTCGATTATTTCTCTATACGCAGCTTCCTTATTCGGGCAAGCGTTTAAACCCTTGTATGATTTTAAGGTTACACGAAAATCTGCTACCAAGTCAGATATATATTCAGCATTGCTTTTATCTATTTCAACGATTTTCATATGTGTTCTCCATCACTTGACGTTTATCCAATATCTTTTCAAATTTATATTTTCTTCAGGCTGATGAATTGTATATTCAAAAACTCCACCGTTTGCAAGAATTGTTTTTTCACTTCCTATATTGCTCTCCTCACAGGTAACCATAACTCTTTCAAGACCAATCTCCTTGCAAAATTTAAGAGCCTCTTTTAGCATTGATTTTGCATAGCCCTTACGTCTTTCGCTTGGCCTCACAGAATAGCCAATATGTCCTGCATATTTTTCAAGGTATTCATTAAAGTAATGTCTTACCTGTATCATTCCAACTATTTTGTTATCAGATTTACGAACATAAAAAAACTGCGTTGCTACAACCTTGCCAATGGGTAATGTTTCTTTACTTTCATAGCTTTTGCATACATCAAGATATTCTAAGGCATTGGTACATCTTCTAAGCGAACCACATCCGTCCATAGAATCTCCCTTAGCCAAAAATTCATTTTTGTAGCCCATTATTTCATCTGTGTATTCCTTATTAGGCTTAACTAAAACCAATTCTTCCATTGTCATCACCTCTTTACATTGCATTTTAGCATATTGAAACATTAAATTCAACAAGTATTTTTAATATAGAGGTCGAATATTGCCTCAAGCCTAAAAAATGTATAAAATGCTTGACAACAATAATAAAATATGTTAGAATACATAAGCAAATATTGGGATATAGCCAAGCGGTAAGGCACCAGACTTTGACTCTGGCAT